>NZ_CP012983.1:900000-1196214 GCF_001411495.1 Burkholderia cepacia ATCC 25416 | reverse complement strand
CCGAGATCACGATCGCGCACGCGGCGCGCACGCCGTTGCGCAGGGCCGCGCCCGTGTCGCGGTGAAAGCGCACCCGCGCGGGCCGGTAGCCCGGCGCGGGCGCTGCAATTCGACGAGCCCGTCGAGCGCCGCGCGGTAGTCGTCGATCTGTTCGATCAGCCGCTCGCCGGCGATCAGCAACGCCGCATCGTCGCGCGGATCGCCGAGCGCGATGCCGTCGAGGGCGTCGCGCAGGCGTTCGCGCGCGTCGCCGAGCAGCGCATGCGCGTGCGTCGCGCCGCCGGGGCCGTCGCCCAATGCGTCGGCGGCGGCCTGCCACGCGGCCGCGAGACGCGGCTGAAGCGATGCGACCGCGCGCGCGCCGGGGCTGTCGGCCGGCAGCGGCGGCATGCCGCCCGCGAGCGCGCCGAACAGCGATGCCATCCCGTGCCGCACGGCGGCCGCGCGTTGCGCGAGATCCTCCGATTCGGCCTTGCCGAGCGCGAGCAGATCGTCGATGCCGTAGATGCCGGCGAACAGCGCGTGCCGCTTGTCGTCGGCCGGTGCCGCCGCGAGGCCGTTGCGCTGCGCGGCGATGACCCGCGCGACGTCGGCGGTGACGCGCGTCACCAGCGCGTCGAGTTTCGCGTGCACGTCGCGCGTGCCGAGCAGCATCGACACGAGGCTCAGGCACAGCACGCCGATCGCGACCGTCGAGCCGCGCCCGATCACGTGTTCGAAGGTCAGCTCGGGATGTTGCATCGCGCCGTAGGTCGCCAGGCCGATCGTGTAGCCGGCCACGACGGTGCCCGACGCGCGGAAGTGCCGCAGCAGCGTCATGCCCGCGACGCAGACGCCGAGCCAGAACGCGAAGCCGAGGATGAACAGCAGCGGCTGCTGCGCGAAGCAGCCCATCAGCACGAACGCGACGACCATCCCCGCGATCGTGCCGACCACGCGCCACACGCCCTTGCCGATCACCGCGCCCTGGACGGGATTGATCACGAGCAGCACCGTCGACGCGGCCGAATACGGCGTTTCCAGTTCGAGCAGGTACGCGACGCCGAGCGCGAGCGCGGCGGCGATGACCGAGCGCGCGACATACGCGCCGCGCGGCGTGAAGATGTCGATGCGCGCGATCAGCGCCGCGGCCGCGCGAGTCAGGCGGCGGGGCGGCGCCGCGACGGCGCGCGTCTGATCTGCTGCGTCATGCACTGCAGTCGCTCCATGAGAAAGGACGAAGCCAGTCTACGGTCGCGCCATGCATGCCGAACAGTGACGTCTTTGCACTCGACGAGTGCGTGCAACGCATCCGTCATGCATGCGCCGCACGCAGCGCCGGCTGGCCGGTGCACAGCCCGCGCACGACACGCCGCAACCACTGGTGCGCAGGGTCGCTCTGGAAGCGCGGATGCCACGCCTGCGTGATCAGCACGGTTTCGAGCGGCACCGGCAGTTCGAACGTGCGCACGCCGAGCCCGGCCCGCACCGCGCCGCGCGCGAGATGCTCGGGCAGCGGCAGGATCAGGTCCGACGCCTGCAGCGCGAAGATCGCCGCATACGGCGTCGGCACGACGAGCAGCACGTGGCGCGCGAGCCCGCGTGCGGCGAGCGCGTCGTCGATCGGCCCCGCCGACTTGCCGCGCCGCGAGACGCCGATATGCGGCCAGCGCGCGAAGCGCTCGGGCGTGATGTCGTCGTCGAAGATCGGGTGGTCGTGGCGAGCGAGGCCGACGAAGGTCGTCGTGAACAGCGGCTGCACGCGAATCTCCGGCCCCAGGCGGCGCGACGCGCTGATGAAGAGGTCGATGCGGCCGCTGCGCAATGCGTCGTCGTCGATGTCGTCTTCCTCGGGCATGAAGCGCAGCATCGCGCGCGGCATCCCGCGCGCCATCTCCTCGAGCAGCCGGCTGCTGTGCAGGCCGACGAAGACGTCGTTCGCACGCACGTTGAACTGCTTGTCGAGGGTGCCGAGATCGATTTCCGCGGACGGCGCGAGCAACTGCGATGCGCGCTCCACGGTTTCGCGGACGACGCCGCGCAGTTCGAGCGCACGCGGCGTCGGCACCATCTTGCGGCCGGCCTGCACGAAGATCGGGTCGCCGACCGTTTCGCGGATGCGCGCGAGCGTGCGGCTCATCGCGGGCGGGCTGAGGTTCATGCGGCGTGCGGCGCCGACGACGCTGCCCTCTTCGAGCAGCGCATCGAGCGAAATCAGCAGGTTCAGGTCGGGTGCCATCGGCTTCTCCGTTTCATCGCGTGCATGCGGCGCAATGGTAGTGCGTGATGTGCGCGCGCAGCGTGACTGCAGCGCACGCAACGATTGCGTGCGGCATCACGCGTGACGCACGCATCGGTGGGGGGCGTGTTGCCTCGAGCAAACGGGCCCGGTGCGAACCCCGCGAACGAATGCTCGAAACAACGGCACGTGCGCCCGTTACCCGCCGCCGGCATCGGACGGCAGCGAGCGGACGGCGGCGAACGCGCCGTTCACGTACATCAGCGGGTTCACGTCGGCGGACATCGCGACGCGCGTGACCCGCCCGACCAGAATCGAATGCGAGCCGACCTCGACCTGTTCGAGCGTGTCGCAGAAGAACGATGTCTGCGCGTTCTCGAGATAGGGCAGACCTGTTGCCGCGTCGGTACGCCATGCGTCGTGCGCGAAACGCGCGTCGGAGCCCGTCGTGCTGCACGCGAGCGCGAGCGGCACGTGGCAGCTTCGCAGCGCGTTCACGCAGAAGCGCCGGCGGCCGGTGATCGACGCGTGAATGCTCGCGCGCCGGTTGATGCACACCAGCACGGTCGGCGGATCGAGCGCGACCGACGTGAACGAGCTGGCGGTCAGCGCGCACGGTGCGGCGGCGGCGCCGTCGCCGCCGGTCGTCACGATCGTGACGGTGGCGGCCACGCCGCGCATCGCCTGTTTCAGTTGCTGCGCAATGTCCACGGTGTTCGTCATGATGCGGTCCTGTCGCGAGGAGCCCCGGTGCCGCGCGGGTCGCGCCGCGCGGCACCGGGGCGGGCGTCAAAGCTGGTACGCGTCGGCCCAGGTCCAGTGATAGGACTTGAAGTCGGCGCGGCGCGACTTGAGCTCGGCGTCGCGCGCCTGCTGTTCGGGGCCGTCGGGCAGGTGGAACACGCCGCCGTTGCCGGCCGATGCAAGCTGGATCCGCGCGCTGCGGTCGATCCGCAGGCGCTGGTATTCGACCAGCGCGGCGCCGAGCGCGTCCTTCGACGCGAGCCCGGTCACGCACCGGCCGAGCACGACCGCGTCCTCGAGCGCCTGCGCGGCGCCTTGCGACTGGTACGGCAGCATCGGGTGGCATGCGTCGCCGAGCAGGCACACGCTGTCCCACACCCAGCGCGTGAGCGGCTGCCGGTCGTGCAG
The DNA here is from genome assembly GCF_001411495.1 of Burkholderia cepacia ATCC 25416. NCBI lineage: Bacteria > Pseudomonadati > Pseudomonadota > Betaproteobacteria > Burkholderiales > Burkholderiaceae > Burkholderia > Burkholderia cepacia. The sequence continues at coordinate 1,192,844 of NZ_CP012983.1, read as the reverse complement.
CGACCAGCGGCTCAGGTCCGACGCGCAGCGGATCAGCCCGACGAGGCGCGGATCCCAGCCGGCGAGCTCGGCCTCGAGCGTCGCGCGGTCGCCCTTGCTGCTCCACGATTCGCGCGTGCTGCCGTCGCCCGGCACGATCACGACGAGGTTCAGCAGCCGGCGGTCGCGCACCCAGTAATGGATCGCGTGCCGGCCGGGCCCGAGCCAGATCGTCACCTGCGGTTCCCGGACGATCTCGAACACGGGCGAGCGCGGGTCGATCGCATCGGCGTCGATCAGTGCGCGATACGCGTCGTCGCCGCTGTAGTGCGGCGCGTCGTCGCCGAGCAGCGCGTGGCGCAGCGTCGAATGAATGCCGTCGGCCGCGACGACGAGATCCGCGCGCCAGCGCGTGCCCGCCGCATCGACGAGCGTCGCGCCGTCCGGCCCGTATGCGTCGAGGCCGCGCACCGCGATGCCGCCGAGGACGGGGACCGGCGGGCCGGCCGTGTACGGGTCGCGCACGGCATCGAGCAGCGCGGCATGCAGGTCGGCGCGATGCGCGTTCCAGTACGGCGCGTTGAACTCGGCTTCGACATCGTCGCCGAGCGGGAAGGAACCGAGCAGGCTGCCGTCCTGCCAGCGGCGGCGGATCGTCGCGATCGGGGCGACGGCGGCCAGCCGCTGCCGGTCGAGCACGCCGAGCGTACGCAGCGCGCGCGTCGCGTTCGGCACGACCTGCAGCCCGGCGCCGACTTCCCGAAACGCCCGGCTCTGCTCGAGGACGGTGACCCGATGGCCGGCGCGCCGCAGCGCGAGCGCGGCGGCGAGGCCGCCGATGCCGGCGCCGACGACGATCGTGTCGAGTGACAGGGACGGTGTCATGGGCGAGCCCGTGGTGGATCCGGAAGGAATCGGCATGGCGTCATAGTCCCGGCAGCACGTCGCGGGCGAACACCTCCAGGTTGTTGCTCATCAGTTCGTACGGCTGCGCGCCGTAGTCGATGTGCCACAGGATCGCGTCGAGGCCGAGGTCGGCCTCGAGCGCGCGAATGCGCTGGCGCACGGTGTCGGGCGTGCCGAGCACGGCGGTTGCGTCGAGGTCGGCCGTGTCCATGCCGCCCATCTTGTTCTTCATCGCTTCGTTGTAGCCCTGGTAGGCCGGCGACTGCACCTGCTCCCACGACTTCGCCGCTTCCGCGAAATTGCGCCAGTGATGGCGCAGGCGCGGCTCCGCGAGTGCCAGCGCATGCGCGTCCGACGTGCCGATCATCAGCGGGATGCTGATCGCGACCTGCGGCTTGCGGCCGGTGTGGCCGTGATGGCGCTCGAACGTGTCGCGATAGAGCGCCACCATCTCCTGTGTCTTCGCGAGCGCGGCCTTGCGCGGCGGCGCGGCCATCAGCAGGTTGAAGCCGCGTTCGCCGATCCACTCGAAGCTGGACGGCGTGAGCAGCGCCGCGACCCACACCGGCGGGCGCGGCTGCTGCGTCGGGCGCGGCAGCGATTGCGCGTCGCGGTAGCGGAAGAACGGGGTGTCCTCGCTGGCCGATTCCTCGGCGAGAAGCCGCACCGTCGCGTCGATCGTCTGCTGGAAGCGCGTCTTGCTCGAGTCGAGATCGATGCCGAATGCATCGAATTCGTACGGCAGGAAGGCGCGCGCGAAGCCCAGCTCGAGCCGCCCGTTCGAGATCGCGTCGAGCTGCGCGGCTTCGGCCGCGAGCTGGATCGGATGATGGAACGACGCCTGGATGCCGCCCGTCATCAGGCGGATCGACTTCGTCTGCGCGGCCACGGCCGCGAGGAACATCAGCGGCGACGGGCTGTAGCCGCCGTACGGCTTCAGGTAGTGCTCGGTCATCTTTACGTACGTGTAGCCGAGCCGCTCGGACAGCGCGCTGAGCTTCAGCGCCTGGGCGTAATAGTCGGCCGCCGGGCGGTCGGCCGGGCCGGTATCGGGCAGGAAGGACACGCCGAACTTCATAGACACCTCACAGGTTGATGTGCTGCCGTTGTCTGCAAAGGGGAAGCGATGCCGCGACGAATGCGTCCCCCGGTCGGGAAACGGGATCGCTCGCAAGGCACTTGCAAGGATGATCCAATCATAGGATGATTGGGTCTATGCAAGTCTTACACGTCGCAAGATTTGCTGCAAGCGTTGCTCGGTTGTCGCTCCAGTTCCGCCCGCAAGCGGGCACCCCGGGGGCAGGCTGAAGTCGAACGGGCCGGCCTTTCCATTTCTGGCGAGGAATCACGGATGAACGCTCTTCTATCGGTTTCTGGCAAGGCGCTCAGGATGCGGCGGGTGGTGCGTGCCGCGTCGGGCAAGTGTCTGATGGTGCCGCTCGATCATTCGCTCGCGGACGGGCCGATCGCCCATCCGCAGCAGTTGCGGCAACTGGTTGGCGACATCGCCGCGCACGGCGGCGACGCGATCGTCGTGCATCGGGGCCGCGCGCGCTTCCTGGCGCCCGACGTGCTGAGCGATCTCGCGCTCGTCGTGCACCTGAACGGTTGCACGCGCTACGCGGAGGACGCGAACGCGAAGACGCTGTTCGCGAGCGTCGAGGACGCGCTGGCGAGCGGCGCGGACGCGGTCAGCGTGCACGTGAATCTCGGCTCGAAAACGGAATCCCAGCAGCTGCTCGACCTGAGCCGCATCGCGACCGAATGCGCGCGCTGGTCGCTGCCGCTGCTCGCGATGATCTATCCGCGCGGCCCCGGCCTCGGCGATCGTCCGCAGGCCGAACTGATCGCCCATGCGGCGAACGTCGCGGCGGATCTCGGCGCCGACATCGTCAAGCTGCCGTACAGCGGCGACGCCGCGAGCATGGCCGACATCATCGCCGGTTCGTCGCTGCCGGTGCTGGTCGCGGGCGGCGCGAAGCTGCCCGAAGACGAGTTCGTCGCGTTCACGTCGCGGGTGATGAACGCGGGCGCGCTCGGCATCGCGGCCGGCCGCAACGTGTTCGCCGCGCCGAAGGCCGCCCCGCTGATCCGCCGCCTGTCGGACGCGGTGCACGGCGTCGAGCGGCGCGCCGCGCACCTGGCCGCCTGATTCGCTGCGCCGGGCCGTCGTACCCGGTCTTTTTCGACCATCGAGGGTTTCCATGCATCGCTATCCGTGGATCGACCTGCGCGCGCTCGGCGCGCAGGCAGGCGCCGTCGCGGCCGACGCGGCGAGGGCCGGCGCGCGCCGCGTCGTGGTGGCCGAGGCCGGTCGCGATACGTGCGCGGCCGGCGCGGCGGCGCTATTGACCGTTTCGACGGCGGGCGTCGCGACGCTGGTCGACGATGCGCATGCGCCGCTCGCGGGCGTTCACGTGAGGATCGACGGCGCGGCCGATTTCGATGCCGCGCGCGCCGCGATCGCGCGGCACGCGCTCGTCCTGCTCGACTACGCGCTCGCGACCACGATGCCGCTCGAGCGCCTGCTCGAGGGTGTCCGCGACGCCGCGTGCCGCATCGTCGTGTCGCTCGCCGATCCGCACGGCGCGGCTTACCTCGCGCGCAAGCATGCGCAGTCGCCGGTCGACATCGCGTTCGCACCGCGCGATGCGGCCGCGTTGCGCGGCGTGCTGGCCGCGTGCGGCGAGCTGCGCTCGCGCGAGCCGCTGAAGCTGAAGGCATTCGAGGTGCAGCGCGTCGAGCCGCTCGGCGTCGGGCTGCATGCGGTGATCGACGGCTGTTCGCAGCTCGACGGCGAAGAGTGCGTGCTGGCCGGCGCGAGCGCGACCAGCATGCTGCTCGTCGTCGCGGCCGGCGCCGCGCACCCGCCGGGCCGGCCGCTCGTGTTCGGCATCGACGCGGGCTCGGCCGAATCGTTCGTGTTCTGCGGCGGCGACCGCGCGCGCCAGCTTTCGCTGCTGCGTTCGGGCGAGCGGATCCTGACGGTCGGCGCGGCGGGCGACACGCGCGCGATCGTGGTCGGCCGCGTGCGGATCGAATCCGCGCCGCTCGTCGCGTTGCACACGCGCAGCGCATCCGGCACGAGCACGCGTGTCGTGCTGCGCGGCGACCGCGCGGTGCGGTTCCGGACCGACGGCGGCACGGCCGTCGGGCTCGCCGATGTCGCGCCCGGCGTCCGGCTGGCCGGCTACGAGCCGGGTGCCGGCTGGGTGGATTGCCGGATGCGGGCCGCCGCGTCGCGTTCGGCCGTTGCCGTCAGTCGCTAGTTTCACCCTGTCATTCAACCTGCTTTATCCCCTTCGAAGGAGATTGGCCTTGAAGAAGCTTTCCTGGATTGACCTGCGCAACATCGGCGAGCTCGCGGACGAGATCACCGAGGAAGCGCTGCATGTCGGCGTGTCCGCATTCGTCGTGAAGGATGCGGAGCAGGCCGGGCGGCTGCCGCCGAGCGCGTGCAAGGTCGCAGTCGTCGATCGGCATCCGGCCGATGCCGCGCTGCTCGAGCAGGTGCAGATCGTCCTCGTGAAGGACGGACTGCCGGTCGATTTCGCGGTGCCGGACGGCGTCGAGCTCGGCGTGTTCATCGAAGTGACGGGCGAGGCGACGCTCACGCGCGCGTGCGAGCTGTCGGTGTCCACGCCGTGGCTGCTCGTCGAATTCCTGCAGGACCCGAGCAAGATCCCGCTCGAGATCCTGCTGGCGGCCGCCGATCGCGCGGCGGGCGAGCTGATCACCGTCGTCGCCGACCTGGAGGATGCCGAAGTGACGCTGAACGTGCTGCAGCGCGGCCCCGAAGGCGTGCTGCTCACGCCGACGCAGGTCGGGCAGGCCACGCAGCTCGTGTCGATCTGCAGCGACACGGTCGAGGATCTGCAGCTCGAGGAAATCGAGATCGTCGGGCTCACGCACCTGGGGCCGGGCGAGCGCGTATGCGTCGACACCTGCTCGCGCTTCGAGCAGGACGAGGGCATCCTCGTGGGCTCGTATTCGACCGGCATGATCCTGATCAGCAGCGAGACGCACCCGCTGCCGTACATGCCGACGCGCCCGTTCCGCGTGAACGCGGCCGCGCTCCATTCGTATGTCGTCGCGCCGGACAACCGCACCCGCTACCTCGCCGAGCTCGAATCGGGCGCGGAGATCCTCGCCGTCAACGTGCAGGGCAAGGCACGTCGCGTCGTGGTCGGGCGCGCGAAGGTCGAGACGCGGCCGCTGCTGCTGATCGAGGCGAAGAATGCCGCGAATCGCGCGATCAACATCATTGCGCAGGACGACTGGCACGTGCGCGTGCTCGGGCCGAATGGCAGCGTGCACAACATCACGGAGCTCAAGCGCGGCGACCGCATCCTCGGCTATACGCTCGATGCGCAGCGCCATGTCGGCTACCCGATCCGGGAATTCCTGCACGAGCAGTGATCCGCCTGCTTCGTTGACGATGCGATCGCCCGGTGCATCGTGCGCCGGCGCGGTCGAACCCTGTTCAGGAGTGCTTTATGGAAAATGCGGCAAAACAGGTGCTGGATACGCTGTTCGGGCGGTGGCGCAGCCGGATCCTGTATGCGGGCACGCGGCTCGGCGTGTTCGATGCGGTCACGACGGATGCACCGGTTTCGTCGGCCGCGCTCGCGGCGACGCTCGACGTCGACGAACCGCTGCTGTACCGGCTGCTGCGCGCGCTCGCCGCGCTCGGGCTGCTCGACGAGGACACGCGGCGCGGCTTCCGGGCCACCGCGGCGGGGGCGCTGCTGCACGCGGACGCCGCGAGTACGCTGCGCGATTTCGTGCTGTTGCAGGAGGGCCCCGAGCACTACGCGATCTGGGCGCACCTGCCCGACATGGTGCGCGAGGGGCAGCAGAACGGCTTCGTCCGCGAGTTCGGCGCGATGGCGTTCGACTATGCGAAGGATCACGAACGCTACCGAAGCGATTTCAAGCGCGCGATGTCGAGCTTCTCGACGGTGCAGTCGGAACAGGTCGTCGATGCGCTGCGCGATGTCACGTTCGCGCCGGGTACGCACGCGTGCGACATCGGCGGCGGCCAGGGGCACATGCTGTGCAGCCTGCTGCGGCGGTTCGGCGCGCTGACCGGTGTCGTGTTCGACCTGCCGGAGGTGATCGACGGCGACGCGGACGACTGGGCGCAGCGGATGGGCGTGAGCGCGCGCTGCAGCAAGGCGGGCGGCAACATGTTCGACGCGGTGCCGGCCGCCGACGTCTACCTGCTGAAGCTGATCCTGCACGACTGGAACGACGACGAATGCGTGGCGATCCTCAGGCGGGCACGCGAAAGCGCCCGCGACGGCGCGCGCGTGTTCGTGATCGAGCGGGTCGTGCCGGCGCCGGGCGTCGCGCATTTCTCGAAGCTCTACGACATCCACATGATGTGCTGGGGCAGCGGCCGCGAGCGCACGCGGGACGAATACGACGCGCTGCTCGTCGCCGCCGGCTGGCGGCCCGCGGGGCTCCGCTCCGCGCCGGACGGGCAGATCGATGTGATCGAGGCCGTCGCCGCGTAGCGCGCACCGGCCATACCGGGCGTACGGTGCCCGTCAGGCGGCGGGCGCCTCGCGCGTCTCGAGCCAGGTCATCTGCGGCTTGAGGATCGCGAGCGTCGCGCGCACCGCCTTGTTCTCGTCGCGCTGTTCGATCGCATCGAGCACCGCCTGGTGTGCCCGCATGTCCGGCTCGGGGATCTCGGCCTCGTCGAGTTCGACGAGGATGTCTTCCACGTTCGCGAGGATCGAGCCCGAGAAATAGCGATACAGCGCTTCGAGCGCGTGATTGTGCGAGGCGGCGGCCACGGCGATGTGAAACGCGCGGTCGCGCTCGACGAACTTCTTCACGTCGCGCGACGCTTCGCGCTCGCCGCGCGCCTTCAGCAGCTTGCGCAGCGTCACGAGATCCTCGTCGGTGCGCCGGCGCGCCGCGTAGCGCGCGCATTCCGTTTCGAGCATGCATTGCAGTTCGAGATGGTCGCTGCGCGCGGCACGATCGACGTTGCGCATCGTTTCGGCCGGATCGACGTTGCGGCGCACATAGGTGCCGTCGCCCTGGCGCACTTCGAGCACGCCGGAATACGCGAGCGTGCGAACCGCCTCGCGCACCGTATTGCGCCCGACTTCGAGCTGCTTCGCGAGATCGAGCTCGGTCGGAATGCGCTGGCCGACGCGCCAGATGCCGGAAGTGATGTTGGACTTGAGGATCTCGATCGCAGAATCGACGAGGGAGTGTCGGGTGGCCGGGGGCAGGCTTGACATTAAGTGTGTCGCTTGAAACTTGAGGGTGTCGCTATCCTATCATCCGATCATTCATTTGGTCGTTCAGGATAACGACATTCAAACGTGACATTTTGTTAACGTCAGACGAATAAACCTGCGGCCGATCGATGCATGCCGCACATTCGTCGATTGCGTCCACCGGCATTTACCCGCGCCGCGTCGGCGTAAATGATTCGCATTCGCTGTTCAGTCGAGGTCGCCGTTGCAAGAGCGGCCCGTCTCCGTACCCAAGGGCGCGACGTATCCGCCGACGCCCGTCTCCGCTTTCCGGATAACCCGACATGAATCGATCACACATCGGCCGCGATGCGCGGCCTGGATTTCCGTTGCCGTGCGCGGCGTTGCGGCGCGTGCCGGGCTGGGCGGCCGTACTGGCGTGCGCGGCTACGATGCCGATCGCCGCTTCGGCTGCCGCGCAAGATGCGCCGGACGCGGGCGAGCCCGCGGATGCGCCGCTGCTTGCGCCGATCGTCGTCGACGGGCGGCGCGAGACGGGCGTCGGCCCCGTGAACGGCATCGCGGCCGACGTGTCGCGCGCGGGCACCAAGACCGACACGGCGATCGTCGAGGTGCCGCAGGGCCTGTCGGTCGTCACGCGCGAACAGATGGACCGGCAGGATGTGCACAGCGTCGGCGAGAGCCTGCGCTACACGCCGGGCACGTACGCGGACTCGCGCCCCGGCGGCGTGCTCGAGAGCGTGTTCCTGCGCGGCTTCGGTGGCTTCGCGGCGGCGGCGATCAATCCGCAGATGCTCGACGGCCTGCCGCTGCCGAAAGGCGTGAACTGGGCCGCGAGCGTCGTCGATCCGTGGACGCTCGAACGCATCGACGTGTTGCGCGGCCCGGCGTCGGTGCTGTACGGGCAGGCGAGCCCCGGCGGCATCGTCGACATGGTCAGCAAGCGGCCGACGCGCGACGCGCAGCACCTGCTCGCCGTGCAGACCGGCAACCGCGATCGCGGGCAGCTCGCGTTCGATTTCAGCGGGCCCGTGACGCAGGACGGCACGTGGCGCTACCGGATCGACGGCCTCGCGCGCCGCGCGGACGAGCAGATCGATTACTCGCGGCAGCAGCGGATCGTCGTCGCGCCGTCGCTGACGTGGCAGCCGAACGCCAATACGAGTTTCACGCTGCTGGGTTCGTTCCAGCGCGATCCGCACAACAACTTCGCGGGCTGGCTGCCGGCCCTCGGCACGCTGTGGCCGGACGCGGGCCGGCGGATGCCGACGCGCTTCTATCCGGGGCTGCCCGGCTTCGACACGTACGACCGCACGCAGGCGATGATCGGCTACGCGTTCGAGCATCGTTTCGACTCGACGTGGAAAGTCCGGCAGAACGTGCGCTATACGCATCTCGACGTCGACTTCGCGGGCGCGGCCGTCAATTTCGTCGCGCCCTACCTGGCGCCGGGCGTGCTGAACCGTTCGCTGTCGTGGTCGCGCGAGCACGTGAACCATCTCGCGCTCGACAACCAGGCGGAGATGCGCATGATGACGGGGCCGGTCGAGCATACGGTGCTGGCCGGGCTGTCGTACGAGCATGCGGTGGCGAACCTCGTCGGATCGGGGTTCGGCGCGGCGCCGCCGCTCGATACGCGTGCGCCCGATTACGGGCAGCCGTTCGCGGCGCCGCCGATCGGGCAGCAGACGCGCCAGACACCCGACCGGATCGGCGTCTACCTGCAGGACCAGGTGCGCTGGGATCGCTGGGTTTTCACGCTCGGCGGGCGCGAGGAATGGTCGCGCACGACGACCGACGACCTGCTGCGCTCCGCGAGCGTGCGGCAGAGCACGCGTGCGTTCACCGGGCGCGCGGGGGCCGTTTATCTGTTCGACAGCGGCTTCGCGCCGTACCTGAGCTATTCGACGTCGTTCGAGCCGGCGCTCGGCACGCGCTTCGACGGCCAGCCGTTCACGCCGACGAAGGCGAAGCAGTTCGAGTTCGGGCTGCGCTACCAGTCGCCGGACCGGTTGCAAAACGCGTCGATCGCCGCGTTCGACATTCGCCAGCGCAATGTGCTGACCGCCGATCCCGAGCATCCGTTCTTCAACGTGCAGACGGGCGAGGTGCGCTCGCGCGGGATCGAGCTGGAAGGGCGGTCGCGCGTCTGGAAGCAACTGGACGTGATCGCCGCGTACACGTATCTCGACACGACGGTGCAGGCCGATACGGACGCGGCCGTCGTCGGCAAGCGCGTGGCGGCGGTGCCGCGCCATCTGGCGTCGCTGTGGCTCGACTACGCGGTCGACCGGCCGGGGCTGCGCGGGCTGAGGGTGGGCGGCGGCATGCGCTATGTCGGGCGCAGCGCGGGCGACAACGTCAATACGTTCGACGTGCCGGCCGTCGTGCTCTTCGATCTCGGGCTGTCGTACGACCTGGGTGTCGAGCGGCCGGCGTGGAAGGGGTGGCGCGTCGCGGCGCACGTGAACAACCTGTTCGACCGGACTTATGTGTCGTCGTGCTTTTCGGCGGGAGGATGCTTCTACGGCACGCGGCTGACGGTGACGGGGGATGTCAGTTACCGGTGGTGATGGCGGGTGACGATCAGGATGCCGGTGCCGGGTGTGCAGCCGGTGCGGGCTGTAAGCATGCGGCCGGCCCGGTTGCGGCGCCGCACGGATACACTGTCGCCTTCGCGGTACGCATCGCCACAGCCTCGCCCGTCATCCCTGGATTCGTGGAGAGATTGCCCATGAGCATCGTCGTTCGCCGAAACTCGATCGCCATCCCCCTGTGCCGGGTGCTGATCCCGGGCGTGTTGATCGCTTCCGTTGCCGGCTGCGCGGCGACGGCGGTCGAAGACACCGCCATTGCCCCCGATCTGCATGAAACCGTCGTCAAGGTGCCGGTCGACGAAGGGGGGAGCACACGCGACATCGTCGCCACGACCTACATGCCGGACGGCCCCGGGCCCTTTCCGCTGATCGTGCTGAGCCACGGCAGCCCGCCCGATCCGCGCGCACGGCCGAAGGTGGGACGCTACCGCGCGTTGCCGCAGATCCGGACGTTCGTGCAGCACGGTTTCGCGGTCATCGTGCCGATCCGTCGCGGGTACGGTGCGACGGGCGGTGTCGACGAAGAGGATGCGGGGTCGTGCCGGCATCCCGATTACCTCGCTGCCGGCCAGCAGGCCGCGCGCGATGTGCTCGCGGCCGTGCGGTATGCGCAGACGTTGCCGCAGGTGGATCGAAGCCGCATCGTGCTGGTCGGGCAATCGGCGGGCGGCTTCGCGTCGCTGGCGGCGGCGAGCTACGCGCCGCAGGGCGTGGTCGCGGTGGTGAACTTCTCCGGCGGGCGCGGCGGGAATCCCGCGACGCATCCCGGCATGCCGTGCGATCCGCGGCAGATGGCCGACACGATCGGGCATTTCGCGAGCACGACGCGCGTGCCGGTGCTCTGGCATTACGTGCAGAACGACAAGTATTTCGCGCCGGAAGTCGTGGCGACGTGGTTTGCCGCGTTTCAGGCGGCGGGCGGGCACGGGCAGATGATCGTCGAGCCGCCGTTCGGCAAGAACGGCCACGGGATGTTTGCGGTCAAGGAGGCGATTCCGATCTGGCTGCCGCATTTCGAGGCGTTTGTCGGGCCGCTTGTCGCGGTGAAGTAGGTGGGTTGGGGGGATCGGTTTGGGCCGGGGGGATGGCCGTTGGCGACCCACAAGGGACAGTCAAGATTGCGGAGAGCCGACGCTCGTGCCATCGCTTTACTATGTGTAGCCGGCGATATGGAGCTTGCGACTGTCCCGAGCCGCAAGCCGCGTCGGCATTGGACGTTACTACACAAGCCCCTGAGCGGTCATCGCTAACAACAGTCGTTCAGCGCCGATGCCGAAACCGGCTCCCTCCCGATAGGCGCCGCCACCAACCACTTGCTGTTGTGCGCCGAGTTCGGTGCAGCGCATTTCGAAGCCCCGACCGTTCAGATAGTAACTGAGGCCTCTGCGGGCCGAATCGTCGATTTCATAGCGAAGGCCGAGTGAATCGAAAAAGCCGGTCGCCACCTCCTGGCTACGTTTGACCACGGATTCCGGGTTGGGGCATAGATACTCAAATCCTAGTTGCGAGAATTCGCGGTAACGACCGGCTTGAGGTCGTTCATAGCGGTAGCATCGAGCGATATAAAACAACATCCGCTCCCGTTGTCGGCCCAGTAGCTCGCCGCATCGCTCCTGGAACAGTGCCGTCGCCTCGGGAATCAGGCAGCAAGCGCGTCCCTTCTTGTCGGGAAAGGCCCACATCTGGCCGATGATCTCGCTACCACCGGCTTTTTGAATGAATGTATCTTGCGACCACAACGCCGGGACAATCACCTCCTCTGCTCCGACGTTAATGAAGATAGCTCCGGAATTGGGTTTCCAGAGCGCGCATTTGCGCGGCTTCCTTGCCAACGATGAAGCGTGTTCCGCGAATCATGGTCATGAGAGTCCTCCTTGGGGTAAAAAATAAAAAAGGCGCCATAGGCGCCTTGGTCGTTTGTACAGGAAGGGGGAACTGCAATCCCGGATGTCCTGCTATGGACGTAACGAACCACGGCGCATCGAGTGACGACCGTGACGATGACGAGATTGGTTCGGGACGTTACGGAGTTCCATGCCGGTCATATTGGCACATTAATTTTGATTTGTGAATCAATCCACGTGCCCCGGTTGCCTGAGGTGATCTCAAGGGCCAAAACGACTCACACGGCTAAAGATCGTCGACGATCTATACTCTGTTGCCGACCGACCGCTTTTGGCCGCCAACCGACGGATGCGGCCGACGGTTGCCGACCCGTTGCGGTCAGTGGTATCGACCGATAGCCGTCGTTCATTCGCCTCTAAACATCTGTGCAGTCACCATTTAGCTGCTTGTAATGCGTACCCCTTCGCTTCTTAAGCGCTGCAGAAACTGATTCCGTGCCACAGATGCGCTAGCCCAAAGATCGACAAGATCCCCCTCCCAAAGAAGAAATGTAGCTCTTAGCGGTATGTAGATGTATGCGCTCATGCCGCAACGAAGCACTGTGGCGCAACACCCAAGCAGGTCATCTGCTTCGCTGGCCTCGAAGAGTTGGCCAAAGCCGTCCCACGGGTTTAGCTTGCCGGAGCATGTCGATTCCATTTCCGCCAATAGTGAATTCTCAAGCTCTCCATGCCTCGACCAATCCGTGACCTGGAGCAAACAGGTTCTCGGCGGCTCAAGATAGCTGCGAACGCCGTCGACAATCACGGAAGCTGCCCCGTCGTTTTCCGGCACTGCGAATTGCAAATACGATGTGTGGCCTAGCCCGGCCTTCCCGTACGGCGCTTCAATACATTCTTCGTATTTCAGCCACGTCGAACAATCGGAAGGGGACAGCGATTTCATGTCGGTACCCGAGCATGTTGCGCAAGTAGGAGGTAGATCCAATTGTCGACCAATTAAGTGATCGCGTCTAACGTCTGAAATTGGTCGGCTGCTGCCTTCCGCAGTTGCTTGCCGTAGGCCAGCGCAGTTACCCGAAATCGACCCGAAGCGGCCACGCATAGATCTCCAAAGCGGTCGTTTAGCATGCGCTCGCCTGACAAATACCATTGTCGACGTGGCGAAGTACGCCAATCCCAACTCCGTTGGCACCGAGCGGTTGACTGGACCGAACACCGGGCTGGACCGTCGCAAGCTTGTTGCCGGCGCCCGCGTTGTGCTGGCCGGCGGTCGCATCGAGGGTCATGTTCGCGGCCTCTACCGGATACGAAATGAGCACGAGGTGACTTGTCTTGACCTCGACTGTCTTCGCGAGCGTGCGGCTCGCCACGAAGCGCACGGGATCCGAATGGGTGGCGCGATCTTCTTTCGATACCATGAGCCAGCTTCGATCACTCCACCGACGTCAGATCAACATCAAGCCGATATCATTCGGATTACATATCTATTATCGTATTCACACGGCAACGGAAGCGTCGCTTCTTGCCCGTTCTCTAGATTTTCATCGAACGGGTGCCCTGCGGTTTCCTGCGAAGATAAAGCGCTTGAGCGATCAGCCCGAGAACGAGCGCGACGAGGAGCGCGGCTTGGGCACCGAGAAGCAGTGGCGACCTCGGATCGCTGACCAGCGGATGTCCGTCGGGCACACGCTTCAGCGTTTCGGTAACCGTGGGAACCATCAGCACGAATGCGGTCAACGTCAGACAGAAGGTTTCCAGGTAGATACCGGCTCGACCGGGCAGAGGCAGATACGCAACGCCATATCCAGCCAGTAACAGCACGACGGCTGCGACTCCGATGACGTAGCTGATACCTTGATGCGCTATGACGAACACGGTCAGGGAACCAATCAACATGGTAACGAAGTACACCCGCCCGGCAACTGAGCGCGGAACGATCCTGCCGTAACGCGCGAACATGTACACGGCCATGGGGATCGCAGGTAGACTGCCGAGAGTGTGTATCCAGCCGAGCGGCGAAATTCCAAACATGGTTTCAATCCTTGCCTTGCGTGATTTCGTTGGTGGTCGACGCTTACTTTAGGCTCACGAAACCCGAATTGACATGACTGAACCTGGGAAAAACTTGACCATTTTTCCGGATCGGGCGCTTGCTGGTCTGGCTAACGGTGATCTCCTGTCTCAGGTTCTTGCGCGTATGCGCATGACAGGCGACCGCATCTTTTCGTCGATGCTGCTGCCATTCGCGCAGTTGGACATGTCTGCGCGGGCGGCTCACGCGTACGCAGTCATGGAAGGCGTGGTGAAAATTGCCGGCGATGACGCAGACGCTTCCGAGATTCGGTCCGGCGAACTGCTCTTGTTGCCGCGCGGACCTGGCAGCCTGCGCATTTCCGCCCTGGACCAACCGGCGAACGTCGTCGTCTGCCACTTCTGGTTTGATCCGGCGAGCCAGCCGGATCTGCTTCTGACGTTACCCACCATGATCCACCTTCGCCAGGCGGAGACATGCGACTGGCTGCCGAACATCATGCAGTTTCTGCTGCATGAGGCGGACAATGACGAGGCGGGGTCCGCCTTGATGGTCTCCCGCATGATTGATCTCGTGGTGGTGCGTGCGTTGCGTGCCTGGGTTCATCATGGTCATGCATCGAACTGGTTGGGCGGATTGGCGGATAAGCGTATTGCCCGCGCTTTGAAGGCAATCCACGAGCAGTCGCCACGTGGTTTGACGATCGATGGTCTCGCTGCCGTCTCGGGCATGTCCCGCTCCAACTTTTGCGAACGTTTCAATGCGCTCGTTGGCAAGTCGCCGTTGCGTTACCGCAATGAATGGCGCTTGAGCGTCGCCCGCGACATGCTGGCGAAAGGTGACGCGCGCGTGGGCGAGGTTGGACGGTCGGTTGGTTACGAGTCGGAAGCCGCTTTCAGTCGTGCCTACAAGGCCTACTTCGGCCATGCCCCTCGAGAAGCGAAGCCATCCATCACGCCCGCTGAATGACCGCGCTGCCCACGACGCCATGAACGATACCGCCGCGAGAATGCAAAACAGCCGCCCCGTGCCTGATTGTCGCGGACGCCACAAACGGAGCGTTTCAGCCAACCGCATCGGGACATTGAGCGAGGCAACTGTCGAAAGCCCGGCTCAATGTCGGCCGGGGTTTTAAAAGGCGCTTTTTATAACGCCCCCGTCGGTTCGCAACGCGGCTCCCGTTGTGGCCGCCGAAAGCGGACTGGCGATATAGGCCACGAGCGACGCAACCTCCTGCGGCGAACCAAATCGCTTGATGAGCGATGTGGGGCGGACTTTCTCGAAGAACTCCTGTTCGAACGCTTCAAACGATTTGCCCTCGGCGCTTGCAAGCGCCTCCACGAACTCGCCCACGCCACGCGATTTCGTCGGCCCCGGCAGCACGCTATTGACTGTAATTCCAGTGCCGGCAACGGCTTCGGCGAGCCCGCGCGACACGGCAATCTGCGCGGCTTTCGTCATCCCGTAGTGGATCATTTCGGCGGGAATCTGCACGCCGCTTTCGCTCGAAATGAAAATGATGCGCCCCCAGTTTGCACGCTTCATCGCGGGCAGAAACAGGCGAGCGAGGCGTACACCGCTCAACACATTGACGTCGAAGAAACGCGACCAGTCGGCGTCGGGGATCTCCTCAAACGGCTTGGGCTCGAAGATGCCCAGGTTGTTGACCAGGATTTCCACGTCCGGATAACGCGTTGCCAGTTCGTCAGCCGCCGCGGCTGTGGCGAGATCGCCCGCAAAACCCGTTACGTCGCTGCCCGTCTCGGCTTTCAGTTGCGCGACCACATCATCCACTGATGACCGGGAGCGGCCATTCACGATCACGCGCGCGCCTTCCTGCGCCAACGTCCTGGCGATAGCGAAGCCAATGCCGGCGGTGCTGCCGCTGACCAATGCGAGTTTGCCTTGCAGATTCAGGTCCATGAGTCATTTCCTTTGCATGAGTGAGGTAGAACTGGCGGCATCGGCAGGTAGAAGCCGGATGCCGACAAAGAGGGATCAGGTCCGGGTAATGGACGCGCCACCGTCAACGAGTGATGCCGTACCGGTCACGAATGACGAATCGTCGGAAGCGAGATACAGCACCGACCGGGCAAGCTCTTCCGGCTTTGCAACGCGCTTGAGCGCATGCAGGCCCGTGACGAACGCCTGCGATTCATGGGTGTCGTTCATGCCGCGATACATGTCCGTGTCGACAGCGCCCGGCAACACCGCGTTCACGCGCACGCCTTGCGCGCCGTACTCGGCAGCAAGTGCCTGCGTCAAGCCGATCAGGCCCGCCTTGCTCGCCGCATAGGCCGCAGTGCCGGGAAACGCGAACGAATAACCGACGAACGTCGACGTGAAGATGATCGACCCACCGCCTTGCTTCACCATTTCCGGAATCTGGTGTTTCGCGCCAAGGAAGGCGCTCGTCAGATTGGTCGACAGCGCGGCATTCCAGCCTGCTTCGGAAATACCGGTGCTCGGCCCCATCTCGCCGAGCGTACCGGCATTGTTGTAGGCAATGTCCAGGCGGCCGAACCGGCTCACCGCGAGCTCGACCAGCGCCTTCGAAAAGTCTTCCGATTGCACGTCACCCGCCAGGTATGCTGCTTCGCCGCCTTCGCTGACGATCTCCGCGGCGAGTGTTTCGAGTTCCGCCGCGCGCCGCGCCGCGATGACCACCTTGGCGCCTTCCTTCGCGAACAGCTTTGCCGTAGCACGCCCAATCCCTGCGCTGGCGCCCGTGACGATGGCGACTTTTCCTTTCAAGCGTTGCATTTTCAATCTCCTGATGCACTTCGTCGGCCAGTGCCCCATGCATTGGCGCGTTGAAAGCAATATAGGCCTCAGTTTTGATTGTAGAAATGACCAAAATGTGCTTCTATCATTCAGCTTTTGTGAATGAATCGAGGTACTGATGGATCGTCTGCGCGCCTTCGAGGTTTTCGTGACGGTGGTGAGCCGTGGGGGCTTCGCGCGCGCCGCGGATGCGCTCGGCACGTCGCCCGCCAATGTCACACGCTATGTGAATGAACTGGAGGCGCATCTGGGCACGCGCTTGCTGAATCGCTCGTCGCGCACGCTTTCTCTTACCGAGGGCGGTGAGACGCTTTACGCCCGTTGCAAGTCGATCCTCGACGATGTCGCCGAGACGGAGGGGCTGGTCTCGTCGGCGTCGGTCGAGCCGCGCGGGCGGCTGCGCATCAATGCACCCGTGAGCTTCGGTATTTTGTATCTGGCACCGTTGTGGCCCGAGTTCATGCGGAAATACCCGGGAGTCGAACTCGACGTCGGACTGATTGACCGCGTCGTCGATATCGTGGACGAAGGCTACGATCTCGCCATTCGCATCTCACGTGCCGGTTCGACCAGTCATGCGGCCCGCAAGCTGGCGACGTCGCAAAACATTCTGTGCGCATCGCCGGCCTATCTGGCTCGCTTCGGCGTTCCGGCAGTCCCGGCGGAGCTGGGCGGGCACCGCTGTATCGGCTACACGTATGCGTCCACCGGCGACGACTGGCAACTGATCGACGAGCGCGGCAAGCTTCACTCGGTGAAGGTCGACTGTCACATGCATACCAACAACGGCGATACGGCGCGTGCAGCGGCCCTTGCCGGACACGGCGTGATCCAGCAGCCCACTTTCCTGATCGGCAAGGATCTCGCCGAGGGCCGGCTCGTGCATGTGTTGCCCCGGTACCGCTTGCCGGATATCGACATTCTCGCGCTGTATCCGAGCCGTCGGCACCTGAGCGCCAGAGTGCGCGTCATGATCGATTTCCTGGTCGACGCGTTCAGTGGCGTGCCTCCCTGGGACCGGAACGACGGAAATTGGGCAGGTGCTGCGCCGGCGACGGATTGAAAGCGCATCCGCGTCCAGTACATGCGCCAGCCATGTTCGGACGTTCGGGTTCAGAGCGTGCGCGATCGTTCTGCACCTTGGCGCACAGACATTCGGACGGCGGCCCCGGGCAGCCTTTGACCACAGCCCGCGACTATCTGGAAGTGCCATCGCCCGATGGATACGGAATTCGCGCGAAAGCTGTCTCTTCGCGCCTGGACATTCGAATGTCCAGGCGATGCGGCCAGCCGATGTCTGCGGCTGGCCGGCCTCGGTCGAGTGGTATTGGGGTAGTGTCGGACTGGTTGATGCCGACCCATAACGGCTGGAGTTGACCCTGTAATACCGGACACAGCCTCACACTAAGGTTGCTGAATCCATCGAGCGCCGGAACTCGCGAGGCGAGCGGTATTTCAGCGCGCTATGGGGATGCTTCTCGTTGTAATGCTCGAACGCGATGGCCAGATTGCGTGCAGCAGTCGCTGCGTCCGGCTTCGGCATGAAGGCGACGTAGTCGCGTTTCATCGTCTTCACGAAGCTCTCGGCCATCCCATTACTTTGCGGGCTGCATACCGGCGTGGTCAATGGCTTCAGGCCGATGGCCACTGCGAACCGACGCGTGTCGTCGGCTGTGTAGCCCGAACCGTTGTCGCTCAGCCACTCGATTTCGGACGGCGTATGCAGCTCGATGCCAAACCGATTTTCCACTGCAGCCAGCATCACGTCGCGCACGATGTCGCCGCTGTGGCCTGCCGTCGTAGCCGCCCAGCTCATCGCCTCACGGTCACAGCAATCCAGCGCGAACGTTACGCGCAGCGGCTCGCCGTTGTCGCAGCAGAATTCGAAGCCGTCCGAGCACCATCGCTGATTGCTGCGCTCGACGGCTACCTTGCCGTCGTGTCGACGTTGGGGCCGAGGTGGAATCGGTCGGCGCTGCATCAGCAGCCCATGTGTGCGCATGACGCGATAGATTCGCTTGGCATTAAACGGCGCCAGTCCGACCGCAACGCGCTCGTTGCGCAAGATGCCCCAAACCCGGCGATAGCCATAGCTGGGCAAATCGCCAATGACCCGGCGGATCTCCTCGACCGCGTCCGCGTCGTCACTCTGCCTCGATTGACGGCCATCGCGCCACGTCGCCGGACGCGACAGTCGTGCCGATACGTTCGAGCGCGACACGCCGAGAACTTCACAAACCAGTTTCACTGGTCGTCCTCCGGCAGCGAGGGCGAGTGCGCTATCCATTTTTTTGCCCGGCCGTACTCGACTGCTTCGCGGAGAATCTCGTTCTCCATGGTCTTCTTGCCGAGCATCCGTTGCAACTCACGAATCTGCTTGAGTGCATCGGCCAGTTCCGAGGCCGGGACTACTTCCTCGCCGGCCTTGACCGCTGACAGGCTCCCATCCTGGTACAGCTTGCGCCAGTGGAACAGTTGGTTCGGATTCACGCCGTGCTGGCGCGCGACCATCGAAACCGATTTCCCCGGCTCAAAACTCTCGCGAACCATCGCCAGCTTCTGCTCCGCCGTCCAGCGCCGCCGACGCTCCGGGCCCGTCAACACTTCCATCACTTCCTGCCTAGTGTTAGTCAAAAACACAGTCCTATGCCTACCCGTTATTGTAAGTGGGTGACTGTGTCCGGCGTTTCAGGGGGCTGCTCCAACGGCCAGTCAAATTTATCGGAAGCAGACGTTCGACGGAGTGCGTCGGCAAGTTGGCTGGATTGTTGGGTGCGTCATTGGAGAACGATGACCTTTCCGCCATTGCGCTCAAAATCAGAACGAGTCGTACGACGGACTTCCTGTGCTAATGACTCGCGGTGAAGAATGTCTCGAAAAAACAGTTTTGGTGGCTGATACGCTTTCCTGCTCCCTTGGAGCGAGGTGCCTTTGACGCTCGAAGTTACTTCTTCAACACGCGCCAGCCATGAGCACTTGAGGTCGGACCGCTTAAGAGCGGCGTTTATTCGGTGTTCAACCGCCAGGTAACCGTCTGGGCCATCTGCTATTGATCGGAACTCTTCTGCCGTTACCTGAGTAACTACGATTTCCGGTCGATCTGTGCTCGTTAACGACACCCATCCGAGAGTCGCCATGTCGGTGTCGGCAGAAAATTCAACAATGGGGAATTGCTTCGCGCTGGTGTTCGACTGTAACCATACGATTGTGTCGTAGATAGTGGCCATGGCGGAGAATTTCCGAATTAAGAAGCACAACCATTGTCAACGGTCTGAGAGGTGAAGTCGAACGGCAGAGACTGGCCGATCTGAGCCCAATAAACGACCGACTCAGGCGCATTGGTCATAGTTGTGTCTTATGTCGCCGCAGGCGCGATCAAATCGCTCGTGGTATTCGGCACAGAATCGTTTCTCGTTCGACGATAAGTTCAATAACGCGAGGAGATTCGCTGCATTGTTCGAGGCAGCAAAGGCTTCGAGTTCATGCGGAGCATCAGGGTACAACTCCCTCATTGGTTCGAGAGTGCCGGAGTTCCGAACGGCGTAGTCAATGACCCACATGCTGTAGACGACGCGTTCGATCAGCGTCAGGCTGTCGAAACCCTCAAGTGATCTTTTCTGAATGACTCGGTCGCCTTCGTCAATCAACCACGTTTCCAAATCGAGTTTCATAGGCGGGTCGGCACTATAGATGCCTTTCAGCAAGGCGTTGTTTGCGCTGGGTATGAAAGGTGTCGCCCTCGATGTGCGGCGATGGACGGAATTGTCAGCAATCTAGCTCCGCCTGTCGAGTGTCCGTTCGTGGCCGAAGCCCGTCTCACACCCCATGCGCGAGAGCGGAATCGATTTCATTGTTTGTCAAGCCGAATCTCGCCATACGAGCGCGATGCTCTTCTGAGCCCAGATATGAACGAAGTTGCCCGTTTACCGCATTGAGCAGAGCGCTGTTTCGTCTGCTAAACGAGAATGCGCCGAGCGGGAGCTTCTGCTGCGTGCCATTCGTTTGCGGCTCGTGCTCCACTGCCTCAAGCATTGAGCCTCCGATCCGATACGCAACTATGCGATTTCCCAAGGCTGTGCTTGCATACGCGTCGATCGCGCCCGAGAGAACCGCTTCGATCGCGTCGGCCTGTTGCTCGAAGATGACTATCTGGTCCTCGCTTACGCCTGACGTTCTCGCCGACTCGTGTTGCACCTGTCCGGCAATGACGCCAAGGCGCGCCTCAGGACGTTTGGCGAGTGACACGTAGCTGTTGAGCGCTTTCGGATTTCCAGTCCGAACCAGAAAGCCGTCTCCGATCCCCCATACGGGTACGCTGAACGCGACGATATTGGCGCGTTCAGGGGTAACGAAGAGCGGAACGTTCATATCCCAGTGACCTGCTTCAACGCCGGGTAGCAGTTCACTAAATGTCGTCAGGCGATGCTCGATCCGGGTAACACCGATCGCCCGAAGAACCGTATCGGCCAGATCAACGTCAGCACCCGTAGCAGTACCATCCGCTTCCGTCCAACCGAACGGTGGTTCTTCGATGTATGCAATCGTTACCTTCATCGCTGCGCCTCGCGAAATGGGAATGGCCATCAAACCTGGAGCTGATTGTTGACGATTCTACCTACGTGCGCAGATGTCGCTTTTTGGCCGGGAGCAAGCGGACGCAGTTGGCCCCGAATGTCCCGCAACACCGCTTTTCCAGCATAGGTGACCGAGCTTGAGACAGAGAGCGTCCTGTCTGAACTCAACGCTTCGACCGGCCGCGCGGTGGGCCGGGAATCGGTCCAGAAATCAGGACGTTACCGCCGGAACCCTTGCTCCACTACGCGAATCGACAAATTTAATGCGGACGTAGGCGAGTTGACGACATTACTTTAATGGGACCGTCAATAAAGTCGTCAATTCGCGGGACGGAGGCCTTGATCCATGAGAATTCTGGAGTGACGGAATTATTTTGCTCTACGAAAATCACAGAAAACTGTCCGAACGAGTGAGGCCACCTCTGTTTGCGACGCCTGGGGGGCGCATCACACCCTGTCCGATGCCAACGGCACATTCCTCGCCGTGATCCTGACCTGCGCGAACGCCAACGCTACTCGACGTCCGAGGATAAACGGCGGCTGTCCAGGTCCTTCAATGCCGGAAACGCGTCGCAGTCCCACGAGTGCAAGCCATACGACTTCCAAATGATATTGCGCCTGACGAATATTTCGAAGGTGGGTGTTCCTGGCGACAAGTTGCCCAGTCGCTTGACTATGTACGTCTTGCGCGTCGTCGACGATAAATTCACTGACGCAGGGCGAAGACCAGACTTTGCGCCTGTTTGATCGGCGCGGACATCATGTGCGCTGCTCAGCCTCATCCGGTATCAATCGACTGCGAATAATGGAGTGGATCATGGGACAGGGAAATCTGGCGACACCGATTGTCGTCGCAACAGGAATCGCAGTTGCGCTACTCGGCGGATGTGGCGGCGGCAGCGACAGTGGCGCATCATCCGGCAGTCAAAACGCAGCGGTCTCGGGAGCGGTTGCCGGGGGTAATCCGGTGGCCAATGCGACGATCACCGCCACCGACGTTAACGGGAAGACCGCAACGACCCAGGCCGGGTCGAATGGAGCGTATACGTTGAATGTTGCCGGACTGTCGCAGCCAATCGCGCTCGTCGCGACTGATCCGTCCGGCCAGGTCAGCCCGCTCGTCACGGCGCTCGCCCAACTACCCGCGAGTGGACAGACCGCGGTTGCGAACGTCACCACGCTGACCACGGCACTGGTCGCGTTGTTGACGCCCGATGGCAATCCGATGGATTTCGTCACGTCCGTGGCGCCGGTCACGCTTGCCAATACGGTGACCGCGGCAAGCGTGTCGAATGCGACCAGCACGCTCGATACCTACCTCGCCAATCTGCTCGGTGCGGTCGGCTTGCCCGCAACCTACGATCCGGTGGCCACGGCATTCACGGCCGACCACACCGGAGCCGACGCACTGATCGATTTGCTGCACGACGCCTCCGTGGCGTGATTCGAATGCAGCGCGACGGCAGCCGATGGCGCTGAGCGCCGGGGCGACGGGATACTTCATTTCGAGAGTTGCGCCGTAACGAAATCGACGAATACGCGCGTGCGCGTCGGCATGTTTTTTCCGAAAGCGTGAATAGCGTGCACGGGGACGCACGCGAGCGCCTGATCGGGTAGTACAGCCTGCAGCCTCCCGGCGGCGAGATCGTCCCGTACGGCAATTTCCAGTATTTGGGCGATACCCAGTCCGTTCAATGCCGCTACGCGCATTGCCTCACCGTTATCAGCGTCGAACCTGCCTTCGATGGAACTGGACGTTCCATCGGCGAAGTTCAAGGGGTACGGTCGGCCATTGAGCCGGTAGCGCACATGCCGATGTGCAGCGAGATCCGCAGCAACACGCGGTGATCCCCGCTCGCGCAGATATGCAGGCGCCGCAACTAACACCAGCCGAAGACTGGTGATCGGCAGCGCATACAGGCCGCTGTCTTCCAGCCATCCCGCCCTGATCGCGATATCGATGCGATCGCGGATCAGGTCGGCATGATGGTCGCTGACGCTCACGTCGAGTGCGAGTTCCGGGTGGTTTGGCAGGAGTTCCCGCGTGACGGGATCGAGCAAAAAGCGACCCAGTTCGCCAGGCAGGCTTACACGCAGTCTTCCTGCGGCGGCGGCCGGCGATCGCAATACTTCTTCGGCGCCCTCCAGGCCGCGCATCAGCGGGGCAATGCGCTCATAAAACGCCTGACCTTCAATCGTCAGAACGGAGGCCCTGGTCGAGCGCTGGAATAACGTGACGCCCAGGCGCTTTTCGAGCCTTGCCACGCTCTTTGACACGGCCGACGTCGTCGTACCCAAAGATTGCGCCGCAGCCGTGAACGAGCCCGTCTCGACGGAGCGAACGAACGCGGGAAAGCCGCTAAATTTATCCACGGACATGATGACAAAGTGGAAAGAGTGAAATGACCTACGAGTGACTTCAACCCACCAGAAGCCGTTGCTAAATTCTGGCTCTACGCCGGACAGGTGGAATATGACGGAGAAAACATGAATCGACTCGCAAACAAGGTTGCTGTTGTTACTGGCGCAAATAGTGGAATCGGATTGGCCACGGCCAGGCTGCTGATTGAAGAGGGCGCGAATGTCATTATGGTGGGCCGACGTCCGGATGCCATCGATGCGGCCGTGGCCGAACTTGGCGACCGGGCGATCGGACTGACGGGAGATCTCGCGAACCCGAAAACGCACGACGAAGTGGCCGCGCTAGTGTCGAGGCGCTTTGGAGGAATTGACATATATTTCGCGAACGCGGGAGTGAATACTATCGAAGCATCGAACGAAGTGAGCGAAGACTCCTATGATCGTCACTTCGCCACAAACACCAAAGCAATTTTCTTCGGGATACAGAAGATCACGCCACTCATGAGAGAGCGTGGTGCCATTCTATTGACGAGTTCGATCGCGAGTTCGAAAGTGTTCGAAGGACATGCAGTCTACGCGGGTACGAAGGCCGCAATCGAGGCCTTCGCGCGGAGTTGGGCTTTGGAGCTTCAGGCGCGTGGCATTCGTGTGAATGTACTGAGTCCCGGGCCGGTCGACACGCCAATTCTGACGAAGCTGGGTATCGCGTATGACGAGCGGCCGGCGTTCGAGGCTGCCGTCGCAGGGCGTATTCCGCTAGGCCGCCTCGGACTTCCTGAAGAACTCGCACGCGCGGCGCTCTTTCTCGTGAGTGACGAGGGCAGCTTCGTCAACGGCGTCAACTTGCGTGTCGACGGTGGCATGTCGCTCAGTTGATAGTACCCGTGGCGCGGCTCAATTCGCCGCGCTTTGGTAGGTCGCGACATAGCGAGCCCGAGCGATGATCTTCCCGTGCATTTGAAACGCAACGAGTGCAGGGCTAGATGCCGGGCTCACGTCGATATGCGGGATATCGAGTGCGTACGCGGTGACGATATAACGATGTGGCTTGCCTTGTGGTGGACACGGTCCGCCATACTTCGATTGGCCGAAGTCGGTCAGCGTTTCGGTGACCCCGGGCGGCAGCAGATTCACGTTGCCGGAGGCGCCCTTTTGCAGAGAGGTCTGCGAGGGCGGTATGTTGACAACAGCCCAATGGGTCCAGCCGAGACCGCCCGTCGGCGCGTCGGGGTCATGAATCGTCACGACGATGCTGCGAGTACCGGCTGGCGCGTTTGACCATGTCACGTGCGGTGACACATTCTCGCCGTGGCAGCCGAATCCGCTGAAGACTTGTTCATTCCTGAAACGGCCGTGATCCAGATCGGCAACTTTCAGCGCAAACGTTTCGGCGGTCGCGACGCCGGGCAGCGTTGCGAATAGCGCGCAAGCGCAAATAGCTTTTCGTGGCATGGGAATGGATCGCATGGCAGGCTCCTGTGGATTGAAGGGCTCCACGCGCCGCGTGCGCACATGGAGATAGCAGTCATGCTCGAAGAAATTCAGGTGCAGGTAACGCTTAACGACAGTGTCATGCACGGGATGCGCACCAGTCGCTTCCGGATACGGAAAGTGAGTCCAGATCGCGGTGGGTGATTATCAATTATCCGATATCGATTAGTAATCCCACGTAACAGGAACAAAGCGAAAGCTGTCGCCGTTCCTTGCAATGTGTCCGATGGATGGGAACGAGACGTGTGCTGCGGCAAGCAAAGCGCCCGTTTCCGCGGCTTCGTTGAACAGCGCGAGACGCACGTCCACTGCACCTTCAGGATCATGCTCGAAGCCATTCTGCCAATCCGGATTGTCGAAGTTGACTTCGAAAATCGCATCTCCTACGAACGTTAGCTTCTCGCCGTTTGATGTGACGTCCACGACGCAGTGCCCCGGTGTGTGCCCGCCCGTCACGCGCGCCGACACGCCCGGTGCGACTTCGACTGCCTGATCGAACTGCACGATATTCTCGCGGTAGAGTTCCACGAACTTCGCAGCAGCCTTGCGTAGCGCAGGCGGAACCGTCTCCGGCATCACCGTCTTGCTGAAGTCCGGGTTTTTCCAGAACTCTACTTCTGAGGCCGACACGTGGATGCGCACGTCCGGGCGTAGCCTGGCCTTGACGCCATCGACGTTCAAGCCGCCAACGTGATCCATATGCATGTGCGTAATGACGATGTCAGTGATTGCAGTAAGGTCGATACCTGCCGACTCCAGTCGCACTACTGACTGTCCGGCTCGCGTGAAGTATTCGAAACCATCACCCACGCCCGAGTCGATCAGAATGAGCTGCCCGCCGCTACGCACGAGCGCAATATTCAGCGCCCAGTCGAACATGTCTCGTTGCAGGAAACGACCATCGAACCATTCGTTGCGATCCGCTTCGCTCACATTGGTGGACATGGTGGAGGTGGGCAGCGGTAGAACGCCATCGCTGATCAATACGACATCGATGTCACCCACGCGCACCGCGTAACGGGAAGGTACGAGTTCAGCTGAACCCTGTTTGCCCAGGTTGGAAGTAACGGGCTGCACATTGCGAGTTGTCTTGCTCATGATCCATTGTCCTATTGCTTCAGTTGGGGGGATCCGGTACACGCGGCGCGGTTCACCTGAGCGACCACGGGTTTTGCGCGTATCGCTTTGCTCGCAATTCAAGCGAGCGTGTGACGCATTGTAGTGAGGGACGGGCGAGCGCCGGTAGGATCGCGAGTGCGTATGCCATGTTGTCTGGACGGCAACAATCCAGGTCGTACAGCTGGCGAAATGCAATGCCAGCGACAGAACATCTGACTTAATTCGGGTTTCTATCTGCCAGATGCGTCGCGAGAAGCAAGTGATCGAACGGGCCCAAAATGGTGCTTGACGGCAAACTCGATGACGCGTATCGGGCTGCTCGATCTTGCCATCTGACACGTGGACGAATCATGCACGCTAGCGCAGGGTCCGGGAAAGGTGGCCATGGTTCGCATCATGCGTGATGTGTGCGGACCGCATAATTCAGTGTCAAAAAGCCTTCTCGGACAGACACGGACGGTTCTGCGCTCAAACCCTGCAATGCACGCCTCGATTGCTGTAAGGTCGAATGGCAGCTTCCGAAGGCGAATTGGTCGAAAAAATTTCCAGATTTTTTGAACTACCTATAGGCTTAACTCGAGAATTTCACCACTTGCAGCAGCCGAATTAAAGAAATCACGCATTTCTACCAACTTAGAAATCAGATCCGCTCGCTGCATTTCCAGAGTGTATGTCTCTCCTTGTGGCGTCCATCTGTAGATGAAGCTGATCATCTCTTCCTCGCGCCCCTCAAGTTCGCAGATTTGATGCGCCAGCTCGCACGCGATCTGGCTAAGTGCAGCTGGTTCGGCCTCATCTTCCTCGAACTGATCGTATATCGTTCCGAGCGATGCGTTAACTCTGCACCAGAACCCTGACACGAACAGCCATTCCGAAGCGATTCCATCCAGAACGAAGACAGGCTCCTCAATATTTCCGGCGATAAAGAAGCGTGAACTCCTGGCGCTCATACACCACCATATTAATCCGTTGCTGACGTTCGATTGTCGTCGATTCAAGTCGTTGCGTCGACTGACCGCTTCTGGCCGGCTGCTGCCTTCCGCAGTTGCTTGCCGTAGGCCAGCGCAGTTACCCGAAATCGACCCATAAGAGACAGATGCAATTCCTGAAAGCGGCCACGCACAGCGACGTCGGCCGACGGGAAGTGGGCGCGTTGCGCCTCATGACCAACCCCTTTCACTCGGACGCCTCGTCGATAGCCTTCAGAATCATTTGTTGGTCGTCAATTACACTCTCATCTCCGGAAAAGCGGGACATCTCCATATGTCCGTCGTCGAACACGTCGATCTCGATACGCTCACCTGGCACAGTTATCGAGATCAGAATGGTGTCTGGGCGATGCCGGCCCAATGTATAAAAGAGGTGGCGATCGTCGAGGTCACTAAGCAATTCGTACAAGGCGTGCGTCATATATCCCCCGCCAAGATCAGCAGCTAGCCGTGAGAACCGAGTTGAAACAAAGCTGCAAAAATAATGGCAGTGAAGAACGCCAGCGCCGTCGCCCCTTGGATTCTGGTTCGCCGTACCATTTTGGCCGACACAATATCTTCTGCAGACATGTTGAGCCAGAATTTGTACCACCATTTCCAAGCCCTTGATCTGCAATAGAAGGCCAATATTCGCTCTGGACGAAATGCCATGATTGCGGATATCGCGGCGCCGTAAGCGATCACGACAAAGCCGAAAATGACGCGGTAGGTCGATTCGTTCACGTAGCTGTCTCAGGTCGACATAGCGAGGAAATAGGCAGAACGTCCGAAATTCGATCAACGAACCCATACTGTCACAATCTAGACTATCGACCGCAACTGGCTTGTCGGGGTTTGCACTACGTCGCGGGTTGTGCCAGCACCGCTAGGCCCACGCGCTAGGATATCGCTCGCATCCGGCTAACCACCAAAGTTTTTCTTCGAGATTGTCGATGATCCAGGAACGGATGGCGAAAGGGCGTTGTTGGCGCCGACTCCCGTCATTGCCCACCCACCCCGGCATCGCCAAACCCCGAAGATCCGTTTTTGCGGAACCCGATCCACCCGATGATGATAAAAGCCGTGTTCTTCGACGTCGGCGAAACGCTGATCGATGAAAGTCGAGACTGGAACGAGTGGGCCGACCATCTCGAGGTGCCGCGACGGGTGTTTCATGCGTTGCTCGGCGCGGTCATCGCGAGTGGTCAGCATCATCGTCGCGTGTTCGATCTCGTGCGGCCGGGTGTCGACTTCGTCGCATTGTGCCGGGAGCGCGAGGCGACCGGGAGCACTTATACGGTGACCGCGGAAGATCTCTACCCCGACGTCGTGCCGTGCCTGAAACGACTGCGCGAAGCCGGCGTGCTGGTCGGCATCGCGGGAAATCAACCCGTCGCGACCGAACGTGCACTCCGTGCGCTCGGCGTGCCGGCGGACATCGTTGCGTCGTCGGCGTCGTGGGGCGTCGACAAGCCGGATGCCCGCTTTTTCGAACGCATCGTCGCCGAGACGAACGGAATCGAGCCGTCCAGGATTGCCTACGTCGGCGATCGGCTCGACAACGATGTCGAACCGGCGCGGCGGGCCGGCATGGTTCCGGTGTTCTTGCGGCGCGGCCCATGGACAATCATTCAGTCCGGTTCCGGGCGGTTCGCGTCTCCCGTGCATGCGATCGACAGCCTTTCCGCGCTTCCGGCGTTACTGTCCGGAAGTTTGGGGACATAACCTTGATCAAGGACGCGAGGGCTGAATGACACCGACGCGTCGCAACCGGTCAGCGTGGGTTCGTGCTAGATGTGCTCGATGTATTTCGGCATCTTTCTGCGCTGGATGCCGTGCTGACGTGCTCAGCTTCGATACTCCCGCTGCCCGCTGCCCGCTGCCCGCTGCCCGCTGCCCGCTGCCCGCCACCCGAATCCGAATCCGAATCCGAATCCGGCCCCCCGATCACACCGTCCAACCAGCCGCCAACTCGTCATTCCCGCCCAAACCCGACTCCGGCCAAACCCGCACCCCGCCTGCCGCTTCCGCCCCCGCCCCCACATCCCGTGGCCGATTTTGTCACCAGGTGGGCCGAATATGACAATGGAAACCGGCTCGCACGGCATTAGGATGGGTCACCTCGCCGCCCGGAGCTGGCCGGTTTTGCCGTATCGGCCCCGTGGCGCGCCTCATTCACCGCCTGATTTGGAACATCGACCATGAGCTATAACGCCCCCGTCAAGGACATGCTGTTCGTGCTGAAGGAACTCGCGGGCATCGACACCGTTGCGCAACTGCCGGGTTTCGAGGATGCCGGTTACGACACGGCGCAGGCCGTGCTCGACGAGTCCGCGAAATTCTGCGGCGAGGTGCTGGCGCCGCTGAACGTCGAAGGCGACCGCAATCCGAGCAGCTGGAAGGACGGTGTCGTGACCGCGACGCCGGGCTTCGGCGACGCGTTCCGCCAGTTCGTCGAAGGCGGCTGGCAGGGGCTGCAGCATCCGTCCGAATACGACGGCCAGGGGCTGCCGAAGCTGATCGCGACGCCGTGCATCGAGATGCTGAACGCGTCGAACCTGTCGTTCGCGCTGTGCCCGCTGCTGACCGACGGCGCGATCGAGGCGCTGCTGACGGCCGGCACCGACGAGCAGAAGCAGCGCTACGTGCCGAAGCTGATCTCGGGCGAATGGACCGGCACGATGAACCTGACCGAGCCGCAGGCGGGCTCGGATCTTGCGCTGGTACGCTCGCGCGCCGAGCCGCAGGGCGACG
This sequence comes from Burkholderia cepacia ATCC 25416, assembly GCF_001411495.1. Taxonomy (NCBI): domain Bacteria; kingdom Pseudomonadati; phylum Pseudomonadota; class Betaproteobacteria; order Burkholderiales; family Burkholderiaceae; genus Burkholderia; species Burkholderia cepacia. The sequence continues at coordinate 1,163,193 of NZ_CP012983.1, read as the reverse complement.
GCACGTACAAGGTGTTCGGCACGAAGATCTTCATCACGTGGGGCGAGCACGACATGGCGGACAACATCGTCCACCTGGTGCTGGCGCGCACGCCGAACGCGCCGGAAGGCGTGAAGGGCATTTCGCTGTTCATCGTGCCGAAGTTCTTGGTCAATGACGACGGCTCGCTCGGCGCGCGCAACGACGTGCACTGCGTGTCGATCGAGCACAAGCTCGGGATCAAGGCGAGCCCGACGGCGGTGCTGCAATATGGTGATAACGGCGGCGCGATCGGTTACCTGATCGGCGAAGAGAACCGTGGCCTCGAATACATGTTCATCATGATGAACGCGGCGCGCTTCGGCGTCGGGATGCAGGGGATCGGCGTGGCCGACCGCGCGTACCAGAAGGCCGCGGAATTCGCGAAGGAACGCGTGCAGAGCCGCCCGGTGGACGGGTCGGCCAAGCAGTCGGTGACGATCATCCATCACCCGGACGTGCGCCGGATGCTCGGCACGATGCGCGCGCTGACCGAAGGCGCACGCTCGCTGGCGTACGTGGCCGCGGCGCACAGCGACATTGCCCACCGCCATTCGGACGAGGCGACGCGGGCGCGTCATCAGGCAATCTACGAATATCTGGTGCCGGTCGTGAAGGGCTGGAGCACGGAGATGGTGAACGACGTGGCGAGCCTGGGCGTGCAGGTGCACGGCGGGATGGGTTTCATCGAGGAAACCGGCGCGGCGCAGTATTACCGCGATGCGCGGATCCTGGCGATCTACGAAGGCACGACGGCGATCCAGGCGAACGACCTGGTGGGCCGCAAGACGCTGCGCGACGGCGGCGCGGTGGCGAAGGCGCTGATCGCCGAAATCGGCGAGCCTGTCGCGGCGCTGGGCAAGCTGGACGGTGCGGCGGCCGCATCCATGAAGGTGCAACTGGAGAAGGGTGCGAAGGCGCTGTCGTCGGTGGTGGATTACGTGCTGGCGAACGCGAAGCAGGACCCGAACGCGGTGTTCGCGGGCAGCGTGCCGTACCTGAAGCTGGCGGGCGTGGTGCTGTGCGGATGGCAGATGGCGCGTGCGCTGGTGGCCGCGCAGGCGAACCGCGCGAGCGACCCGGCGTTCTTCGGCGCGAAGATCGCGATCGCGCAGTTCTATGCGGAGCAGGTGCTGGTGCAGGCAGGCGCGCTCGAGGCGTCGATTGTCGGCACCAAGGGCAACGAGGGCGTGCTCGCGTTGACGGAAGACCAGTTCTGACCGGCTGACGGTCGGGACGCAGGAGGAGACAGGATTTTGACCACACAGGACTTGCTCGCGCAGTACGGCCCGCGCGAATCGATGGAATACGACGTCGTGATCGTCGGCGGCGGCCCCGCCGGGCTGTCGGCGGCGATCCGGCTCAAGCAACTGGCCGCCGAGAAAGGCACCGAAATCGGCGTGTGCGTGCTCGAGAAAGGTTCCGAGATCGGCGCGCACATCCTGTCGGGTGCGGTGATGGACCCGCGCGCGATCACCGAACTGTTCCCCGACTGGAAGGAACGCGGCGCGCCGCTCGACGTCGAGGTGACGGAAGACCGCTTCCTGTTCCTGTCCGAGAAAAGCGCGATCACCACGCCGAACTGGGCGCTGCCCGCCAACTTCCAGAACCACGGCAACTATGTGATTTCGCTGGGTAACGTCACGCGCTGGCTGGGCCAGCAGGCCGAAGCGCTGGGCGTCGAGATCTTCCCCGGCTTCCCGGCCGCCGAGATCCTGTACAACGACGACGGCTCCGTGAAAGGCGTCGCGACCGGCAACATGGGCGTGGGCAAGGACGGCGAGCCGACCGAGAACTTCCAGCTCGGCATGGAACTGCACGCGAAGTACACGCTGTTCGCCGAAGGCTGCCGCGGCCATCTCGGCCGCCAGCTGATCGCGAAGTTCAAGCTCGACGCGAACGCCGATCCGCAGGCGTACGGGATCGGCATCAAGGAGCTGTGGGAAATCGATCCGGCCAAGCACAAGCCGGGCCTCGTGATCCACACGGCCGGCTGGCCGCTGAAGTCGGACACCTACGGCGGCTCGTTCCTGTATCACATGGACAACAACCAGGTCGTGGTCGGCTTCGTGGTGGGCCTCGGCTACACGAACCCATACCTGTCGCCGTTCGAGGAATTCCAGCGCTACAAGACGCACCCGTCGATCCGTGCGTTCCTCGAAGGCGGCAAGCGCGTGTCGTACGGCGCGCGCGCGATCACGGCGGGCGGGCTGCTGTCGCTGCCGAAGACGGTGTTCCCGGGCGGCGCGCTGATCGGCGACGACGCGGGCTTCCTGAACGCATCGCGGATCAAGGGCAGCCACGCGGCGATCAAGACCGGCATGCTGGCGGCCGACGCCGCGTTCGACGCGGTGCAGGCGGGCCGCCAGTCGGACGAGCTCAACGCGTACCCGGATGCGTTCAAGCAATCGTGGCTGTACACGGAGCTGTACCGCGCGCGCAACTTCAAGCAGTGGATGGCCAAGGGGCTGTACCTCGGTACGCTGATGGTCGGCCTCGAGCAGAAGGTGATGGGCGGCAACGTGCCGTGGACGCTGCACCACAAGCATGCGGACCACGAGATGCTGAAGCCGGCGTCGCAGTGCGAGCCGATCGAGTACCCGAAGCCGGACGGCAAGCTGACGTTCGACCGGCTGTCGTCGGTGTTCATCTCGAACACGAACCATGAAGAGAACCAGCCGGCGCACCTGACCTTGAAGGATGCGAACGTGCCGGTGAACGTGAACCTGCGCACGTATGCGGGGCCGGAAGGGCGTTTCTGCCCGGCGGCGGTGTACGAGTTCGTGAAGAACGACGACGGCAGCGATCGCCTCGTGATCAACGCGCAGAACTGCGTGCACTGCAAGACCTGCGACATCAAGGACCCGACGCAGAACATCGTGTGGGTCACGCCGGAAGGCGGCGGCGGGCCGAATTACCCGAACATGTAACGCAACGTATCCCCGCGCCTGCGGGCGCGAACGAACCGGAGTGAGACGATGAGCAATGCAGCGAAAGAAGTCGTGGTGGTGAGCGGTGTCCGTACCGCGATCGGTGATTTCGGCGGCAGCCTGAAGGATTTCTCGCCGACCGATCTCGGGGCGAAAGTCGTGCGCGAAGTGCTGTCGCGCGCGAACGTGTCGGGCGATGCGGTCGGGCACGTCGTGTTCGGCCACGTCGTGAACACCGAACCGAGGGACATGTATATCGCGCGCGTCGCGGCGATCGACGGCGGCGTCGCGCAGCACACGCCCGCGCTGACCGTGAACCGCCTGTGCGGTTCGGGCCTGCAGGCGATCGTGTCGGCCGCGCAGACGATCATGCTCGGCGACGCCGACGTCGCGATCGGCGGCGGCTCGGAAAACATGAGCCGCGCGCCGTACACGGTGCCGGCCGCGCGTTTCGGCCAGCGCATGGGTGACGGCAAGCTCGTCGACATGATGCTCGGCGCACTGCACGACCCGTTCCAGACGATCCACATGGGCGTGACCGCCGAGAACGTCGCGGCGAAGTACGGCATCTCGCGCGACGCGCAGGACGCGCTGGCGCTCGAATCGCATCGTCGCGCGGCGCGCGCGATCGCGGAAGGGCGCTTCAAGGACCAGATCCTGCCGATCTCGATCCGCACGAAGAAGGGCGAGGTCGCGTTCGACACCGACGAGCACGTGCGTCACGACGCGAGCGCGGACGATTTCACGAAGCTGCGCCCGGTGTTCAAGAAGGAGGACGGCACGGTGACGGCCGGCAACGCATCGGGCATCAACGACGCGGCCGCGGCCGTGCTGATGATGAGCGCGGACGCCGCGCGCGCGCAGGGCGTGAAACCGCTCGCCCGGCTCGTCGCGTATGCGCACGCGGGTGTCGATCCGGCATACATGGGCATCGGCCCCGTGCCGGCCACGCAGAAGGCGCTCGAACGCGCGGGCCTGAAGATCACCGATCTCGACGTGATCGAGGCGAACGAGGCGTTCGCCGCCCAGGCATGCGCGGTCACGCAGGAGCTCGGCCTCGATCCGGCGAAGGTCAACCCGAACGGGTCGGGCATCTCGCTCGGTCACCCGATCGGCGCGACCGGTGCGCTGATCACGGTCAAGGCGCTGTACGAACTGAAGCGCATCGGCGGGCGTTACGCGCTCGTGACGATGTGTATCGGCGGCGGCCAGGGGGTTGCGGCGATCTTCGAGAACATCTGATAATCGACCGCTCAGCACCCGAACACACAGGAAATTTCATGGCCATCGAAATTGTCGGCGTCGTGGGCGCCGGAACCATGGGCAACGGCATTGCGCAGACCGCCGCCGTTGCGGGACTCAACGTCGTGATGATCGACGTCAGCGACGCCGCGCTCGAGAAGGGCGTCGCGACGCTGAAGGGCAGCCTCGAGCGGCTCGTGTCGAAGGGCAAGCTCGATGCGGCCGCACGCGATGCGGCGCTGGCGCGCATCACGACGTCGACCGACTACGCGCAGCTCGCGTCGGTCGATATCGTGATCGAAGCCGCGACCGAGAACGTCGAGCTGAAGGGTCGCATCCTGAAGCAGATCGAGGCCGTCGCACGGCCCGACGCGATCGTCGCGACCAACACGTCGTCGATCTCGATTACTGCGCTCGCTGCGCCGCTCGCCGATCCGGCGCGCTTCGTCGGCATGCACTTCTTCAACCCGGTGCCGCTGATGCCGCTCGTCGAGATCATCCGCGGGCTGCAGACGAGCGAAGCGACCGCGTCGGCGGTGCGCGAGCTGACCGAGCGTTTCGACAAGTCGCCGATCGGCGTGCGTAACTCGCCGGGCTTCGTCGTGAACCGGATTCTCGTGCCGATGATCAACGAGGCGTTTTTCGTGCTGGCTGAAGGCATCGCGTCGGCCGAGGAGATCGACGCGGGGATGAAGCTCGGCGCGAACCACCCGATCGGGCCGCTCGCGCTGGCCGACCTCGTCGGCCTCGACGTGTGCCTCGCGGTGATGGACGTGTTCGTGAAGGACTTCGGCGACCCGAAGTATCGGGCGTGCCCGCTGCTGCGCGAGATGGTGACGGCCGGGCGCCTCGGCCGCAAGACGGGGCGCGGGGTGTACGACTACAGCGCCTGATGCGCGAGCCGGGCGCCGGTTGCGTGGTGGCCCCTGTGTGAATCCGGGGCATTCATGAAACCGGCGAGCAGTACGGCGCGCACCCGCACCCCGGAGACTGGGCACCGATCCAGCCTCCGGGGTGTTTTCTTGATGCGATTCGCGGCCGTCGCCGCGTACCGCGTGGCACCGAACGGACCGTCAATCGGCAACGGCGGTATCGTCGACGTAGTTCGCGATACTGAAGAACCGATAGTCGCTCAGCAGATCGGGCGCCGGGAACCCCTCCGGATGAATCCGCCCGTAAATCGGGCTGTCGGGGCGCAGGCCGGCCAGGGTCAGCGCGAGCGTGAATTCGTTGAACGGCGCCATGAACTGGCGCGACACGAAATGCATGCCCCAGTTGAACACCGACGGAAGCTGCTCGGTGCGCAACCACGTGTCCGGGCCGCCCGGCGCCCGCGCGCACAGGTTCTCCGCCCACGGGCTATGTCCTTCCACGATGAGAAAGCCATGCTTCGCGTGGCGTTTCCAGCGGGTCAGGAAATCGATCAGATCCGCAGCCGCCACGTAACCGGGAACGAGCCCTTCCGCGTCGCTGTACGCGACCTTGAACGCGCGCTTGATCTGTTCAAGCCCGATCGGCAACGCTTCCTGATCCGATACCGTCAGGGCCCCCGCATAGTGCTGGTCGATCACCGCGCGCAGGCGTGCCCGATCGACGGTGCGGAGATGACGCTCGAGGATCGCTTCGGCGGCGTCCTTGCGCCGGATGCCCAGCCGGCGGTTGTGGACCAGGAACATGAAGGTGTGCAGCAGGTCGCTCAGCCGCGCCGGGCGCACGCTGCCGTCCGGCTGCGTGACGGTCAGGCCGCTGTCGGCCACGGCTTCGTCGTAGCGGTCGGGCTGGGAGATGTCGGCGGCGATCACGCGTACCTGCACGCCGGGGATGTCCTTCAGCGCGGATAGCGTGGCGGCGGCGCGGCCGCGCGCGGATGCGTTGTAGTCGGCGCCGATCACGAGCAGCGGATAGTCGGCGAGGTGCCGGCCGCGCCGCGTCGACGTGATGACGTATTCCGCCAGGCGCTTCACCGCGCTGCCGTCGCCGCAGCCCATGTCGGCGATGCCGGCGGGTTGGCGATCCAGCGGCGTGTCGTCGAACAGCTCGCGCAGGATCTTCGTCGTGATTTCCTGCGACGCCGGCCCCGATCCGGCGCCGCTCGACGCATACACGTTCATCACGCGATCGATGTGGCCGTCGCTGTCGATATCGAGCGGATCGGGGTTGCCGAACAGGAGCTCGTCGAGCAGCGCATACGAACGCAGATACGACGCGGGCAGCCCCGCATAAGGCGCGGCGATCGGACGGTGAATCCGGCCCGACTCGGTGAGCCGCACCTTTCCCTGGTCGATTTCCACCATGCCGAACTTGCCCATCAGCGCCCATGCCGCGTCCAGGACGACAGGGTCCGCCTGTGTCCAGGCGCCCACCGCGACCCCGGCGGGCTGCTCGTCGAGCTTGCCGAGGATGCCGGGCGCCGACTGCACGTACTGGCCATCCGGCTGCCTGTCGAACACCGGCATGTCGAGCGCGACCCAGGTCGGGCCCAGCAGCAGGCCGTCCATCGCCGTGCGCAGCTGTCCGTTCACCTGGCGCTCCAGGTCGGTGGCCGGGGGCGCAAGCTCCGGCCAGCCCGCCACGCAGGCCCGCGCGAGCCGCGCATACAGCAGGCTGTCTTCGGCCGCCACGCGCGTTCGATGACACAGTGCGTGCAGATGCTGGAGCACCGACGTTGCATTCGCCAGTTGCTCGAACAGCGGCCGGGCGTGCTCGACACACGCGACGACATATTCGCCGGCGGGCGTGAGCGCATATTCGGCGTCTTCGTCGCCGCGATCGAGGGTCAGCCAGCCGGCCAGGCTCAGCAGGTTGAAGGCGCCCCACAGAATCCCGAGGTTACGGGTCGGGTCGGGCTGGCGGGACGCCGCGAACGCGCGCATCGCGCGGGGCGCTCCGGCCCGCAGACCGTCGAACGCACCGGCAAACACCAGGCGCGCCAGCGTCGGCACCAGCACGATGCCGTTGGCCCAGTTGCAACTGCGCGTGTAGGCCATCACGCGCTGTGCGTCGTGCCGGCCGATGCGCAGCGTAGCCGCATGCGTGTGTTGTTCGAGCCTGACGGGCAGTTCCTCGTCGAGCACCTCGACGCCGATCGCGGCGCCGGCCGGCAGGCCGAGCAACGTGCGCGTTTCGTCGGGATAGGCGTCGAGATAGTGTTCGAGCTGCCGGGCCAGCGCGGTGGTGGAATCACCAAGGTCGAATCGGGCGTGCATGTTGGACGGTCTCACAGGATCGAAGGTTGGGCTGCAAAGGTTGAAGGGGCATCCGGATCGGCGTGCGCCACGACCGCCGCCGGCGCGGCGCCGCGAGTACGGGGCGCGAGATGGGCGGCCAGCGCGCGAATGGACGGGTAGTCCCAGACCGCCGATGGATCGACGCTCACGCTGAACGCCTCGCTGAATACGATCGTCATTTCGACGGCGAGGATCGAGTCGAAGCCGATCTCGGCGAACGTCGACTCGCGCGTCAATCGAAGCTTGCGGTGCTTGAGGCGCTCGCCCAGCCACGCGATGAGCCATTGTTCGACGGCATGAACCTGCTGGCGATCGAGCAGGCTCGCCGGCTCGCTCGCGATCGGGGCCGGTGCCGAACCGGCGTCTTCGCCGGCCGGCGTGTCGGGTGTGTCGGGCATGCCGGTGGCCGGGTGCTCGCCGGGATTGGCGTCCAGCAGCGGATCGACGAGCTGGCTTGCACCCGGGACCGTTTGCTCGATCGCGCCGATTTCGAGCCCAATCCGCGCGGCCCAGTCGTGCAATTGCGCCGACGTGGTCAGTGCGGATCGCAGACCGACCTGCCGCTGCGCCGCCTCGATCGCGAGTTCGTACCGGCGCTGCGCCCAGCGCAGCGCGCCGTCACCGATGCGCTGCTGCGCAGCCGCACGTTCGGTTACCGCGAGCAGCAATCCCCATTGCGCGACCGTGCCGAGCCAGTAATTGACCCAGACGGCGGCATGCGCGGCGCCGCCGAGTTTCGCCGCATTGGCGAGCCCGTCCCGCGACAGTTGGGCGCCAAGCTCGCGCAGCTCCGTGCCCAGCACGCCGGCGCCCAGCGCACTTTCCAGATAGCGCGGAAGCTCGTCGCTTCCGTTCAGCAGACGGCTGCCGAGGTGAACCAGCAGCGTCTCGGTCGGCCCCTCGAAGATGCGGGTCAGGCGCGCGTCGCGGAAGATCTGCGGCGCGAAGTTGGTCTCGATGTAACCGCGGCCGCCCAGGAACTGCATCAGCTCGTCGGCGGATTGCGACAGCAGCTCGGAGCCGAGAATCTTCGCGATCAGCAGGCAGTCTTCAGGCAACGTGACGCCGAGGTCCAGCTCGGTGGCCAGGTGCTCGACCAGCGCGTCGAGCCCGTCGATGCGGTCGCGCAGCTCGCCCAGGCGCAGGCGGCTCAGCGGATTGTCCAGCAGGAGCCCGGTGGCGACCTCGCGCCGCGCCCCGTAGCGATGCATCAGCTGCGCACAGCGTTTCATGCCGCCCACGCTGACGGCGGCGATACCGAGGCGCGCAATGTTCATCGCGTGCTGCGCCACGGACATGCCCTGGCCGATGTCGCCGAGCCGGCATGCGTCGCCGATCCGCGCCCGATCCAGATGCAGCGAATTCTGGATCATGCCGCGCACGCCCATCGTCAGCTCTTCGGCGCCGATCCGCACGCCCGGCGTGCCGGGGCGCACCGCCAGGCCGACCATTCCCGTGCCGTCGGCCTGCTTCGCGAACACGTTGATGATTCCCGCCCACGCGGACGAGCCGCTCCAGCGCTTGGTGCCGGTGACCAGCCAGTCGCCGGACGCGGTGCGCTGCGCGCGGGAGGCGATCGCGCGGACATGCGAGCCCGCGGCCGGCTCCGTGATCGCGAATGCGGCGAGCATCCGGCCGCTCGCGAGGCTCGGCAGCAGTTCGTCGCGCAACGCCGGCTGCGCGTGCCGCATGATCGGCACGATGCCGAGCGTATTGTTCAGGGCGACGAAAAAAGCCAGCGTCGAATCGATCGCGGCCAGTTGCGCAAACACGCGCGCCATGTCGCGGTGGCCGAGCCCGAGCCCGCCATGCGAGCGGTCGACCGGCATGCCGAGCAGGCCCCGGTTGCCGAAATCGAGCACGACGTGCGGCGGAATGGTGCGTCGCTCGTCGATGGTTCGCGAATCGATCCGCGTGCGGGCGTAGTGCCTGAGCCAGTCGTTCAGTTCGTCGACGGTGGCGGCGGCGTCGCGCCCGCGATCGTTGGCCGCCGGCTTGTCGGCACCGGCGGCCGGGCGCGCGGGCTGCCCGCGATCGGGAGCCGGCGTTTGCGTGCCGGCGTCGACGTCCCACTGCGCGAGGATCGTCAGCGCGCCGTCGTGCAGCTGCGTGCGGCAGGTGCTGCGGCGCACCTTGCCGCTCGACGTCTTCGGCACGCTGCCGGGCGACACCAGCACGATCCTGCTCGGCCCGATGTCGAGGCGGTTCCAGATCGCCTGGCGAATCGCGTCGATGAAGCTGTCGAGATTGCCCTTGCGCTGCGTGCGCTCGACTTCGGCCACGACGATCAGGCGTTCCGCGTCGGCCTGGTCGTCCATGAAGGCCGCGCAGCCGTTCGGCACCAGTTCCGGCACGCCGACGATCAGCGCGTACTCGATGTCTTCCGAGTAGTAGTTGCGGCCGGCGAGGATCACCATGTCCTTGAGCCGGCCGGTGACATACAGTTCGTCATCCAGAATGAAGCCGAGATCGCCGGTGCGCATGAATGCCTGGTCGCGATCGCCGGCCAGCGTGTGACGGAAGGTCGAATGCGTCTGCTCGTCCAGCCGCCAGTAGCCGGCGGCGACGCTCGGGCCGGCCACGCAGATTTCGCCGATGGTCCGGTCGTCGCACCGGGCGTTGGTCTCCAGGTCGCGCACGATCACCTGCTGCTCGCCGTCGGTGCGGCCCACGCCGACCAGAACCCGCTCGCCCGGGCGGTCCAGCGGCTGCGGCGACACGCCGAGGGTCTCGTTGCGCAACACCACCGATTGCCGTTGGAGCGCGGCCTGGTCGACGCACAGCGTGCGGACCGGGTGCCGTTCCGTGCGGCCGGCGACGTACAGCGTGCCCTCCGCCAGCCCGTAGCACGGCAGGAATCCGTCGGCGGCGAAGCCGGCTGCCGCGAAGCGCTGCGAGAAATCCGTCAGGGTGCTGGCGCGCACCGACTCGGCGCCGTTGTACGCGGCCCGCAGGCACGACAGGTCGAGCGTCGCCAGTTGTTCGTCGGAGATCCGCCGGCAGCACATCCGGTACGCGAAATCGGGCGCGCCCGTCAGGTCCGCGCGGTACTGGCTGATCGCGCGCAGCCACAGGTACGGATGCTGGATGAACCGTTCCGGGGCCATCAGCACGCTGCGGAAGCCGCCGTAGAGCGACGTCAGGATCACGCCGATCAGGCCCATGTCGTGATACGGCGGCAGCCAGCTGACGATCGTGCTCGACTCGTCATACGCAAGCCATTCGCGTATCAGCCCCAGGTTGTGGATCAGGTTCGCGTGACTCACCATCACGCCTTTCGGTGTGCCCGTCGTCCCCGACGTGTATTGCAGAAACGCGATGTGGGACGGCTGCACGCCGGCGGGCGAATCCACGGGAGCCAGCGCCTGCGCGCCGCCGACGTCGAGCAGCGTGCTGCCGGACGCGTCGGTATCGGCGAGCCAGGTCGAGCAGCGCGCGTGGTCCTCGGCCGAACAGAGGATCGTGTCGGCGCCCGCGTTTTCGACGATGCCGGCGATCCGCACCATATGCTGCCTGTTGCGCGGCGGGTAGGCTGGCACCGCGATCGCGCCCGCATACAGGCACCCCATGAAGGCGCCGACGTAATCGAGCCCCGGCCGGCACAGCAGCAGCACCCGGTCGCCGACGTCGACCGCGTTCTGCCGCAGCAGCGCGGCGACCCGGCGGGCGCGCGCGTCGAGCTCGGAGAAGGTCATCGATTCGGCCCGTTCCTGCTCGGGCGGCCCGCTCAGGAACACGTAGGCGGTGTGGTCGCCGCGTGTGGCGGCGCGGTTCTGAAGCAATTCGCCAAGCGTAGTCGGCAAGGTCGCAGTGGTCATGATGTCGTCGGAAGAGGAATGAAAACAGCGAGCAGGGGCCTCGCACCGGCCGGCGCCCGTGCGTTGCCGCGGCGGACATCCGGATACGGCTATTCGGCGCGATGGAACAGGTCGATCATGTGCGTCATGCTTTTGAGATGCAGGAAACGCGGCACGACCTTTTCGCTTCTTGCCGCGTAACGGGCCGTCCACTGGTGGGCCAGTGCCTGCGTGGCGGCGGCGTTGCCGCGAACCGCGCGTGCGTCGGCCTCGCGTGCATCGAGGCACGCGCGCGCATGCCGTGCGGCCGACCGGGCGAGCTCGCCGGTGAGGATGCCGTGGTGCCCCAGGGCAAGCCGCGGTGCATGCAGCTGTTCGATGACGTCCAGCGAGTGCCGGTACGCAAACAGGTCCTGAAAGACCAGCGGCAGCCAGTGGGTGGCGTCCTGAAACTCGCCGAGCGCATCCGACACGAAACCGATATCCAGCTGCGGGCAGTAGTAGCCGAACTGGCAGCGGCTGTGGCCCGGCAGCGCGATCGTGCGGATCTGCATCCCGTCGCCGATATCGAGCTGCGCGCCCGGATTGACCGGGTAGAACGGCAGGTCGGACAACTCGGTGAAATCGGCGCCGGCGGCAGGTTCCCACGACCGTGACGCGTGCTCGTCGAGCTGGCGGATGGTGCGGCACGCCGACGGGCTCTGGAACGCATCGAACGCGTCGGGCGAACCGGACACATGGAGCCACGGCATGCGCGACTTGAGCGTCATCAGCAGGCTGCAATGGTCATAGTGCGAGTGGGTGATCAGCCAGTAGCGCAAATGCCGGATGCCGCCGAAGTCCCGCAGCAGGTCGTGAAGCTGCTGCCATACGAGCGCCGTCATGCCGCTCAGGCCGCCCTCGATCAGCGTCGCGGCCTCGTCGTTGACGATCACGTACAGCGGCACGTCGGCGGTGCCGATCAGCGCCAGCCGCGGCTCGATCCACCCGGGGGATGCGTTCAGCATGTCGTTCAGCTCCGATAGAGCGCACAGGCCCATGTCGCGCCCGCGCCGTAGGTCACGAGGAGGTTGAGCTGGCCGGCCGGCATGCGGCCTTGCTCGCGGGCGAGGGAGAGCGCGACCGGAAACGCCGCGCTCGCCATGTTGCCCAGTTGATCGACGGAGATCATGCAGCGCTCGCGGGGCAGCCCGAGCCGCTCGATGACCGCGTCGAGGATGCGTAGGTTCGGCTGGTGCGGCACGACCAGACCGATATCGCCGATCGTCAGCCGGTGCTTGTCGAGCATCTGCCGGCACGCGTCGACGATGCGGCGCGTCGCGTCTTCGAACATCGGCGCGCCTTTCATCCGGAAGTGGTGGCGGCCGGCCGCGATGTCGTCCGCGTCGATGAAGCGCGGGCGCCGCGCGCCGGGCGCCTCGGTGGCGAGCAGGTCGAACTGGGTGCCGTCGGCGCCGAGCGTCAGGTCGATCAGCCCGCGCGCCGGCTCGTCCGTCGCCTGCAGCAGCAGCGCGGCGGCGCCGTCGCTCAGCAGGATCGACAGGTTGCGCCCGGCGTTGCTCGTGTCGATGCGCCGCGACAGCGCCTCGGCGCAGACCAGCAGCACGTTGCGATACAGGCCGCTCGCGAGGAAGTGGCGCGCGATCTCGATCCCGTAGAGCCCGCCGCTGCATTGCGCGCGGATATCGAAGCACGGCACCTCCCGCAAACCGAGCCGGGGCTGGATGTAGCACGCCTGCGACGGATCGTGATGATCGGGCGACAGCGTGTTGACGATCAGCAGGTCGACGTCGTGCGCCGTGACGCCCGCGTCGGCCATGGCGCGTTCCGCGGCCGGGCAGGCGAGATCCGCCAGATGCTGATCGGGGCGGAGATAACGTCGCGCGACGACGCCGGTGCGTTCGCGAATGAACGCGTCGCTGGTGTCGATCATGCCGGCGACTTCGTCGTTGCCGACGATCCGCTCGGGCAGCGCATGGCCGAACCCGGCGATGACGAGACGGGCGCTCATGCCTGACCCTCCTGTTCCGTCACGGCGGCGACCGTGCCGCCCGCATCGGACACGACGGTTTCGCCCCAGCGCCACAATTGCGCACCGAAGCCCCAGCCCGCGCCCGCGCCGGCAATCACGACCTTCGATCCCGGCCGGATCACGCCCTGCCGGATCGACTCGGCCAGCGCGAACGGCACGGCGGCCGACACGAGGCACGCGCAATCGGCCACGCGAATCACGTACTGATCGGACCTGAGCCCGAGCCGCTGCGCCCATGAGCGCACGAGCAGCGCGGACGGCTGGTGGAACACCATCGCATCGATGTCGGCGATGCCGGTGCCGCTCCGGTGCAGCAGCCGCTCGACGATGTCTGGAATGGCCACCGGCATGAAGCGCGAGATCGCCTCCTGCGCTTCGGGCTTGAGCGTGAAATACACGCCGAACGGGTTGTCGGCGCCGGTTTCCGCGTCGTCGTCGGCCGCGGCCTGCGCATTGCGCCACTGCATCGTCACGAGGTCGTAGCGGGTGGCGTCGCTGTGATACGCGGCATCCAGCCAGTCGGCGCCGTCGGGGTCGACCGGCTCCGCGACGAGCACGGCCGCGGCCGCGCCGTCGCCGAAGTTCGTCGACGACTTGCTCGTGTAGTCGACCACCGCCGACATGCGCTCGGACGAGCACACCAGCGCCCGTTTCACGCGCCCCTGCTTGATGAGGTTGGCGGCGAGCTGCAGTTGCAGCACGAAGCTCGCGCATTCCATCTCGATATCGGCATCGAGCGCGCGCGTGGCGCCGAGCCGGTCGCGCAGCGCGCGAGAGAGCCGCGGCGCGAACCGGCGCCGGCCGTCGGCGAGCGACACGAACGGCGACGTCATGTTGAACAGCACCAGGTCGAGTTCGGCGGGTTCCACGCCGGCACGCGCGAGGGCGTCGCGTGCCGTGCGCTCGGCCAGCGCCAGCTCGGATTCGCCGGCATCGGGGTCGATCATGTGGCGCGATTCAATGCCCCAGAATTGCCACCATTCCGCCGGAATGGGCTCGACGCCCGCGAAGACGGGATCGTCGTTGGGTACCTGGCGGGCCGGCAGGCGGCAGGCGAGACTTGCGATTCGGACGTTGTGCACCGTCAGACCTCCATCGTGCTGCAGGCGATGCGCGGCCGGAACGGGTCCAGTGTCATGGCGATCACCGTCCGTTCATCGTCGCGCAACGAAATCGAATCTGCGACGCGCGACGCGAGCCACGCGGGCAGCTGGAACGGGTTCGGAATCTCCCCCGGGCCGGTGACGACGTCGACGCGGAAAGCATCCCGCGCGCCGGTGGCGATCGACGGCCATCCGCCCAGCCACGATTCGCAGAACAGCGTGGCGGCACGCCGGTCGATGCGGCTTTGCGCCGCGTCGAGCATCGCGTTGACCGCGGCGCTCGCATTGGCCGGTTCGGCGTCGAACCGGCCGGTGGTGCGATCGAACCGGCTTTCGAAGCGGGCCAGCGACAGGCTGCCGTTCACGCGCCGGGGCGCGAGCGCGTCGAGCGTCGCGAGCGGCGGGGAATCGAGATCCGCGTAGCGGCTCGCATAAGCGCGGTCATGGCCGGACGGCGTCAGCACGATCGCACCCGCACCGTCGGCGAAGCCGCTCTCGGCCACCTGCTCGACGTCCGCGAGCGCTTCCGCGCGAACGACGAGGGCGCGCCGATAGCCGAGCTGCCGGCAATGGCTTTGCGCGAGATCGAGTGCGAGCGTCCAGTCCGCATCGAGCAGGTCGAACACGGCCGCATGTCGCGCACGCAGGTCGCGCTGCACGGGGTGCGCCAGGCGCGGGCCTGCGATCGACGGGGCGTCCGCCATCCGGCTGGGGGAGATCGACAGGCTGACGATCAGATCCAGTTCCGACGGCAGGCAACCGGCTTGTTGCAGCGCCTGCCTGGCCGCCTTGATCGCGTAGTCGTTCGCGCAGGATTGCGCGGTGGTCGCGGGGGCCGGAACGGCCGCCGCGGCGCCGAGAATTTTCATAGGATTTCTTCGCTTTGGACTGCTTGATTCAGGGAACGCGCCGCGCCATGACCCGCCTGCCGGAGCACGGCGCGCCGCAATTTGCCCGATTCGTTGCGCGGCAAACCGGCGGGGTGATAGGCCACGCGATGCGGGCACTTGTATGGCGCAATCACGCTTTTCACGTGCTGCTGAAGCTGCGTCGTCAACGCGTCCGAGCCGTCGACGCCCGGGCGCAGCACCACGTGCGCGCAGATGAGCGTGCCGCCCCGTTCGTCGACTTGCCCGACGACGCCGCATTCGGCGATATCCGGATGGCGCAGCAGCGCCTGCTCCACTTCGCCGGGCGACACCGTGTAGCCGGAGGTGATGATCATGTCGTCCGCGCGTGCCTGGTAGAACAGATAGCCGTCCTCGTCCAGGTAGGCGCTGTCGCCCGTCAGGTTCCAGCCGTGCTTGACGTAGTCGCGTTGCCGCGTGTCGTTCAGGTAGCGGCATCCGGTCGGCCCCTGCACGGCCAGGTAGCCGATCTCGTAGGGCGGCAGGCACTGGCCGTGTTCGTCCACGACGGCAACGCGGTAACCGGGCACCGCCTTGCCGATCGCGCCGTCCTTCGTGCCGGTGTCGCCCGTCGACGCGAAGATGTGCAGCATCTCGGTCGACCCGATGCCGTCGATCAGGTGCAGGCCGGTGCGGATCTGCCACGCATCGCGCGTCCATGGCGGCAGCGCCTCGCCCGCCGACACGCATTTGCGCAGGGACGAGATGTCGCACGGGTCACGCTGGTCGAGATGGTCGAGCATGGCCCGATAGGCCGCCGGCGCCGTAAACAGGATGCTGACCCGATGCCGCTCGACGGCGGCCAGCAGCTGTTCCGGGCCCGCTTTCGGCAACAGCACGACGCTCGCGCCGACGCTGACTGGAAACAGCAGCAGCGCGCCGAGGCCGAACGTGAACGCGAGCGGCGGCGATCCGCAGAAGACGTCGTCGGCCGTGGGCCGGAGCACGTGCTGCGGAAAGCAGTGGCAGGCCGCCATCACGTCGCGATGAAAATGGACGGTTGCCTTCGGTTCCCCGGTCGTTCCCGACGTGAACGCGATCAGGCAGGGATCGTCCGCGCGTGTTTCGGCGGCCGCGAATGCCGCCGAATGGCCGTCGAGCCAGCGCGCGTGCGGATGCGTGTCGTCCGTGTCGTAGCGTCGAACGTCGCCGCGCCACTGCAGGCTTGCCATCGCCGCGTCGAGTTCTGCGGACAGCCCGGCTTCGCAGATGACGTGCGTGACCCGGGCCCGCCCGATGATGGTCGACAGTTCTCCCGCACGCAGCTTCGGCATCGTTGCGACGGCGACGCCGCCGGCCTTGACCACGCCGAACCACGCGGCGGCCAGCATCGGGTGATTCGCGCCGTGCAGCAGCACCCGATTGCCGGCCACGAGGCCCCCGTCATGGACGAGCAGATTGGCGATCCGGTTGGCGGCATCGCGCAATTCGCGATACGACCACGTGATGCCCGACCCGGTCGTGATCGCCACGCGATCGCCCCAGCCGCGCTCGTCGACGGCGGTATCCAGCAGCGCGGCAGCGCAATTGAGAAACGGCGGAAACTGCAGCCCCGGCAATTCGAAGACGAACGTCGGCCAATCCTCGGCAGGGGGCAAATTCGCGCGGCAAAAGTCGTCCATCGTCAGCGCTCGCAAGAGTGTGAGTTCGAAGTTCGCGATAGCGGTGCGGTGCCGCGCGGGCCGTGCGCCATGACCGGACGCAGCCCGCGCAGCCTGAGTCGCGATGCCAAAGAGATGTGGTCGGGGCGGCAGGCACCTGTCGCCGAGCGACGCACGGCGTGCCCGGTCAACCGGATGAAGGCTGGCCGGTTTCGGTGGAGTGATATCGTCTCATTTGATTTTCAAAATAAACAATAATCGATCGGTTTAATTCAAATTCACCTGAATCTGAAATTCATCGATCAATCTGGTCGGCGTCAAAAAATCCTGGCGCAAGCTTAGCGGAAGCAATATTGAAAAGTAAATGGAAGAATCGATGGATGATTGTGATTATTGATTGAAATCGATTCCATTGATCATCGTCATCTTTTAATTAATCTATTCCGGTAAATCATCTCGCGATTTGTTGACTCCGGCGGAGTCTGGCTGCCGCAGCGCTGAATAAAGCGTCGCGGAGTTCACCGGCGCGAAACGCGCGTCGCTTCACGAAGCGGATTGCATTGCGCAAAAAAACGAAAGCTCCGCGCTTTCGAGCGTCGCGGAGCTTTGAATCGGTTTTAACGGGGAATCAGGGATGCGGGCGCCGCGGTCTCGCGTTGCGCCCTTGGTTTTTGTAATTATATTGGCGAATATTCAATAATGAACGGGGAATGAGAATTTCCCGATTATGAAATTCGTGTGCGGCCTAGCTGTCGAGCACGGAAAGATTTTCCGGCAAGGTTTGCTTGAACATCGCGAGAATCCTGCGCGCCGCCTTCGGCGGCAACTCGATCGCATGTCGCACGGCCGCGGCGATCAACACCATCGTCAATTCCGAGAACGCCGCCAACTGCGCGTCGGGCACCGCCGGTGCGAGTTCCCGCAGCGCATCCGCCAACAGCCCCGCCAGAAACTCGCCGTCCGCCCGGTCGAGCGCCTGCAGTGCGCGGTCGGCCTGCGTGGCCCGCCAGATGTCGCGCATCAGCGGCTCGTCGACGAACATCCGGTAATAGCTGTCCGTGATGCGGGCGAGCGTGGCGTGCAGGTCGTCGAGCGACTTCATCGCGGCGAGATCGCGCCGCACGCAGTCGTGCCCGGCTTCGTTGTAGCGCTCCGCGAGCGTGCCGATCACGGCCGCCTTGTCCGGGAAGTATTGGTACAGCGAACCGAACGAGATGCCCGTGCGCTCGACGATGTCGCTCATCCGGAACGCGTCGCAGCCTTTCTCGATCATCACCTCCGACGCGCTCGCGAGAATGCGCTCGAACCGCTCGCGGCTGCGTTGCTGCGTCGGTACCAGCCGCGCGCGCGCCGGGGTATCCGATGCCGCTGCCGCCGCGTCGGGCTCGTCGTTTTGCCCCGATTTTTGTCGGCCCATGCCGCCTCCGGAAAAACTTGACGTTGCTAATGCGAGAGTCTATCGTGTTTTCGAAACGCGAGACATTCTCGCATTTTGATCAAAGGAGACGGTCATGTCGGCACTTCCCACCCTCATCGTCGGCGGTTCGGGCAAGACGGGCGCCCGCGTCGATGCACGGCTGCGCGCGCGCGGCATCGCGACCCGGCCCGTGTCGCGCACGTCGGCCGTCCGCTTCGACTGGACGGCGCCCGAGACGTGGCCCGCCGTGCTCGAGGGCGTGTCGGCCGCGTACGTGACCTATCAGCCCGATCTGGCGGTCGTGGGCGCGGTGGAGGCGATCGCCGCGTTCGCGCGGCTGGCGCGGGAAAGCGGCGTCGAGCGCGTCGTGCTGCTGTCCGGGCGCGGCGAGCCGCGTGCGCAGGCCGCGGAGGCCGCGCTGCAGGCGTCGGGCGTGGGCTGGGGCGTCGTGCGCGCGAGCTGGTTCAACCAGAACTTCTCCGAGGGCTACCTGATCGACGGCGTGCTGGCCGGCGAAGTCGCGCTGCCGGCCGGCGCGGTGCGCGAGCCGTTCGTCGATGCGGACGACATCGCGGACGTCGCGGTGGCCGCGCTCACCGAGGCGCGCTTCGCGAACCGCGTGATCGAGGTTACGGGCCCGCGCGCGCTGACGTTCGCCGAAGCGGTCGGCGAAATCGCGCGGGCCGCCGGCCGGCCGGTCGCCTATCGCGAGATTCCGGCCGATGCGTTCGTGGCCGGATTGCGCGAGGCCGGCGTACCGGAACCGGTCGTCGCGCTGCTCGACGATCTGTTCGGCGTGGTGCTCGACGGGCGCAACAGTGCGGTGACGCACGGCATCGAAGCGACGCTCGGGCGGCCGGCACGCGACTTCGCCGACTATGCGCGCGCGACGGCCGCGACCGGCGTGTGGAGTGCACGATCATGATCGCGTTCGTGACGCCCGTCTTGCTGTGGGGCTCGGCCATCGGCTGCGGGCTGATGGCCGGCGTGTACTTCGCGTTTTCGACGTTCGTGATGACGTCGCTCGGACGGATCGCGCCGCATGCCGGCGTGGCCGCGATGAACGCGATCAACGTCGACATCGTGCGTTCGCCGTTCATGCCGCTGTTCCTCGTCACGACGCTGATGGCGCTGGCCCTGGTCGTGATCGCGCTGCTCGATCGCGGCCAGCCGGGGGCGATGGCGGCGCTCGCGGGCGGCGTGCTGTACGTGTTCGGCATGTTCGCGGTGACGATGGCCGTCAACGTGCCGCTCAACGATGCGCTCGCCGCGGCCGATCCGTCGACCGCGCACGGCGCCGCGCTGTGGACGCGCTACGTGCACGACTGGACGAGGTGGAATCACGTGCGCACGGTCGCGTCGGCCGCCGCATGCGTGTTCTTCATCGCGGGGATCGCGGCGCGGTAGCGCCCCCGTCGCGCACGGCCGCGCGCTACGCGCTACGCGTAAAACGCCGACGGCGACACGCCGAAATGCCGCTTGAACATCGCCGAGAACGCGCTCTGGCTGCTGTAGCCGTGATCCATCGCGACGGTCAGCACCTTCTCGCCGTGCGCGAGGCGCTTGAGCGCGAGCAGCAGCCGCGCCTGCTCCCGCCAGCGGCGGAAGCTGAGCCCCGTCTCGCGCCGGAACGCGCGATGCAGCGTACGCACCGACAGGCCGAGCCGGTCGGCCCATTCGGCGATCGTGCGCGGATCGTCGGGCGCGGCGACGAGCGAGTCGCAGATCGTCCGCAGCCGTGCGTCGTGCGGCCACGGCAGGTACAGCGGCAGCAGCGGCGCGACCGTCACCTCGGCGAGCAGCAGGTGCATCAGGTGATCGTGGCGCGAGCCCGGCGCGTAGTCGAGCGGCACGTCGACCGCGGCGAGGATCAGCTCGCGCAGCAGCGGATGCACTTCCACCACGCAACTGCGCGAGGGCAGGTGCTCGACCGTGCCCGGTTCGACGAACACGGTGCGCATCTGCACGTCGCCGCTCATCTGCACCGTGTGGTCGAGGCCGGCTTCGAGCCACACGCCGCGCGTGGGCGGCACGACCCACGATGCGCCCTCGG
Source organism: Burkholderia cepacia ATCC 25416 (assembly GCF_001411495.1). Taxonomy (NCBI): domain Bacteria; kingdom Pseudomonadati; phylum Pseudomonadota; class Betaproteobacteria; order Burkholderiales; family Burkholderiaceae; genus Burkholderia; species Burkholderia cepacia. The sequence goes on along the minus strand of NZ_CP012983.1, from coordinate 1,142,865 downwards.
ACTGCACGTGCATCACGCCCTCGATCGCATAGAGCAGTTGCGCGCGGCGATGGCAGTGCGTCGGTATCGACGTGCCGTGCGGGTACGCCGCCGCCATCGCCGACACCGGCATCGGCGTCGATTCGTAGCGCAGGTGCGCAAGCGGCGGGGTGGGCTCGAGTGTCCGATTGGCGACAAGTCCTGACATTTTGGCGTGAGACAGGCAGTTGGGCGGGCGGGCACGATGGCGTTCCGATTCACGCCCGCACCCTGCCACGATATTAATCCGTCAAACGCGATGAACAAGCCTCCTTTTCTGTTTCCCTTCTGCGCGATCGCGCTGTGGGCCGGCAACGTGGTCGTGTCGAAGCTGTCGGCATCGACGATCGACCCGTCGGCGATCACGTTCTACCGGCTGCTGCTCGCCGTCGCGCTGATGAGCGTGTTCACGCTGCGCCCCGCATGGCGCAACCGCGCGGCGCTCGTCGCGCACCTGCCGAAGCTCGCGGTGCTCGGTTTTCTCGCGATGGCGCTGTTCCAGAGCCTGTCCTACGAGGCCGCGAAAACGACGAGCGCGACCAACATGGCGATCATCACGGCGCTCGTGCCGCTGATGACGATGGCGCTCAGCTCGCTGCTGCTCGGCGATCCGCCGGGGGCCGGCATGATCGGCGGCGGGGTGCTGTCGCTCGCGGGCGTCGTCTACCTGATCGCCGAGGGGCACCCGACGACGATCGCCGCGCGCGGCGTGCACGCGGGCGACCTGCTGATGCTGGCCGCGTCGGCCGCGTATGCGCTGTACGGCGTGCTGCTCAAGCGCTGGCGCATCGGCGCGCTGCCGGCGTGGCAGTCGACCTACGTGCAGGCGCTCGCCGCGCTCGTCTTCATGGTGCCGATGCTGCTGCGCTTGCCCGCGCAGGCGGCGTGGCCGACCCGCGCGAGCGTGCCGCTGATCCTGTATGCCGGTGTGCTGGCGTCGGTCGTGCTGCCGTACCTGTGGATGCAGGGCGTGCGGCTGCTCGGCCCGAGCCGCTGCGCGATGTTCATGAACCTGCTGCCGGTGATGACGGCCGGCGGCGCGATCGTGCTGCTCGGCGAATCGCTGCGGCTGTATCACCTGATCGGCGGCGGCGTCGCGCTCGTCGGCGTGGCGATCGCGCAGCGGTTCCCGTTCCACGCGAGTGCGTCGCAGGGAGTACGGCAATGAGCGGCGACCGCGACATGCAGAACCTGATGGCCGCGCTGCCGGACGCGCACGCATCCGTCGACGGTCCGGCGCTCGCGCATCAGCTCGAACGGATCGCGACCGCGCTCGAGGCACTCGCGGGCACCGGCCGGCCGGCGGCCGTCGATTTCGACGCGGCCGTCGCGTTCCGCTGGCGCGGTTTCGACGGCGGGCCGCGCACGGCGCCGCTCGAACCGGTTGCGGCGCCCGCGCTGATAACGTTCGATGCGCTGCGCAACGTCGAGCGTCAGGTGGCGATCGTCGAACGGAACACGCGGCAGTTCGTGCGCGGGTTCGCGGCCAATCATGTGCTGTTGACCGGCGCGCGCGGCACCGGGAAGTCGTCGATCGTGAAAGCGTGCCTGCACGCGTTCGCGCCGCACGGGCTGCGGCTGATCGAGGTCGGCAAGGAGCGGCTGAGCGATCTGCCGGCGATCGTCGAGCTGGTGCGTGCGCGGCCCGAGCGGTACATCGTGTTCTGCGACGACCTGTCGTTCGAGGCCGGCGAGACCGGTTACAAGGAGTTGAAGACGGTGCTCGACGGCTCGGTCGCGAGCGACCTGTCGAACGTGCTCGTGTACGCGACGTCGAATCGCCGCCACCTGATGCCCGAGCAGGCGAGCGACAACGCGAACGTGTCGCGCGCGGAGAACGGCGAACTGCATCCGGGCGACGCGGTCGAGGAGCGGATTTCGTTGTCCGAGCGCTTCGGGATCTGGGTGACGTTCTACGGGTTCACGCAGGATGCGTACCTGGCCGTCGTCGAAAGCCGGCTCGGCGAAGCCGGGTTCGATGCGGAGCAGATCCGCGCGGCGCGCGAACCGGCGCTGCAGTGGGCGCTGGAGCGCGGTGCGCGGTCGGGGCGGATTGCCGGGCAGTTCGTGCGGGATTACCTCGGGCGGCTGGCGGACGAACGCGACGCGGACGCACCCGCGCACGCGCGGCGCGCGGTTTGAGCGGGGCGTTACAGCACCCGCTCCGACAACACGCGGAACGCAACATCCGGCACGACGAAGCACAGCGGTTCGCCGGTCGCGCCGATCCGCGAGAGGAAGGCGCCGCCGCCGACCGGTTCGACCGGTTTCAGCGGGCGGACCGCATCGATGTCGATCGGCAGGTCGATCGACGCATGGGCGAGGCCGTCGCAGTCCGCGACATGCGCGACGGCCGCGTGCTGCAGCGACAGGTAGGCGATGGCGTCGCGCCAGCTTCCGAAGAACGGCGCGAACGCGGCGGGTAGCGTGTCGTCGTTCGATACGGCCGCCGAGCAGTGGAAGTCGGGCGCGCTCCCGGTCCCGCCTGACAGCAGCGTTCGATAACGCCCGTCCTGCACGGCATGGGTGAAGCGCGCGGCGAGATGCGACGGCAGCGCGTCGCTGAAGAGCCGGCTGCCGAGCGCATAGAGCGGATGATCGAACACGTTCTTCACGAACAGCACCGTGCGATCGGCCGGCACGCCACCCGGCAGCGCATCGACGTAAAGCCGCCAGTTGCTTTGCAGCGGCGACGGGAACACGCGTCGCAGCGGGCCCGCGATACGCGGGCCGAAATGGCGGTGCGCATAGGTGAGGATCGTGAACGGCGTGCGGCCGTCGCGGCTCGCGAGCGTGACGCCGCGCGGCACCAGGTGCGCGACGGCGGCGACATCGACGAGCCAGGTGCAGTACACGACGTTCTCGACTTCGCTCGCGAGTTGCAGGAACGGCAGCCGCGACAGCAGCGCGCGGCGTGCGCGCAGCAGCGGGCGGCTCGCGACGAGCCGGTTGGCGAGGCGGCCGACGGGGCCGGCGGACGGGTAAACGAAGGCGTTGTCTTGGCGCATGACCGGCATTGTGCCGATGTCGCGGAGCGGGCGGAAGAGGCGCCTTCGTCGAAACCGTCGGTGCCCGCCTTTGCCGTTCGGAGATCATGCCCTTGACGGCCGGTTCAAGGTCGAGCGGTCACGGCCTCGAGCGTAACGTCACATCGGCATTCGGTGTCGCGCCAACCTTTTCCAGTGCGGCAACCGCGGCGTCGTTGCCTTGCAGGATCGCGTTCTGCAGCGCGGTGCGGCCGAGCGCATCGACGTGATCGGGGTTCGCGCCGTGTGCGACGAGTACCGGCAGCATGTCGAGGCGGCCGAACAGCGCGGCGAACGACAGCGCCGTTTCGCCGGCGTGATTGGTCTGGTCGATCGGGCAGTGCGTGTCGGCCAGCCGCTTCGCGATCGCGGTCTCGCCCTTGAACAGCGCGCCCATCAGGGCCGTGTTGCCGTGACGATCGCCGAGACACGGGTCCGCGCCGTTGCGCAGCAGATAGTCGAGCGTTGCGGGCTGGTCGCGGTAGGCGGCCAGGATGACCGCCGTATAACCTTCGCGTGTCGTCGCGTCGATCGGATAGCGCGCGTCGACGAGTGCCTGCAGGATGTCGATGCGACCGAGGCGCGCGGCGGCAAACCATGCGTCGTCATAGCGGCGCAGGTCGGCGTGCGCATCGGGGTGCGGCACGGCCGCGGGCGGTGCGGTTTGTGCGCAGGCCGCGAGCACGGCGGCTCCGGCGATCGCGAGCGCGCGGGAGAGGGCAGTTCGGAGTCGATTCTTCATCAGCAATGCGCGCCGCGCGTGGCCGCGCGGCGCAATCGGATCGATGGGTCGGGACGCGAAGGCCGCACCGGCAGCCTTCGCGGGGTTGCCCGATCAGTTCTCGACGAGTTTGTCGGCGAGCGATTTCACGCGGGTCAGGTCGGCGTGCGTGGCACGCGCCAGGCGCGTCCCGTAGTCCGCATCGGCCTTGTAGAAGTACGACAGCATCGCGTACTTGTTCGCGTCGTTCGTCACGTGGTTCAGGTCACCCGACAACGCGGTCACCAGATCCTGCCGCTCCTGCGCGGGCAGCGTGCGGTAGTACTCGCCCGCCTGCCGGAAGTTCAGCGTCTTGCGGATCGCGACTTGTTGCGTCGTGCCGGCAAGCGGCGTCTGGACCGATTTGTACCGCGGGTTCTGCGCGAGTTCGTTCAGCGCCGACGGCTCGTAGTTCACTTCGCCCTTGCGGTCGCCGAAGTTCATCGCGCCGTCCTGGTTGTTGTTCGTGACGGGCACGCGCGGACGGTTGATCGGCAACTGGTTGAAGTTCGCGCCGAGGCGGTACATCTGCGTATCGGCGTACGAGAACATCCGGCCCTGCAGCATCCGGTCTTCCGACGGCTCGATGCCCGGCACCATCCGCGACGGGGCAAAGGCGGATTCCTCGGTCGACTCGAAGTAGTTGTCCGGCACGCGGTTCAGCGTCAGCGTCCCGATCTTGCGCTCCGGCACGCCGGTCCATACCTTGGTGTCGTCGAGCGGGTTGAAGTCGAACGCGTCGAGCTCGGACGGCTTCAGCACCTGGATGTAGAGATCCCACTTCGGTGCGTTGCCCGCCTTCAGTGCGCCGTACAGGTCGTTCGTCATCAGGTTCCAGTCCGCGCCGATCGAGCCCGGAATGTCCTTCGGGCGCAGCCCGTGCATCCCTTGCGCGCTCTTCCAGTGGAACTTCACGTACGTGTACTTGCCGTCGGCGTTGACGAACTTGAATGCGTGCACGCCGTAGCCGTCCATGTTCCGGTACGAATCGGGCATGCCCTCGATCGAGTACAGCCGGGTCAGCATGCTGGTTGCTTCGGGCGCGTGCGCGAAGAAATCGAACGCGAGGTTCGCATCCTGCACGCCGGTGACCGCGCTCGGCTTGTTCGCGTGGACGAAGTCCGGGAACTTGATCGCGTCGCGGATGAAGAAGATCGGCAGGTTGATCCCGACCAGATCCCAGTTGCCCTGTTCCGTATAGAACTTCACGGCGAAACCGCGCGGATCGCGCGCCTGCTCGGGCGAGCCGCGATAACCCATCACGGTCGAGAAGCGGACGAATACGGGCGTTTTCGTGCCGGGCGTGAAGACCTTGGCCGTCGTCAGGTCGCTGATGTCGGCGCTCGGCACGAATTCACCGAACGCGCCGGTGCCGCGGGCATGCACGACACGCTCGGGGATGCGTTCGCGATCGAAGCGCTGGAGTTTTTCGATGAGATGCGAGTCTTGCAGGAGCACCGGCCCGTTCGGCCCGGCTGTCTGCGAATTCTGGTTGTCGCCGACGGGCGAGCCGTTGTCGCGCGTCAGTTCGGCAGCGTGTGAGGAAGAGGCCAATGCGACGCAGGCCGCGGCAATCATGCTCTGCAAGAAGCGATTCGCGGTGTTTGACATATCGATGAGGTTCCTTGGATGAAATTCGGGGGAAGACCCCGCCGAACTGTAGTCTCGTCGACATGCGCGATGCCAATTGAATCTCTCTAATTGAGTGATAGGTGATCGTTGTTTATCGCAGATGATTCGGCTAACTAAGTTATTTCATGGCCGGCCGCCGGGCAGCAGGACAACGCGATACGGGCCACGGATGCTCTATCGATCTGAAGCTGTGCGTTACGTGCATGGAACCGGATCGACGACGCGACGGCCATGCCGACTGCAAGGCCGCTGAAGAGGATCGACAACGCGCGCGGTAGCAGCGGCGGCGCGAGGTGCACCACCGCAGCCGTCGGTGGCCCGCGTCGTCAATACGCCGATTCGACGCCGCCCTGATCGGTGACGATCGCCACCCCCGAACTCGTGCCGAGCCGCGTCGCGCCAGCCTCGATCATCGCCAGCGCGGCCGCGCGGTCGCGTACGCCGCCCGATGCCTTCACGCCGAGCACGGGGCCGACCGTGCGGCGCATCAGCGCGACATCCGCGAGCGTCGCGCCGCCGTGGCCGAACCCGGTCGACGTCTTCACGAACGCGACGCCGAGATCGCGGCACATCTGGCACACGCGCACCTTCTCGTCGTCGGTCAGCAGCCCCGTTTCGAGGATCACCTTGAGCGGCACCGCACCGCAGGCACGGTGCACGGCTTCGATGTCGGCCTTCACGTCGTCGGCGCGGCCGCTCTTCAGCGCGCCGATGTTGATCACCATGTCGATCTCGCCGGCGCCCGCCGCGATCGCGGCGGTGGCTTCGAATGCCTTGGCGGCCGACAGCCCCGCGCCGAGCGGAAAACCCACCACGGCGCAGACGAGCACGCCGGTATCGGCCAGCTCGCGCGCGGCGAGCGGCACGTTCGCCGAATTCACGCAGACCGAGTAAAAGCGATGCTCGGCCGCCTGGCGGCAGAGGTCGCGGATCTGCGCGTCGCTCGCGTCGGGCGCGAGCAGCGTGTGATCGATGGTTTGAGCGAGTTGGGCGTTGGAAAGCGGCATGTTTCAGGACTCCACGGATCGTGTGCCGGAAGGGCACACGGAAAGTTGATGTTTTCACATCGGTTTGTTACAAATACGACATTCCGGCCGGGCCCGCGCGCCCGGCACGACAAGCGACGGACGCGGCGCGCACGCAGGATACTGGCATGGAAACGAAGAAGGGCGAACGAATCAAGACGCTGATGAACGTGCTGCAAGGGCAGAACGCGATTCATCTGAAGGAAGTCGCCGAGCTGTTCGGCGTATCGGAAATGACGATCCGCCGCGATCTCGCGGACAACCCGCACGGCCTCAGCCTGATCGGCGGCTACGTGACCCGCCACTTCGCCGCGCAGCGCAGCGACATCGGCGAGTACGTGGTCAGCGCCGAGAACGACCGGCAGACCGAGGAGAAGCGCCGCATCGGCAAGCTGGCCGCGCAGTTCGTGACGACCGGCGACACGATCTTCGTCGACTGCGGCTCGACCACGCCGTTCGTCGTCGACTTCATTCCGGACGACCTCGAATTCACCGCCGTCTGCAATTCGCTGAACGTGTTCGCGAAGCTGCAGCAGAAGCCGCATTGCAGCGTGATCCTGTGCGGCGGTGCGTACCATCGCAAGAACATGGTGTTCGAGTCGGTGGCCGAGACGGGCATCCTCGATACGGTGCGCGTGTCGAAGGCGTTCATCTCGGCGGCCGGCGTGAGCGACCGCTGCGGCGTGACCTGCTTCAACTTCCACGAAGTCGACGCGAAGAAGAAGGTGATGGAACGCGCGCAGAACCGCTTCCTGCTCGTCGACCACACGAAGTTCGACGAAGTGCGCGCGGCCTATTTCGCCGAGCTGACCGACTTCAACTACGTGATCTCGGACGGGCAACTGAGCGGCCGCTACGAAACGACGATCCGCGAACACGGGATCGCGCTCGTGACCTGACGCCGTGCGCGCGGGCATCGCGCTTTGCATCGCCTCAGGCATGGCGGGCTTCCGCCGCGCTCAGGTAGCCGGTGACGACCTCGAAGCGGCGCGTCGCGCCCGGCGCGAGTGTCGCGACATGGCCCTTGCGGCGTTCGGCCTGATAACCCTCCGGCTCGCAGGTCGACGGCAGCGCGAATGCGGCGACCTGCTGGTCCGCGTTGTGCAGGATCCAGCGCGTCGCGTGCGGGAATTGCTCGGGGCGGTACGCGGTGTGGAATGCGCCGCCGTCCGGATGCGCGAGCCGGAAATGCGCGACGCCGCCGGCATCCGTTTCCGCATCGTTCATGAAGAACACGATCTCCGGGTCGTACAGCGCGGGCGCATCGAGCGTGTGAAGCCGTTGCGGTTCGCGCGCGAGCGTGGCCGTGTAGTCGCGCCATGCGGCGGTCGGCTTCACGTGCGCGGGCACGCTGTCGCGCAGCCGCAGCCCGTTGTGCGGCAGCGACTGCACGAAACGGCCGCCGGGCACGTACGCGTAGTTCAGGTGCGCCATGTACATCAGGTCCATCGGCGCGCCGCCGAGATTCGTCACGTCCATCGAGATCGTCATCTGCGCGTCGTGCTCCGTGAGCCGCACCGACGGACGCGCCATGTAGTGGCTGCCGAAACCCTGCACGTATTCGTACTCGCCGGTCACTTCGACGAACGCACCGCGCGCGTCCGCGCCGACGACCAGGCTCGCGCGGTCCATCGGCGCGCACGGCATCTCGCCGTGCAGCGCGTGCGTGTCGTCCGGCCCCGGGCAGCCGTTGCGCAGCAGCCCGCTGTGGAACATGAAGCAGCCGTAGGTATCGATGATCGAAGCCGCGCGTTTCGGTTGCCGGAACATGTGCTTCATCGTCAGGTCGCGGCCGTCGAACGCGGCGGCCCAGATCATCTGGCCGAGATACGGCAGCACGACGAGATGGCCGCGCCGGTTCTCGAGCTTCAGCGCCTCGACGCCGGACGGATACGCGAACGCGGTGACGGTCAGGCCGTCGGTGCGGTACAGCGTGCGCGGCGTGTCGCGGAAGTCGTCGCGCCGCAGTTCGATTTCGCCTCGCATGCTCATGCTCCCGACGTGTTGCGCGTGGCGGCGTAGCGCGCGGCTGCGGGGCCGTCGGCGGTTGCGTCGGGCGTCGCGGCCGGCAGGTGGCGCAGGCAGTAGAAGCCGTAGTAGACGATCACGACGAAGCAGGCGAGCGGCACGACGAACGCGAGCTGCATGTTGCCGCCCGTGTGGTCGGAGATCAGCCCCTGGATCAGCGGCACGACCGCGCCGCCGACGATGCTCATCACGAGGATCGAGCCGCCGTATTCGGTGTCCTTGCCGAGCCCGTCGATCGTGAGACCGTAGATGGTCGGCCAGCACGGGCCGAGGAACACGCTCACGCCCACGGCCGCATAGACGGCCGTGATGTTGTGCACGCTGATCGTGTACGCGAGCAGCACGATGCACAGGATGCCGTAGACGATCAGCACCTTGGCCGGGCCGACGCGCTTCATCACGAGCGTGGCGACCAGCTTGCCGACGAAGAACGCGAAGAACGTCGCGAGCAGGTAGTGCGACGCGCCGCGCTCGGTGAGGCCGCCGATCTGCATCGCGAGCCGGATCGTGAAGCTCCACACGCCGACCTGCGCGCCGACGTACAGGAACTGCGCGACGACGCCCGCGACGAAGCGCCGGTTGCCGAACAGGCGCGCGAGCGTGCCGCGTGCGTCGATCCGGTGCGTGGCCGCGCCGGGGCCGTTGCCCTTGCAGGCCGGGTACGGCGTGAGCGCGAACACGATGAACACGGCGACGAGCACGACGATCAGCCACTTGTACGGCTCGAGCGTGGCCTGGATCATCGCGAGCTGGTGCACGTGGGCTTCGGCCGCCGACATCGCGGCAAGCTGCGCGTGCGACGCATCGCCTTCCTTGAAGATCAGGAAGCTGCCCATGTAGACGCCGGCCATCGCGCCGAACGGATAGAACGTCTGCGAGATGTTCAGCCGCCGCGTGCTGGTTTCGCGCGGGCCCATCAGCGTCGAATACGAGTTCGACGCGGTTTCGAGGAACGACAGGCCCGCCGCGATCACGAACAGCGCGACGAGGAACATTCCGTACTTCGCCATCGACGCGGCCGGGAAGAACAGCAGGCAGCCGGTCGTGTAGAGCAGCAGGCCGACCAGGATCGTCGTCTTGTAGCTGAACTTCTTCACGACGGTCGCGGCCGGAATCGCGAGGAAGAAGTAGCCGAGATAAAACGCGGACTGCACGAACGCGGATTCGAAATCGGACAGGAAGAACGACTTCTTGAACTGCGCGATCAGCACGTCGTTCAGGTTCGCGGCGGTGCCCCACAGCGCGAACAGGCAGCACAGCAGCGTGAAGGCGAAGAGCGGCGTGCGGTTCAGGTAATAGCCGTCGGGTGTGTGTTCGATTCTGGCTCGGCCCATGGGTGTCTCCTTCCTGGTTGTCTCGTCGATGAAGGCGCCGTTCAGATGCCGGCGTCGCGGAGGAAGCGTTCGAACGTCGCGGTGTCGGCGTACGACTTCTGCGTGCCGAGGCCCGTGACCGAATGCGCGGCGTACGCGGACGCGTAACGCATCGCGTCGAGCGCGTTGCGCGATGCGGCGTAGCAGCGCGCGAAGCAGCCGATGTATGCGTCGCCGGCGCCTGTCGTGTCGCGCGCGTCGACCGGCACGCCGGGCACGTGCCGCACGCCGTCGCGCGAGACCAGCAGCGAACCGTCGCTGCCGAGCGTGACGAGCACGTGCTTCAGCCCGCGCGCGACCAGCGCTTCGGCGGCGCGTGCCGCGGTGTCGCGCGAATCGACCGGCATGCCCGACACGATCGCGAGCTCGGTTTCGTTCGGCACGAAGAATTCGACGGTGCGGATCCGCTCGAAATCGAGATCGGCGACCGCGGGCGCGGGGTTCAGCAGCACCGGAATGCCGTGGCGTGCGCCGAATTCGATCGCGTGATAGACGGTGTCGAGCTCGATCTCGAGCTGCAGCACGATCAGCGCGCATTCGGCGAGCTGCGGCGCGGCCGCGTCGATGTCGGCCGGCGTCAGGTGGCGGTTGGCGCCCTTGACGATCAGGATGCTGTTGCTCGAATCGGGCTCGACGAAGATCGGCGCGACGCCGCTCGGCACGCCGGCGACCTTGCGCACGTGCGTGGTGTCGATGCCTTCTCGCTCGAAGTTGCGGATCGTGTTGTCGGCGAACACGTCGTCGCCGACCTTCGTGACCATCACGACGCGCGCGCCGAGGCGGGCGGCCGCGACCGCCTGGTTCGCGCCCTTGCCGCCGCAGCCCAGTTCGAAATTCGGCGCCTCGAGCGTTTCGCCCCGGGCGGGCATGCGTGCGACGTAGGTCACGAGGTCGACCATGTTGCTGCCGATAACGGCGATTGTCTCCATCTGCGTCTCTTCCTTGGTATGGGGTGCGCCGCGCGGGTGGTGGGCGGCGGCATGCACGATATGATAATAAAATCACATTGATTGTGAAAATGCAATCACATGATGTTTGAAGGGTTACGCTCGACGCGCGATGTGGATGGGGTGGCTTCCCGGGGAAATCGACGTGTTGGCCGGTTTTGCCGTCGGATGTCGGATGAATTCGACGCGGCAGGGCCCCGCGCCGCGGAGCGCCGCAGCAGGAATGCCGTTCGGATGTGGGGAGGGGCGCCGGGCGTGACGGGCCGGCTCGACCGATCCGGCGGCGGCGATGCGGGCGCTTTCGCGTGTTCTTGCCCGGCGCTTACGCGTACTCGGCGATCAGCGTATCGAGATTGCGCTGCGCGAGCGGTGTGAGCGGCGCGAATTCCGCCGATTGAAACAGCGGAACCTGTGCGCGCAGATGTTCGAGCGCCTGCTTGCGGCCCTCGCGGAATGCAGCCGACGGCGCATCGGGATCCTGCGCCCACTCGCATGCGATTGCGCGATCGTATTCGCGCAGTCGATCGGGCGCGGCCGCGAGGATCGCGAGATCCGCGTCGAGAAAAATCCGCCCGGCGCGCTGGAGGTCGGGGGCGGACGCGAACGCATCGGGCAGCCGGTGCGACTTCGTCGCGAGTACGAGATCGTGCGCAACGGACACATGCGATGCGTGCGCACGCAACCAGGATGCGCTGCAGTGTGCGTTCGTGACCTGCACGAGCCATTGCGCGCTGCATGCTTCGTTGTCCGCATGATCCGGCAGAGTCGTCGCATACACGAAGTCGTGCGCCCATACCGCAAGCTCGATCACCGGCCACAGCGGTTCCGCGCGATACGGTGCGAGATGCGCGAACAGCTCGGCCAGGTGCGCGAGCGTGTGGTAGTGGCGTTGCGGCTCGCCATACGCGTGCTCGACGAGCGGCCAGACGGCGGTCGTGCCGAAGCAGGCATCGCAGGAGGCGTGCAGCGTGCGGACGAGGTCGGGGGCGAGGGCGTTCATGAGCGGCAATCGGCTCGGGCTGGCGATGCGCGCAGCATAACAAACGCGGCGATGTATGCCATGCGTGCCGCGTTTCGATCCGGCGATAGCCGCGGATCTTGTCGACGGCATATCGCGGCGTGGCGGGCGGGGCGGCCACACCGCATTTCCGATCCGGCGGTGGCCGGACGGTGGCGGCCGGTTCGTCATCGCAACGGGTTGCCCGCGCGCAGCGCGATGCTGACGATCGCGACGATATTTCCGCCCGGCGCGTCTACACGTTGACGACGCCGCGCCCGAGTTCGATCACGCGCCCGCCGACACCGATCTTGCCGTTTGCACTGACCGACAATCGCAGCAGGCAAGGCCGACCGACGGCTTCGCCTTGCTCGACCTGAAACGCGGCGGGCAGGTCGCGGTTCATCGCAAGCAGCCACCCGCCCAGATTCGCGCAGGCCGATCCCGTCCCCGGGTCTTCCGACACGCTGCCTTGTTTCACGAAGAAGTAACGCGACACCACCGTGCCCGGACGCTCGGCGTCGAACGCGAATACATACGCGGTCTTGCGGCCGAGACTGCTGGTCGGCCAGATGCCGATGCCCGCGCTGTCGGGCTGTGCGCGGCGCACGGCGGCGGGATCCGTCAGCGCGACGAGCAACTGGTCGGCGCCGGTATCGACCCAGATTGGCGGGGCGAGCAGGTCGTCTTCCGTCAGCCCCAGCAGGGCCGCCGTCCGGGCATCGGACAACTCGCAAGCCGCCGTCTTCGGCATGCCGGCATGCGGCGCGGTAAACGTCCACACGTCGCCGTGCGCGCCGACGTCGACCACGCCGGCCTTGAATTCGAGCGCGAGTTCGTTGCCCGCGCCCAGAAGGTCGCGCACGACATGCGCGGTGCCGAGCGTCGGATGGCCGGCAAAGGCCATCTCGTAGCCCGGCGTGAAGATGCGAACCCGCGCATGCGCGCGCTCCGACGGCAGCACGAAGGTCGTTTCGGACAGGTTGAACTGCACGGCGAGCGCCTGCATGGTCGCGTCGTCCATGCCGCGCGCATCCTCGAATACGCAAAGCGGGTTGCCGCCGAACGTCGATTCGGCGAATACGTTCAGCAGGCGGAAGGCATAGGCGGTCATTGGACGCTCGCGTCAGTGTGGTGATTCACGTACCTGGGTGGAGTGCGCGCCGCGCGATGCGCACCGCGCGGGCAGCCGTGCAGGGTCGCATGGGTCAGCTCGCCTTGTCGAGCGGTGCAAGCATCGCCTGCATGTCGGGATGCTTCAGGACTTTCCGGTACTCCGCCGGGCTCATTGCGTCGATCAACACGCGCCCGCTCACGTCCGCCTTGATGTACTCGACCGCGAGCAGCGCAATGACCGGGTTGGTCGTCAAGGTGGCGTGATCGGGCGAATGATCGCCGAATTCCGCCACCACGGCCTCGGTGTTGTCCGCCACGGCGACGGCGAGCCGGCGGCCGGACAGCCTGAGCCGCGCGCTGGCGCCGCATTTGGCCATGTCGTAGTGGCGCGGCCCGTTGAGCGTGCGATTGCCGTAAATCGCCACGTGCGTGTCGACGCCGCGTGCCGCGGCGGCCTCGAGCAGCGGCCCGAGGTCGTCGATCTCTTCGTCCCAGACGCCCGCGAAGATCTGCGTTTTCGCGTTGACGATGACGCGCGCGAAGGCGCTGGCGATCGCTTCCCGCCCGCTCAGCGACCAGACGAGCCCCGGCTCCTGTTGAACCGGCAGCCGGTCGAGCGCGCCTGCGGCCGTTTCGAGATCCGCATTGAAGCGCTTGCGCAAATCCTCGAGCAACGACCGGTGGGGCACGGCCGCATAGCGGACGGGCTCGGAACGGTTGACGAGCACCGCACCGCGCGCCTCCAGACGCCCCAGCGTTTCATAGATCTTCGAAGGCGGCATGCCGGCGCGCCGGCCGACTTCCGCCCCCGTCAGCGCGGCCTGCCCGACGAGGGCCGCGTAGGCCTGCGCTTCGTATTGGGTGAATCCAAGCCGGATCAACGACGTGATCAGCTCCGTGTTTTCGCTCATGTGTATCGGCTCCGGCTCTTGCGCCCACGGCGACTTGCATGGGCCTGCTTGATTAACTACTGGAGTAGTATACAATCGCTCGAACTTACTACCCAAGTAGTAGGCGATGCTTCTCAACCTGACTGGAGAGATCTTCAACATGCGAAAACGGATCAGCACCGGCTCCCCGTGGGAGCCCAAGGTCGGCTACTCGCGCGCGGTGGTCGTCGACAACACCATCTACATTTCGGGGACGGCCGGCAAAGGCGCGGACGTGTACGCGCAGACACGCGATGCGCTGGCGACGATCGACCGGGTGCTGGCGGACAGCGGGTTCTCGTTGTCCGACGTCGTCCAGAGCCGCCTGGTGGTCGCGGACTTCGACAACTGGGAAGCCGCCGCACGCGCGCACGGGGAGATCTACGGCGATATCCGGCCGGCGTTTTCGCTGGTGCATGCGCTTCCGTTCGTCGATCCGGAGATCCTGGTCGAAGTCGAGGCGATCGCGGTCAGGCCCGCGGCATGACCGACGCCGGCAACCGCGGGCCGCTGTCCCGCACCGCGACGGCGGTGCTTGCGCTGGCGGCCGGCGTGGCGATCGCCAACGGCTATGCGTTGCAGCCGTCGCTGTCGGCGATCGCGAGCGACTTCGGGGTGGCGGCGTCGCGCATGGCGGCGCTCGCCTCCGTGACGATGCTCGGTTATCTGGTCGGCCTCGCCGTGCTGGTGCCGCTGGTCGACCGCTTCAGCCCGCGCGTGCTCGTTTCGATGCAGATGGGCGCGCTCGCGTTGTTGCTCGCGTGCGCGTCGTTGTCGCCCGGGCCGCTCGTGCTCGATGCCGCGTTTTTTCTGGTGGGCGCGGCAACCACGGTCGCGGCGCAATGCAGCGCCGTCGCCGGAAAACACGCGGATCCGCAACGGCGCGGCGTGGCGATGGGAGCCGTGTCGGCGGGCATTTCCGCCGGGATCCTGCTGAGCCGTTTCGCGGGCGGCGTGTTGTCGCAATGGTGCGGATGGCGCGGCGCGTTGCTCGTGCTGGCCGGATGCGTCGCGCTGGCCGCCGTCGGCGGTGCGGTGCTGTTGCCGGGCGGCCGGCCGGAAGGGCTGCCCGGCCGTGCGAATGCGATCGCCGCGATTCCGCGGCTGCTGCGCGACAGTGCGCCGTTGAGGCGTCGTACCTGCGCCGGCATGCTCTGGTTCTTCGCGTTCAACCTGGTCTGGGTGGGGCTCGCGCTTCGTCTGGCCGGGCCGCCGTATAACCTGGGTGCCGCCGCGATCGGTGCATACAGTCTCGCGGGCGTGCTGGGCCTCGGCGTGACGCGCGTTGCCGGAAAACTCGCCGATCGATTCGGCGATCGCGCGGTCATCCGGGGCGGCCTTGTCGTGGCGGCCGTGTCGACCTTGCTCCTTGCCGTTGCGCTCGGTCGACCTGGATGGCTGGCTGTCGGGCTGGCGTTGTTCGATGCCGGTTGCTTTGCCGCGCAGGTCGCGAACCAGACGCGCGTCGTCGCGATTCAGCCGGCCCGCGCCGGGGCCTTGAGCGCAGCGTACCTGACGCTGTACTACGCGGCCGGCGCCGGCGGTGCCGTCGCGGCCGGGCTGCTCAACGCGCGGGTCGGGTGGGGCGCGATGATGATCGTGACGGCAGCGGCCATCGCGGCGGCCGGGTGGATCGGTACCGCATCGGCGCGCATCGATGCGCGGAGCGAGCCGACATCCGTCGCTTGAGCGAGGACGCGACGTGCGCGCGCGGTCGAACGGAGTCTCGCTTTTTCGTGCATGATCGGTTTCTCCGTTGATCGACGGCGATCGGGTTTCGGCATTCAATCATCCGCAACGCTGGCGGATATTTTTACGCCGGAGCAGACAGTCGCGCACCCGCGCGTGTCATTTGCGATCGCATGCGAACACCGGTTCATCGGATTGACCACAACGACGCCGCGCCCATGCAACACGTGTCGGGTTCAGTGTCGTGCAGCGTGTGCAGGTGCCGCACGCAGGAGGCAGACATGGAACCAGACAGAGGCGTCGTGAATACCGGCGCCGGGTTGGCAGGCGCGCACGTGGAAGCCGGCTCGCCGCAGGCCGCGCTGGAAGTGATCGTCCGTGGCGTCGAAGGTCACGGCATTCCTGCCGGCACCGACTGGCCGACGGCGAAGCAATTCCTCGCGGACAACGACGGACAGTGGAAATTCTCGGCGGTGCTGGTCGCGATCGTCGCGCGGCGCGAGCCGACGATCCTGTTGACCCGGCGCGCGTCGAATCTCAGCGAATACTCGTCGCACGTGAGCTTTCCGGGCGGCCGCCCGGCGGAGGCCGACCGCGATATCGGCGCGACCGCGTTGCGCGAGGCGTTCGAAGAGATCCGCCTCGCGCCCGGCGCGGTCCGCGTGGTCGGCAGCTTGCCGATCCATAAAACCAGAAAGCGTCACCACGCGATCTTTCCCGTGATCGGCATCGTGCCGGAAACGGCGACATGGGAGGCGGCGCCCGCGGAAGTCGCGGAAATCTTCGAGTTTCCGTTCGCCGCGCTGCTGAATCCGGATCTGCCGCGTCAATACACGGACGGCGAACGCATGGGCGCGTGGTATTGGGCGGAGCAGACCCAGGACATCTGGGGCGTGACGGCCTTCATCCTGAATTCGCTCGCGGGCCTGGCACGCGATGCCGCGCACGGCGCGCCGGCGCGCCGCGACTAGTTCATGCACCGGGCCTGCGTCCGGCAAGGGTGATTCATGGAGATCGCGGAAACGTTCGGCGACGAAGGATTCGACATCCCTCGCCGCTATTTTGCGGCCGTCGCGATTCTGGTCGGCGTATTCATGTCCGCGCTCGACAGCGCGATCGTCAATATCGCGCTGCCGACGATCTCGACCGACCTGCGCGTGAGCGCGGCGTCGGTCATCTGGGTCGCGAACGGGTATCAGGTGGCGAGTGCGGCGACGATGCTGACGTGCGCGTCGCTCGGCTCGAGAATCGGCGAGCGACGCTTTTACACGATCGGGCTGGTGTTGTTTACGATCGCGTCGCTCGGCTGCGGGCTGGCGTCCACCTTCGGTGCGCTGGTGGCGATGCGGGTCCTGCAGGGCATCAGCTACGCGATCCTGATCAGCGTCGGCTACGGTCTCTACCGGGTGATTTTCCCGCCCGCCTCGCTCGGGACGATCTTCGGTGTCAATGCGCTCGTATTTGCGGTGGGGACCGCCGTCGGCCCTGCATTGGGCGGCCTGATCGTCTCGTGGGCATCGTGGCCCTGGCTGTTCTTCATCAACCTCCCGTTCGGGATCGCCGCGATCGCGTTCTCGTTCGTCGCGCTGGGAAAAGACACGCATCGGGAGCGCGGCTTCGACGTGCCGGGCGCGGTGACTTCCGCCGCGGCATTCGGCCTCCTTGCGCTCGCCGTCGACCAGATCGGGCGGTGGAGCAACCGTACCGTGCTCGTGCTTGCCGTCGCGGCGGCCGTGCTGATGCTGGCATTCTGCGTCGGGCAGGCCAGGGCGCGGCATCCGCTGTTGCCGCTGGACATTTTCCGGTCGCGCCGATACACGTTCGCGGTGCTGACGTCCGTGACGATGTTCGTGTCGCAGGGCATGGCGCTGGTCGCGTTGCCGTTCGTGCTGCAGCACACGTATGCGTACGGCGTGCTGAAATCGGCGCTGGTCTTTACGCCCTGGCCGATCGCGGTCGCGCTGTGCGCGCCGTTTGCCGGGCGACTGGCGAATCGTTTCAATGCGACGCAGCTGTCGAGTGTCGGCGTGCTGATGTTTTGTCTCGGGATCGGTTCGCTGATCCTGTTGCCCGCGCAACCATCCCCCGGGGATTTCATGTGGCGCGTCGCACTGTGCGGCGTTGGGTACGGCTTCTTCCTGCCGCCGAACAACAAGGAGATGTTCGCCAACGCGGCGAAGAACCGCACGGCCACCGCTTCCGGCGTGCTGTCGACCGCGAGAACGACAGGTCAGTCCATCGGCGCCGCGCTGGTTGCCGTGGTGATTGCGCTCGTCAGCGGCGCGGGCGGAGGCGAGGGCGAGCGGCAATTTCCCGTCTACGTGTTCGCATTGGCCTGCGCGATCGCCGCGCTGTCGTTCTTCGCGAGCGTCGCGCGCATCTATCGGCAGCGGGGCTAGACGCGGTCGACGGAAATTGGCGCGCGGGCCTGGCGCGGTACCCGATTCAATGCGACGACACGAACACCGCATCGTCGAATGCCGCCGGAATGGCGAAGCTCTCGCGCATGCGCTGCGTTTCCTTCGCCGGCGTCAGGCCGAACAGGCGTTTGAATTCGCGGCTGAACTGCGACGGGCTCGTATAACCGACCGCGTAGCCGGCCGCCTCCGCCGTCAGGTCTTCGCGCACCATCAGCAACCGCGCCTGATGCAGCCGTGTCGACTTCAGGTACTGCATCGGCGACACCTGCGTGATTGCCTTGAAGTGGCTGTGAAAGCTCGGCACGCTCATGCCGGCTGCGTCGGCCAGTTGCGGCACGTCGAGCGGTTGCGCGTAATCGGCGTGAATCACGCGTAGCGACCGGCCGATCCGGCCGAACTGCCCGCGCATCGCCAGCGCGCTGCGCATCGCGCTGCCCTGCGCGCCGGTGAGCACGCGGAAATACAACTCGCGCAGCAGCGCCGGGCCCAGCACCGCGGCATCGAGCGCCCGGCCCATCGCCTCGACGAAACGCAGTACCGACGCGTGCATCGTTGCATCCATCGGCGTCGACATCATGCTCCTGGGCGCCTGCACGGGCTCCGCGATGCCTTCGCGGTCGATCTGTGCCGCGAGTTCGGCGGCCATCGTGAAATCGAGGTGCAGATACAGCGCGAGCAGCGGGCGCTCGGGCGTGGCGTCGGTTTCCATGCTGAACGGCACGGGCACGGACACCGCCAGGTAGTGATGCTCGTCGTACAGATAGCGCTCGCCGCCGAAGTAGCCGCGCTTGCAGCCCTGGCACACGATCACGATGCCCGGGTCGTACAGCACCGGCGTGCGCGACAGCGCGCGGTTCGACCGCAGGATGCGCACGCTCGGCAATGCCGTCAGGTTGTAGCCTTCGTCGGGTGCCAGCGCGCGCAGCAGCGTCACCAGACGCTTCCGGTCGCGCGGCGGCAGCGATGGGGATCGGGCGGAGACTGGCTCGGGGCTCATAGTTTTGTGCAAGAAAATCAGCGGAATCGGGCTTATGCGACGGGGTTCGTCAGACTAGTATGCACGCTCCAATCGACATACGGGAGAAGCTCACATGGCATCCGCAAACCTCATGCTCATTACCGGCGTCAGCAGCGGCTTCGGCCGCGCGCTCGCGCAGGAGGCGCTTGCCGCAGGTCACACGGTGGTCGGCACCGTGAGAAGCGCGCAGGCGGCGCAGGCTTTCGAAGCGCTGTCCGCGCGGGCATTCGCGCGGGTGCTCGACGTGACCGACTTCGATCGCATCGACGGTGTCGTGGCCGAAATCGAGGCGAACGTCGGGCCTGTCGACGTGCTCGTGAACAACGCCGGCTACGGGCACGAAGGGATCATGGAAGAAGCGCCGCTCGCGGAGATGCGCCGGCAGTTCGACGTGAACGTATTCGGCGCGGTGGCGATGATGAAGGCGGTCGTCCCGTTCATGCGCGAACGGCGGCGCGGGCGCATCCTCAACATCACGTCGATGGGCGGCCACATCACGATGCCGGGCATCGCTTACTACTGCGGCAGCAAGTTCGCGCTGGAAGGCATTTCCGAAGCCGCCGGCAAGGAACTCGAGCCGTTCGGCATCGCGGTGACGGCCGTGGCGCCGGGTTCGTTCCGCACCGACTGGGCCGGCCGCTCGATGTCGCGCACGCCGCGCTCGATCGCCGATTACGACGCGATCTTCGACCCGATTCGCCAGGCGCGCGAGGAGAAGAGCGGCAAGCAACCGGGTGATCCGGTGAAAGCGGCGCGGGCGATACTCGCCGTCGTTGCGGCACAACATCCGCCGGCCCATCTGCTGCTCGGCAGCGATGCGCTGCGGCTCGTGCGCGGCAAACTCGCGGCGCTGGACGAGGAAATCCGGGCATGGGAGGCGGTGACGGTATCGACGGATGGTTGAAGGGCGTAAGTCGAGATGTGAACTGTCAGTTAGTCAGCGTTAGTTCAGGTCTGGGATTGCTTCGCTGTTGCTTCGTCAGGGCCGTGATCGCCCCCGAGCTGCCATTCGGCTCGGTGGGTTCTCAGCGGCCGCTGTCCAACTGGAACGGCCTCCGTGGCGGTCGTACGCGAAGCCGTGTGCCACGACCGCGTCCTTCCACTCCGCATTGCTACGCGAGCACCGCGCGCAGTACGCCTCTACGATTGACCGATCTGCTGCGAAACGTTTGGCGTCGTGCGGCCATCCGGTATCGATCGCGTAGACGAGTCGTCGAAGTTGCGCAGGCAGGTCGTTCCCGATTTGCAACCAAGGATTGGTCGACCGTCGATGACGGTCGGGCACGACTGCTGTTTCAGGCGAATGCCGGCTGGTTCTTGACGCTGGGACGTTCCCGCATTCTCGTGTACCAATCCAGCAGCGCCCCGCACTCCGCAGGCACGGTTAACTTCACGATTGACGCAAAGACGAGACCGCCGATGACGGTGATGTCGGCCATAGAGAAGGCATCCCCAGCGACAAACGGCTGCTTTTTCAGGACGTCATTGAAGTAGTGCATGCCCCTCAGGGCTTTATCGCGCTGACGAAGCCCCCATTCGGCGTTCTGATAGAGCTCGACGTTGGGTCCCAACCCTGGCGTGGCATGGTGGAAATAGACACTGATTGCGTCGAGCAACTCCAGCTCGGCGCGCTTGCTCATCATGTGGATCACGCCTTTTTCGAGTGGTGTCCTGCCGGTCAGCGTGGGTGCGCCATCGAGCGTATCGAGGTATTCGGTAATGGCTGTGCATTCGGCGATGCACGTTCCGTCGTTTAGTTCGAGGACCGGCAGCGTTCCCGAGTAGTTTTTCTCGGAGATGAACTCGGGCCTTTTGTGCTCCCCCTTGTAAAGGTCGACCATCACGAACTCGACGCGCGATCGCAGACCTTTCTCGGCCAGGGCGATACGGACGCGTGTCGGATAGGGGCCTTTGGGGAAATCGTAAATCGTCATGATCGGGAGTTGGGTTACGTCGAAATCGGTGGTGCTGAAAGCCATGCGTGCCTCTCTATGCGGTTTGTCACACAGGGTCGGATGATATGGGGAGTGGATATCTACATCTACCTAACGTTCGTTAGGTTTACGGTAGAAGGTATAATTGCGGATGTCAACGGCCGTGGAGGCGGTAGCAGAGTGAAGAACGAGTCAGGCCTGAGTTCCAGGGAGCGAATCCTGGTGGCCGCCACAAAGATTGCCCAGGCGCACGGCTACAGCGGGCTGAACTTTCGTGATCTCGCTGAAGCTGTCGGCATCAAGGCCGCGAGCATCTACCACCACTTCGCAAGCAAGGCCGATCTTGGCGCAGCGGTGGCGAGGCGGTATTGGGAGGAATCGGCAGCTGCGCTGGATGCGATTTTGGCCGAATCCGCAAATCCGATCGATTGCCTGCGCCGCTATCCCGATACGTTTCGCAAGGCGCTTGAGCATGGCAATCGCATATGCCTGTGCAGCTTCATGGCAGCCGAATCCGATGACTTGCCGGAAACGGTGACGAAAGAGGTCCAGACTTTTGCCGATGTGAATGTTGCGTGGCTGAGCAAGGTGCTGTCCGACGCGGCCGTGGTCAGCGCCGACGATAGCGAACGGCGTGCTCGCGCCATCTACGCCGCCGTCGCTGGCGCTCAGCTCATTGCCAGGAGTCGCTCCGATATTTCTGTCTATGACGGGTTAATTGAAAGTTATCGCATTGCGGGTCTTCTGCCGGCATAGCGGCATCGAGCAAGTCGGCTTTGCGGACTTTCGTCTCAGCGAGGCACGGACGGCCGCTTTTCGCAGTGAACGGATCTACGAACGTAGGATCAGGCGTCACCATGATGTCGCTTCCTGATCGAATGGGGCCGGCCGCTCCGTGACGGATGACCGGCGCAGATCGACCCACTCCAGCCGGTCGCCGTGCCAACAGCGTAAGGGCAGGTAACGGAGCACTCCGGCCGGAAACGCCGTTCGACGGGGGAAAGGAGTCGAAGTACGGATCGGAGGGGGGGCGGAAGCGATGGTGGGGCACGAAAAACGTCTACGGCCTCACAAAAGTCGCCGCGCGTCCATGTGCGCGCCGCGCGCCGGTCAAAGCAGCCGTGGCGTGCCGACCCAGACCAGCACGGCTTCGTCGTCGCGCGTGTTGGTCCAGATAGGCGGAATTGTCGATTCATAGTGCGCGCTGTCACCCACGCCGAGCACGAACGTTTTGCCTTCCAGCGTGATCGTCACTTCACCGCTGAGCACATGCACGAATTCCTCGCACGCGTGCGTGGTTCCTTTGCCTGGCCGCTCGCCGGGCGACATGCGCACGAGAATCGCTTCGAGTTGGCGGTCGCCCGGCCGAATCGACAGGCGCGCGAGCAGATCGGCGGAATCGGCGAAGGCGAAGTACCGCAGATCCTTACGGCGTCGCACGCAACTTTCCTCGGTCGGCGTATCGATGAAATAGCTGGCGGACACGCCCAGCGCTTTCGCGATGCTCGCGAGCGAAGTGATCGACGGGCTGGCGTGATCTCGCTCGACCTGCGAAAGAAAGGGCTTGGAAAGCTGCGAGACGGTCGCGACGTCGTCCAACGTGCGACCCTGGCGCTGGCGCAGCAAGCGAATCTTGCTGCCGACGGAGACGGAGCGCCGGGTTTCGACCGTTTTCGATGCCATTGACCTGCCTCATTTCTTCGGTGCTCGTACCGCCTCTTAACGCGCCGGCCTCCAGATTCCGACCGACCTCATTAGTCGGGCCTAGTGCGACCATGCATCCGTTTGCTCGCCCAGCAACAACCTCCGCGCCAGGGCCAGCGCCTCGTCTTTCGTCGCAACCGTGAGCATGGGATAGCCCCAAAATTTTTCGTACACCAAAGCGAACGCCTTGGTCGCCAGTCGCTTGGCGGTATTCGGTTCGATGTAGATCCCTGCCTTGACGAAGGTCCGCAATTCGCTCTTGTGGCGTTTCATCCAAAGCGAGGTTTGCTTCCTTTCTTCCGGCGAATGTTCGTGTTCGCCTTTATCAAGCCCCTCGTCGTTGAGTAAGACGAAAACTTCCTTCCGTGCGAGCAATCCCTCGAACTCGGCAAAAGGCGAGACTGTGGGGTCGGTGCCTGGTGCGTTTAGTCGCATCCAGACCAAGGGGAACTTCGAGGCGTCAATCAACATGCCAATACTCCTTCGGCGCATCACGGGAAATAGCTGGCAGTCCCACTTCGTCAAGAAAAATGGGATACCCCTCCGGACCGGCAGCGCAATAGCCCTGGCGAGCAGAACGACCAGCATGGTCAATCACACGATACCGGCGGAATGACTGGACGTCATTGCACAAGTTGGCCATAATATTTTTCAATTAGGCCAGCGCCTCATCTTGGATCCGAAGCCCGATACGCATCATGTCAAGCATTGCCATCACCGATCCGGCCGTGGCCAAGGACGTGGATAACCTGCCCCGGCCCGTTGTCGCCCTGAGTGCCATGTCGGTAGCCAAGGGCTGGGAACATGCGAGGCATCGGCACCGCAGGGCGCAACTGCTTTACTCCGTCCGTGGCATCCTCAACTGCGAAATCGAAAACGGTGTCTGGATCGTGCCGCCGCAATGCGCGGTATGGATACCGGGAGACTTGCCCCACTCGGCACGGGGATCCGGTGAAACCGAATGTCATTGCCTGTTCGTGGAGCCTGATGCCGCACCGGATCTTCCAAAAACCTGCTGCACGATCTCCGTCTCGCCATTGCTGCGCGAGTTGCTTCTGAAGGTGGCCGGCTTCCCCGCGTCATACCCGTCGGGCGGCCGGGAAGACCGACTGATTGCCGCGTTGCTGGATGAGTTGGCGGCGGCTCCGGTAGAAGACCTGCATTTGCCGATGCCGCGTGATCCGCGATTGCGCCGACTCGCGGAAATGCTGTTGGCCGATCCTACCGACAAAACCTCAAAGAGCGATTGGGCCACCCGCATTGGCATGAGCGAGCGAAGCATGAGCCGGCTTCTGCTGCACGAAATCGGCATGAGCTTCGGACGCTGGCGCCGGCAACTGCATGTGATCCTTGCGCTTCAACGCCTGACCATCGGCGAAAGCGTGCAAACGGTGGCGCTGGAACTGGGCTACGAAAATGCCAGCGGGTTCATCACCATGTTCCGCAAGGCGGTAGGCAAGCCGCCAGCACGATACCTTTCCGATCGAACGACAAACGCGCAGTCTGATGCCGTACGCGGCATCGTGCTTCCCGATTAAGTCTCACCTTGAGTGGAGCGTGCCGTCGTCCACCGAGCATGGTGGCTTGGCAGCAAAAAGCGGCGAGGCGCTGTCAGATCGGGCGACCTCGGTTTAAGGTCACCTATTCTCTTCTCCTGCGGAACGGCCGACATTCCGCACACGTCACGGTGATGGTAAAAGCTGGCTCGTTGTCGAGATCGAAGCCTTCCTTGGTCGCCAGTGATCGGAGATGCTCGTGCAATGCCCGATCCTCAATAAAAACCAATCGCGCGCCACAGTGGCAGCGCACGGTGTCGTTCTGAAGGTTCTTCCTGTCCGGCTTGAGCGCGTAGAGTGCGCGGCCTTGTGCGCCCTCCGTACGGACCAGCAAGCCGGAGGTCCATAAATCATTCAGCGCACGGTAGATCGAGGCCGGTTTGAGGCTGTCAAGTTGCGTGCAGAGGATGCGATACATTTGACTGGCATCGAGACAGCGCGGCGCCGCCTGTTCCAGTACGGACAGGACACGGGTACGAGCGATCGTCGGTCGCAGTCGGCTGGCCGCCAATCGTTGTTCCTGAGACGACATCGGCGGTGTGGTCGCGGGACAGGCTGATGTGGTGTGCTTCATCGTGTGTTTGCCAGACGGCAGGCTCTTGCTACCGAATGATGTAATCAGGTCAATGATCCGAGGCGGGTCGTCGTGCGGGTCCATATCCGTATTCCTTCGCTATGCAGAACTTCCGGTTGTTCGCGACAACGCGGAGCCGCGTGGCTAATGGTTGGCATCAGACATCGGCGCGACGGTGAGATCGCTCACGCGCCGATGCCCTCAGCATTACTGCGTACTGGCCTGTTCCCAGCCACCGCCAAGCGCCTTGAATACGCTGACTCGCGCAGAACCGACTCGCTGGTCAGCAGCGGCCACCTGGGCTTTCGCGTCGATCAGACTGGTCTGTGCCACGATCACGTCGAGGTAGCTGATGGAGCCGGCGCGGTAGCGCTGGTCGGCCAGCCGGAAGGCATTCTCGGCACGGTTACGCGCCTCTACCAGCGCATCGCGCTGCTGCATCGCCGCGCCATAGGCGCTCAACGATTGCTCCGACTCCTTCAGTGCATTCAGCACGGCACCGTCGAAGCTGGCCAGCGACGCCGCGCTTTGTGCCTTCGCCTGCGCAATGCGACTGCGAGCCACCATCATGTTGGGGAACGTCCACGAGATGAGTGGCCCAAAAGAGAAGGACAAGGTGCGATTGCCTTTCAGGTAGTCGTTGCGCAGGTAGTTACCCGAAGCTCCCAGCGTGACACGCGGATAGAGATCCGCCACGGCCACGCCGATGCGGGCGGTATCCGCCGCCAGTTGGCGCTCGGCCTGACGCACGTCGGGGCGACGACGCAGCAGCGCAGTGCCATCGCCGACCGGCAACGCACCGGAAATCTCGGGCGCCTTGGTGCAGTCACGCGCCGGTTCCGGCACTTGCGAGGGCGTGCGCCCCGTCAACGCGGCCAGCTCGAACAGTGCGGCTTCGCGCTGGCCTTGCAAGGGCGGCAATGCGGACTGTGCCTGGGCCAGCGTGACGCCAGCCCGTTCCACATCCAGATGCGACGCCGAGCCCGCGTGCGCCTGTCTGTCGATGAGATCCAGGCTGCGCTGGGCCAGTTCGACGGACGAGCGCGCCACGCCGATGGACTCACCGTAGCTGCAGGCGTCCACATAGGCCCGCGTCGTCTCCGCAACAACAACGACCCTGGCGGCATCGTAGGCGGCGGCGACTGCATCGGTGTCGTCGCGAGCAGCCTCGATGTCGCGCCTGACCCGACCGAACAGATCGAGTTCATAGGAGACGTCGAGGCCCGCGCTGTAGCTCCATTGCGCGGGGGCCTGGCCGGTGCCGGACCACGTGGTCTGATCGCGCCCGTATCCCACGCCTCCTGACATACTGGTCGAAGGGAATTGCCCGCTGCGCGCTTCCGTGTAGATGGCCCGCGCGCGATCGAGGTTGGCCATCGCCACGCGCAGGTTGGGATTGGCCGACAAGGCTTCCTGCACCAGCTTGTCGAGCGCGGGGTCGTCATACAGCTTCCACCAGTTCGCGGGCAGTGCTTCGGCAACATCCGTATTGGATGGGCGACTGACGAAGGGGCCTGCAGCGGTTTCCGGTAAGGCCGGCGCGTGGTAATCGGGGCCGCTGGCGCAACCTGCGGTGATAACGGCAACGGCCACTGCCATGAAGGCAGCGCGCGGAGAGGGAAGCGTCGCCGGACGCGACACAACAGGCATCGCAGGAACCGGTTTAAAGGGCGACATCGGGAGCCTCCGCAGTAGCGAGTTCGCGGGCGCGAGAACTTTCCGCTGTTACCCGGTGATCCTTGGCAATGAAGCTGTAGATGGTGGGTAGTACGAACAGCGTGAAGAAGGTGCCGACCATCATGCCCATCACCACCACGATGCCGATGGAGAACCGGCTGGCCGAGCCTGCGCCGTCTGCAAACAACAGCGGCACAAGGCCGGCGACCATTGCCGCGGTGGTCATCAGCACGGGACGCATCCGCACCGCCGCGGCCTTCTCGATCGCCTCGATGCGGCTCAGGTTTTCGTGGTGCTGGATATGGTTGGCGAAAGTGACCATCAGGATGCCGTGCTTGGAGATCAGGCCGATCAAGGTGACCAATCCGATCTGGGTGTAGATATTGAGCGTGGCAAAGCCCAGCCACAGCGGCACCAGTGCGCCGCAAACCGCCAGCGGCACCGTCACCAGGATCACCAGCGGATCGCGCAGGCTCTCGAATTGCGCCGCCAGCACCAGGAAGATCACCACCAGCGCGAAGCAGAATGAGATCAGCAGACGGTTGCCTTCCTGCACGAACTGGCGGCTGTCGCTGAGCCAGTCCACACTGGTGCCGGGCGGCAGCGGCTGCGATTGCAGGAACTTCACAGCCTCGCCCATGCTCACGCCCGGCGCCGGCAGCATTTCGAGCGTGGTCGAATTCATCTGGCCGAACTGGGTGAGCTGGTTCGCTTGCGGGCGCATCTCGACATGCGTCACGGTTGACAATGGCACCAGTGCGCCGGAGGTCGTTTTGACATAGAAACGCCCGAGGTCTTCCGGTGTCATACGCTCGGCGCCGCGCACTTGCGGAATCACGTCATAGGAGCGGTCGTGGAAGTTGAAGCGATTGACGTAGTTTTCGCCGACCAGCACGGCAAGGGTATCGGCGACAGACTGCATGGTCACCCCCATTTCGCTGGCCTTCGCATTGTCGATCGTGATGTGCGCCTGCGGGCTGTCGTAGGACAGGTCGTTCTGCACGTAGAGGAACAGACCGCTGGCATAGGCCGCTGCCTTGATCTTCTCGCCGGTCTCGTACAGCGTCTTGAAGTCGTCGGGCGAGCGCAGCACCATCTGCACCGGCAGGCCGCCGCTGGAACCCGGTAGCGGGGGCAACTGCACGGCGGTCAACGTCTCGCCGTCGATGGCGCCGCCGGCGGCTTGAATCTGCCCCTGGATCTCGGTGGCCGACCGCTTGCGTTTCGACCAGTCCTTGAGGATCGCGCCACCCAGCATCATGTTCTGGCCACCGGCGGAGTCGCCGATGTTCATGAAGCTGCTGTCGAACTCGGGAATCTGCTCGAACAGCTTTTCGATCTGCTGAGCATAGCGGGCGGTGTAGCCGACGCCCGCATATTGCGGGGCCTTGGTGACGACGATGACGGCGCCTTGATCCTCGGTCGGCGCCAATTCGCGGCGAGTGCCGGTGAACAGCACCGCGATGGCGGCCAGCACGGCCACACCGACCAGCAGCACCGCACCGCGAGCGGCTAGCGTGCGGGCCAGCAGGCGCCCATAGAACGCCGTCAGCCCTTCCATGTAGTGCTCGACCCGCTTCGCCAGCCGTCCCTCGCCCTGCCTGGAACTGAGCAGCATCGAGCTCATCACCGGCGAGAGCGTCAGCGCGACTACTCCCGAGACGATGACCGAGCCGGCCAATGTGAAGGCGAACTCCTTGAACAGCGCGCCGGTCAGTCCACCCATCATGCCGATTGGCGCATAGACCGCCGCCAATGTGATAGTCATGGCGATCACCGGCCCGACGATTTCGCGTGCGCCGAGCAGGGCCGCGCGCACAGGTGTCAGCCCCTCCTCAATGTGTCGATGGATGTTCTCCACCACGACGATGGCATCGTCTACCACCAGACCGATCGCCAGCACCATCGCCAGCAGGGTCAACAGGTTGATCGAAAAACCGCAGACCAGCATCAACGCAGCGGTACCGACCAGCGACAACGGAATGGTGACGACCGGAATGATCACCGCGCGGAACGTGCCGAGGAACAGGAAGATCACCGCGATCACGATCACGATGGCTTCCACCAGCGTGTGTTTGACTTCCTCGATCGAAGCATTGACGAAGCGCGCGACATTGTAGTTCGGCGCTACCGTCAGTCCTGGGGGCGCCATTGCACGAATCCTGGTCAGCAGTTCGTTGGCCTGCTTGACGATCTCCAGTGGATTCCCGGCCGGCGTCGGCTGGATGGCGACGAATATCGCGGGTATGCCGGTGGCGAACGAGAGGCTATTGTAGTTTTGGCCACCTATTTCCACGGTGGCGACATCTGACAACCGCACGACGCCTCCGCCGGCGCTCGACTTCACGACCATCTGGCGGAAGTCCTCGACGCTGCGCAAATCGGTGGCCGCGCTGATGTTGGTGACGGTCAGCGCGCTCTTGAGCTGGCCCGGCGCGGCCTGCACGTTGTTGGCGCGCAGCGCGGCCGATATCTCGCCGGCCGACAGCCCGCGCGCGGCCAACCTCACCGGGTCGATCCAGATGCGCATGGCCAGCGTCTGGCCGCCATAGACGTCCGCCGAGGCCACCCCCGGAATGCTGGTGAGCAGAGGTTGCGCAACCCGCGACGCGAAATCCGTCACTTGCGGGATCGACAGCGTCTTGCTGTAGAAGGCGATGTATTGCACGGCTGTACCGCCCTCGGTGGACTTGCTGATGACCGGATCGGTGATGCCTGCCGGCAACTGGTACTTGACCTGCTGCACCTTGGCAAGGATTTCGGTCATCGCTCGATCGGCGTTGGCGTTGAGCACCAATCGCGCCTTGATCTCGCTCTTGCCTTGCGTGGTAGTCGAACTCAGGTATTCAATGCCGCTGGCCGTGGCGATGGACTGCGCGATCGGCGTGGTCACGAAACCCTGCATCACGTCCTGGGTTGCCCCCGGAAGCGTGGTACTGACCGTGATGGTGGCGTTTTCGAGATAGGGGTATTGCCGCACAGGCAACAGGAAAATCGACGTGGCGCCCATCAACAGAATGAGCAGGCTGACGACCAGTGCCAGGATGGGTCGACGGATGAAGATGTCTGTAAAGCGCATGGCGTGGTTTCCTTTACCGCGCGCTGGCGCTGGAGGACACAACGGCCGGGGCGTCAGGTGTCGCCGTTGCCGAAGGGGGCGTGCCGTTGATTTTTACGGTCGCACCGGGCGGAAGACGGTTCTGGCCAGCCATCACCACGATGTCGCCAGGCTTGATGCCTTGGGATACCAGAACCTCCTCCCCGAGCCGGCGGCCGGTGATGACCGGCACGGCAACCGCCTTGCCGACTCCCTGCGCGTCGGCCCCTTTCACGACCACCACGCTGTCACCGGAGGCCGAAGTCTGGATCGCCGTCAGCGGCAATACGATATTGTCCGTCGTGGCGGGCAATACCAGCCGCGCCGTCACATACATGCCGGGTTTCAGCAACCGGTCGGTATTGGGCAACAGTGCCTGAACGGCCACATTGCGGGTTTCTCCATCGATACGCGGTTCGATGGCGCTGATCCTGGCGGTGAATACCCGCCCCGGCACAGCATCCACCGTTACCTGAACCGGTGCGCCCGACGTCAGCCTGGGCATATCCTGCTGCGGCAACGTGAAGTTGACATAGAGCGGATCGAGCTGGGTCAGCGTGGCGATCGCGTCACCGGCATTGAGATACTGACCCAGGTTGATCCGCCGGATACCTAACTGACCGGAGAACGGCGCGCGAATCGACTTTTGCTGAATGCGTGCGTCCAGTTGCCGGACTGCCGCGGCAGTCTGGGCAGCGTCCGCCTTATGTTGTTCGAGCAATTCGCGCGGTTCCGCGCCGGTAGGCGCCAACGCTTGCGAACGCCTGAGTTGCAACTGGGCGAAATCGGCTTTGGCCACGGCAGCGGCACGATCCGCTTGTTCGGGGGCATCGTAGAGCTGAATCAGCACCGCCCCTTCCTTCACGGACTGGCCTGCGTCGAAATTGACGGCGGTCACCCGCCCCGAGGTATCGGGAGCCAGCAGCACGTCATGCACGGCTTGCAGGCTGCCAACGGCCTGCCACTCGTCGGCCACACTGCGAGGCTCTGCGCGGATCGTCGAGACAGGCATCGGCGGCATGGCCTGTTGTTCTGCGCCGCCGCTTCGAACAGCGCGCCAGGCATACAGCAGGCCGAAGACCACGACCAGCCCAACAACGCTTATGACAATGGGTTTGGTACGGGAGATAGCGGCGGTGCTCATGCGCGCCCCGCTCGAGCAAAGGGGATCGAAATGGCGCTTGAACGGCCGCGCATGGCCGATCTACCGATGATATGTGAGTGCACAGGTATTCCTCGGGAAGGACGAAGTTCTCGGCCGGCCAGAGAACAGGCATGGCAGGCCACGATGAGGCGCAGCCTACCCGTGCAGCCACACTTCTACATTGCGAAATCTAGTCAATTTATTTCGCAATACGGCCATCTCGATGGAAAGACATACACTTGGCCTGATTGAACAAGGAATTGGCCAAATCTCGCTACGGAGGTGTGTCGGCGAATCGGTAAATTGACGATCCCGATAATGCAAATGAGTCTCGTTTAATGTCTAACACGCCTCATATTGAAGGGCAATGTGCGGTACATCGCTCTCCCTTTCATCAATCCCTTGGCAGAAGTTCAGGCTCGATCGATGCGATGCGCGAAGGGCTCCCGGCGTGTGGCTTGCGTGTCGTCCGTACCGTCCGACATACATTGCTCAACGCAACGATTGCCGCAGCCGTCGCCGTCGCTGCTCCAGACGTGTTCGCTACCGAAGGAAAGCAAGCGCAATCAACCACTGAGTCGCCGGATAGCGGTACGTCGGCATCGAGCGCAGAGAGCACGGTCCTCGAGCCCGTCACGGTCACCGCCCGGAAAACGACCGAACGCCTTCAGGATGTGCCTGAAAGCATCACGGTTCTGCAGGCGAAGACCCTGAAGGAATCGCCCTTCGATCCAGGTGTGGCTATCGCCGGCCATGCGCCCAATGTGCAATGGGTCAGCCGCGCCACAGGCTCCCAGTGGTTCTCAATTCGCGGTGTCAGTTCACTTGGGACGCCTGCCAACTACTCCGATGGCACGATCGCATTCAATGTCGATGGTGTGCCGAACAGCATGATGAGCGCGTCGAACATGTTGCTCGACGTCGACCATATCGAAGTGCTGCGCGGTCCCCAAGGCACGCTATGGGGAACCAATGCACTGGGTGGCGCTATCAACGTTGTCACGAAGCAGCCTGACGGAACTCGGGATGTTCACGTGACAACCGAGGTCGGCGAACACGGCTATCGCATGGGCGAGGCAGTTCTTGGCGGCAATATCGTGCCCGGACAACTTGACGGACGGATGGCGATCCGTTACGGCCATGAGAATGGCGATATCAGTAGCCGTTACACCGACAAGCTGGGCAAGCGCGACATCGGTGCATTCCGTGGAGGACTACGCTTCACGGGGCTGGACGACACGATCATCACAGTGACGGGTAACTATCTGCATGATCAGGCTAACTCCCCGCTCTATGTCCTGCGTAGCGCCAGTCAGTTTCCGACCAGTGGCATCCTGACCGAGCCGGACTTGAAGACAACGCAAGCGGGCGCCACCGTGACCGTCGAGCATTTTTTCAAGAATTTCCAGCTCACTTCCATCAGTTCCTACCAGCACAACAAGCTGGAAAGCGAACTCGATCTCGTGGACAAACTTGTCTATGACGCGATCGGGTTCCCCGCATCCAGTAACGTGGGCCACTCAACGGATCAGGAGAACATCTTCAGCCAGGAGATTCGGCTGAATTCACTCGAGGGTGCCCCGGTTCGCTGGGTCGTCGGTGCCAGTGCCATGCGAACCAACGGCATACGCTGGTGCAGCAGTACGCAGTGCGCGCCGCCTCCGTATTCCGGCTCAGTCGCGATGAAAAGCAATCTCGATACGACCAACCTAGGACTGTTCGGGGACGTTTCGATCCCCTTTGCGAACCGCTGGGAGTTCTCGATCGGCGGCCGGGTAAGCCATGACAATATCGAGATGAAGCAGGGCAACTCCCTGGGCCTCGCTTCGCTGACCGGCTCCAACTCAACGTCGCAAACCTATCCGACAGGTCGGGTAGCACTATCCTTCAAGTGGACGAACGACATTCAAAGCTACGTGTCGGTTGCTCGTGGTCACGCGTCACGGGTGTACCCGCTCTTTAGCTATCCTGTCGATGGCATCGTGGGCAACCCCTATCCGGCCGCTTTGGGGTGGACTTACGAAGCGGGCGTCAAGGCCGATCTTCTTAGCCATCGTCTTCAGATCGATGCCAGCGTCTATCACAACGACATCAAGAACGGTGTCATGTCCTATCTCGATCCTTCGCTTGGCGCCTTTCGGACAACATATCAGGACTACAAGACCAGTGGTTTCGAATTGCAGGCGCGCGCGCTCATCGCTGAAGGCTTGAGCTTCTCCGGGGGCGTCGGCTACATCCATAGCGAACTCGGAGCCAACGGCGCCGCGGTCAATACGGTCACTGGCAATCCTGTTCCGAACACACCGAAATGGACGGCGACGGCCGGGCTGCAATACGAAACCTCAGCCAAGGCGATTCATTTGCCGGGCAAGCTCTCCGCCGACCTTCAATACCAATACACAGGCAAGCGCACCGCGGATATCGACAAATCTTATTACCTTGATGCCTATAGCCTTGTGAATGCCCAGATTGGATGGAAAAACAAGGATCTCGAAGTCTATCTGTTCGGCCGGAATCTTTTCGACAAACGCTATGAAACCTTCGGCAGCCTGTACTCCGGCATGCAACTGGTTTCGGTCGGTCGCGGCCGTACCTTGGGGGTAGGCCTGACCAAAAGCTTTTGATTGCCGCCAGTAGGGTCGTTTGGTCATCTAGCCGCCCCAGCGCATCGAGAGATTTCACGTTATGGCGAGCAAGGGGCAGCGCTATCGGATCGTCTTCGCGGGCCGTGGCGTGGCTGGCCTGCCGATCGCGCCCACAATCGGCGCTCGAACTGTGCCCGAGCGCCCCCCCCAGGCTCACCTGATGGTCCGTCGCGCGGTGGCGCGCGCCACCTTCGGCACGGCGCTGGAATGGTTCGACTTCGCGTTGTACGGTGTCGTCGCGGCGACGATCTCCGAAGCTGTTCTTTCCGTCGCTCGACCCGACCGCGTCGCTGGTGAGCTTCTGGGCGGGACCCGCGGCCCGTCCGCTCGGCGCGGTGATCTGCGGCACGCTCGGCGCAACCTGATGCTGGTCACGGTGTCGGTGATGGGTCCGTCGTCGTTCCTGATGGGCCTGTTCACCGTCACTTCATCAAGGGCCGTGATCGACCCACAACGGGCATTCAACCTTCTCCAAAGCGGCCGCTGGGGGGGGCTCAATGCTTTGACCAGTCTTAGGACGTTGCGCCACGAACGCTCAGCTCTGCGCAATTCACCGTTCGATTCGAACGGCGACGTTGCCACGCGACGCATCCTATCCGTACATTTCCGCGCCGGCTCAGCGTCGGCAGGATCGTAGCTCGGTCCTTACTGGTCGCAGTGCACCTTGAAGTGCGTTAGCACGGCGGCCCCGAATGCATTGCTGATCGCGACATCCGCGGCATCGCGCCCGTATGCCATCAAAACACGTCCAATACGCGGCGCGTTGTTTCGCGGATCGAAGGTCGGCCAGCTACCGCCCACATAGGCTTCGAACCACCCCGCGAAATCCATCGGCGCCGCAACGGGCGGCAAACCCACATCGCTGATATAGCCAGTGCAATAGCGCCGTCCCCTATGCGATCACTGAGAGTATTGCATCGGGAAACAAACATGGAATCAGTCGACGGGACCGAGTAACACGTCGATAGCAGCTTGGCCGGCGATTTCGGCTACCAGATAGGCCCATCGCTCAGTAAAAGGGCCGTTGCGCAACGAGATGCGGCCTCCCCGCGCGCCGAGCACTTCGAGGTTTGTGGCGCCTTTAATCTGAAAGGTCACGTCAAAGGTGTCCTCATCAGCAGCCGGAGTCAATTCGACCTGAATCTCGAAGCCGCGGTACGCGATCGTTCGTTGCATGAAAGCCTCCCTTTCGTCTTCGGAGACTAGCATGAGTCAGCATCGGACGGCCTACGCAACTATTGGGCTAGGTAGTTATGCGTGCGCCACCACGTGATATTCAAAATTCTACGTACCGGAGCGTTCAGGACCGCAACTACCAATTTGGTGAATGCGCCCCGATTGTCAGCGATCTAGGCGCCGTGTCGATCGACCGTTCTTGGCCGAACCGAGTCAGACGATCTGACGCTGTCTGTTCGGTCCAGTCCAGCCTTATACAGTTGACGCAGCGCCATCGTTCGCCCTTCGGGCGGGGGAGGGGGGCACGTTGGTCGGATTGTTTACGGCCGCTTGCATCGTGGCGTCATCGTTTGACAATACTGTCCGATAATGGCTCCCGGCCAGTGTGCCATGTTCATCCACGTCACAGGAGCATCGCGATGCCATACGTCACAACGAAGGATCACGTCGAGATTTTCTACAAGGACTGGGGCCCGAAGGACGCGCAGCCCATCATGTTCCACCATGGCTGGCCGCTGTCGAGCGACGACTGGGATGCGCAGATGCTCTTCTTCGTCCAGAAGGGCTATCGCGTGATTGCGCACGACCGGCGCGGCCACGGCCGGTCGGCGCAGGTGTCGGACGGCCACGACATGGATCACTACGCGGCCGATGCGTTCGCGGTCGTCGAAGCGCTCGACCTGCGCAATGCGGTGCATATCGGTCATTCGACCGGCGGCGGCGAAGTGGCACGCTACGTCGCGAAGCACGGCGAGCCGGCCGGCCGCGTCGCGAAGGCGGTGCTGGTCAGCGCGGTGCCGCCGCTGATGCTGAAAACCGATTCGAACCCCGAAGGCTTGCCGCTCGAGGTGTTCGACGGTTTCCGGAAAGCGCTCGCCGACAATCGCGCGCAGTTCTTCCTCGATGTACCGAGCGGCCCGTTCTACGGGTTCAACCGCGAAGGTGCAACCGTGCATCAGGGCGTCATCCGGAACTGGTGGCGGCAGGGGATGGAAGGCAGCGCCAAAGCGCATTACGAAGGCATCAAGGCGTTTTCGGAAACGGACCAGACCGAAGACCTGAAGTCGATCTCCGTCCCGACGCTCGTGCTGCATGGCGAGGACGACCAGATCGTGCCGATCGCGGATGCCGCGCTGAAGTCGATCAAGCTGCTGAAGAACGGCACGCTGAAAACCTATCCGGGCTATTCGCACGGGATGCTGACGGTCAACGCGGACGTCCTCAACGCCGACCTGCTGGCTTTCGTGCAGGCGTAACCGTGACGCTCGGCGCAGGCCCGCTTCGGCGGGCTGCGCTTTGTTTGGAGGGCTGGCGGCACCCGGTAACCGTGGCCGGTAGCGCCCGTCAGCCCCGTCGCGCCGTCGGCCAGGCGGCCGGTTCGCCGGCCGCAGGGTTCAGCCCGGCCCGTTGAAGCGGATGCCCGGAAACGTCAGGCGCGGCATCCGGCCTTCCAGGAACGCGAGGAGTTCGCGCACCTGCGCGGCTTTGCCGGAGTCTTCCGGCCAGACGAGGTAGTACGCGTCGCCGGTATTGACGGCCGTCTTGAACGGCAGCACGAGCTGCTTCTCGTCGATTGCCGTCGCGCACAGCGCGAGATCGCCGATCGAGATGCCGTGGCCGGCGATGGCCGCCGCGATGCCCTGTTCGAGCATGTCGAACACCTGCCCGCGCGTGATGTCCACGTCCAGGTCGTGCCCGCTGCCCTTGAGCCAGCGGCGCCAGTCGCGCCGGTCGGGCGACGGGTGGATCAGCTCGCACGCCGCCGGATTCGTGCGTGCGACCGTCGCGGTCGCACGCGAGCACACCGGAATCAGCCATTCGTCGAACAGCTTCACGCACTGCGTGGCCTCGCCGAACTTGCCCGTGCCGAGCAGGATCGCGCAATCGTAGGATTCGCTGAAGAAATCGACGGTGTCGACATCCATCCACACGCTCGCGATCTGCACCTCGAATGCGGGCCGCGTGTCGCGAAAGGCGGCCAGCGCGTCGAGCAGCCAGCGCATCGTGAGCGTGGACGGCGCCTTGAGCCGCAGCACGTCGCGTTGCGACTGGAACAGCATGCAGGCTTCCTCGATCTGCCGGAAGCCGCGCCGCAGGCCCGACGCGAAGATCTGCGCTTCCGCCGTCACGGTCATCCTGGGCCCGCGCCGGACGAACAGTTTCCGGCCGAAGTAGGCCTCGAGCGTCCTGACGTGCTTGCTCACCGCGCTCTGCGTGAGGCTCAGTTCCTCGGCGGCAAGCGTAAACGAGCCGGTGCGCGCGGCGCTTTCGAATGCGCGCAATGCGTAGACAGGGGGAAGCGGTTTGGTCTTCACGGGGCTTGAATATGAATAAAACTCATGTCATTCGACAGGATTTTCCGTTTTTCAGCAGCGGGCCGGGCACGCCATACTGCAAAAAACCGTGCAATCCGCCGCGCTGAATCCCGATGATGCCATCGTAGCGCGCACGCGCGTCGATCCATCCAACAACTTTTTGTCATGGCACTCCATTACTCGCTGCTGTTCGCCTATCTCGCCGCGATCGTGCTGCTCATCGCGACGCCCGGCCCCGTCGTCATGCTCGTGGTCGGCACCGTCGCGCGGCGCGGGTTCCGCCAGGGCATGCTGACCGCGGTGGGCGCGAATGCCGCGAGCCTCGTGATGATCGCGGGGGCGATGCTGATGGTGTTCGGCGTCGTGCTCGTCAGCGATCGCCTGCTCACGGGGTTGCACGTGGCGGGTTGCGTCTTCATCGCGGTGCTGGCCGTCCGGACGCTGCTCGGCGAATGGCGCGCCGGACGTACGCGCGGCGCCAACGGTGCCGCGCCAGGCGAACCGGCGTCGCAGGCGTGGCGCTTGCCGGGTGTGGTGCGCGGCTTTCTCGTCGGCATCGCGAACCCGAAGGACCTGCTGTTCTTCGTCGCATTCTTTCCGCAGTTCGTCGGCATCACGCCGGATTCCCGCGTGAGCCTGGCCATCCTGGCCGTGCTTTGGATCGCGGTCGATTTCACGATCATGACCGGCTACATGGCCGCGATCAACCATCCGCTGATTCACCGCAAGCAACGATGGATCACGGCCTCGTCGGCGGGTGCGCTGCTCGTGATTGCGCTTGCCGGGCTCGGCGGCGCGATCTCGGGTGGCGCGTAAGCCTGCGGGCGATCTGCGTTACGTTTCGTTTGTCCTGTTTTTTGTCGAGCTCAATCATGTCCAGCACCGCCCCGACTTTCTCCGAGCACCTCTTTTCCTATGGCACGCTGCAACTCGAACCGGTGCAGCTCGCCACCTTCGGCCGCAAGCTCGACGGTCGCGAGGATGCGATGCCCGGTTACGCGATGACGATGCTGAAGATCGACGATCAGGAGGTGGTCGCGACGAGCGGGAAGACGCATCATCCGGTGGTGGCTTATACCGGCCGACCGGGCGACCGCGTCACGGGCACCGTGTTCGCGATCACGCGCGAGGAACTGCAGCACGCGGACGACTACGAAGTCGACGCGTATCGCCGCGATCGCGTGGTGCTGGAATCGGGCGTCAGCGCGTGGGTGTACGTGGATGCGGGTTCGCCGCGCCCGGAATGAATCCGGGGCGCGGGAACGATCGACGTCGTCGCGTGTTTCCCGCTATGCGTTGCGCAGGAACACGACATAACCGCGGAACCACGGGTTTGCCGCGAGGTAGGGCGGCGCATCCCATTCGCCGCCCTGGATGATGCCGATGCGAAACGGCAATTGCAGCCGCGCGACGCGCGGCAGGTAGTCCGCGTAGTCGGGGATCGTGCGGCGGCCCTGGTAGGTCTGCACGACGACTTCGTCGACGATTCCCCTGAGCTGGTTGACCTGGTCGGTATCGATGCGGCTGCTCCAGTCGAGCAGCCCCGTGATGCTCAGCCGGCAATCGGCGGGCAGCGTCTCGCGCAGCGTCCGCAGGAATTCGAGGTAGTCCTGCAGGTGGCGCGTGCGTGCATCGAAGTCGATCTGGATACCGGTGATCGTGCGACCCGACGCGCGCCAGCGTTCGAGTTGCGCGAGCATGATCTGCGTGACGCGCGGCGTCCAGCGCAGCGTATGCGCACGATAGACGAGCCACACGCGCGCATGCGGCGCGGGTGGCAGCGCGACGCCCTGCGCGATGACGCGTACTTGCGACTCGTCCCGCGGCGATGCCTCGATCTGCCCTTGCAGCACGTAGACGGCGCGGGCGCCGCGCACGACCGCCTGCGGTTTCACGCCCGCCCACAACCAGAACGTGTCGTACTGCGCGGCATCGACGGTGCCGGCCAGCGCGACGCGTCCGGCCAGCAACAGCGCCATACACGTGACATACGCGACATACGCGACACGCTTCACGCGGCGCTTACCAGTAGTAGCGGAGTTTCTGCGCCCACACGCTGCCCGCGTAGCTGGCCTTCAGCGTATCGAACCAGCGCTTGCGCACGTTCTTCGGCACGTCCTTGCCGCCGCATTCGTTGGAGCCTGCCGGCGCGTAGCACCTGATCGCGCGGTAGTACGCATACGCGCGGTCGTTCGGGTTCGCCTGCGCATCGGCCATCACCGTCACGTAGCTCGACATCCGCTCGTACGGCTTGCCCGCGAACTGCGACGGCGCCGCGCCGAGCGTCGGCGGCACGCGCGCGGCGTTCGCCGCCGACGCGTTGCGCATCCACGGAGGCACCACATCGCCTTCGAGGTTGGCCGTGAGCGGGTTGACGCGCACGAACTCGGCGAGGCAGTTCAACCCTTTCGCGTCGGCCGGATTCTGCTGGAGCATCGCCGCGATGTCGCGCGCGGACGGGCACGTGTAGCCGTCTTCGGTTTTCGCACCGGACGCGACGAACGGTTTCAACGGATCGGCAGGCGTGCCGGACACCAGCGCGGCATCGGCGATGAACTCGGCGTAGTGCGAACGCGTGAGTTCCTTGTACAGCAGCGTGTACAGCGCGGTGTCGCGCAGCGCGCCGCCGGCCGCGGGGTTTTGTGCCTGCGCGCGCAGCAGGTCCGCATTGGCGGCGCGCCGCAGCAGCACGGCGCGGATCGCGGCGTTCTGCACGGGCGAATCGTCGGCGAACGCGTCGTTGACGAGCCCGGCCTGTTCCAGGTTGATCGCGAGCGCGAGTTCCAGCGCCTCGCGCTGGAAGCGGAATTTCGCGAGCGGGATCAGGTCGCGCCACAGCTGGCGCGCCTTGTCGGCCTGGCCGCTATCCTCCAGCGCGAACCCGCGCAGCGCCTGCTGGCTCAGGCCGAAGTAGTCGAGCGGCTCGGCGGGCGCCTGCGGCAGCAAGGCGAGCGCGGCGTCCGGCTTGTGGCCGATCTGGACATACCAGGTCGCGAGCAGGTAGTCGTAGAGCGCGGGTGCGTTCGCGAAGCGCGGTTTCTGCGCCTGCAGCTCGTCCAGGGTCAGTGGCTTGCTGCGGCTCGAATCGCTGTTGTCCGACGTGCGCATGCGCAGCAGGTCGACGGTCGCGAGCACGGTCGGCGACTGGATCTGGCGCGCGTCGAATTCCGAGCCGAACAGCAGCTTGCTGTCGAGTTCGTTCGCCAGCTGGATCAGCGGCACGTTCGACGTCGCCGGCGACCAGCGCGCGAGCGCGTGGCCGTACAGGTCGGCCTGCTGCGTGACGTTGCCGCCGAGCCACGCGACCCGCCGCAACAGCCCGTTCGCGGAGGTCGCGTAGCGTCCCTGCGGATAGATCTTCAGGTAGGTGCGAAACACCGTATTCGCGGCGTCGAGCGACACCTTCGTCACGCGGTCGAGCGACGGCGTCGGGTTGTCGTTGTCGAACACGTTGGCCTGCGCGGCGTTCAGCTGCGCGCGCCCGGCCATGTAGAGCCCGGTTTCCTTCAGCCACGGGTTCGCGCTGTGCGACGCGTTCGCGAAGGCCCGGGTCGCGGTGAGGAAGTCGGCGCGGTAGAACGCGTTCGTGCCGTCGAGATACGCGGCGAACTGCTGGCCGAGCGGCGACTTGACCGGCGGTTTCGTCCACGCGGCGCTCGCGGCGCCGGCGGCGCAGGTCTTCTGCGCGATGTCGGCACGGGCCGCGCGCAGGCGTGCGGCTTCGTCGGCGGGGAGGCCGCCGGCACCGCCCAGTGCGTCGTTGAACGCGTCGGCGCCCGAGTTCATGCTGCGGCAGATGCTGCCTTCGCCGTCGGCGTAGCGGTTCGACGACGCGTCGCCATCCGCCGCGTTGTCGGCCTTGGCGGTCGTGTCAGGCTCCTTCTGCCCGATGTAGATCCACCCGGAGAAGTCCATCGGGAACGGCACGATGATCTGGTTGATCCGGTCTTTCGCGGGGATCGTCTTCGGGTCCGGAAACGCCTGCGCGACCTTGGCGCTGTCGACCATCATCAGCATCGCGTTGATGCGCGTGTCGTTCGCGGGGCTCAGCATCGGCAGGTTGGCGCACGAGTAGGCGGTCTGCCGGAGCGTGGTGGGCGCGTAGCAGCCATCGTCGCCGCTGGCATGGGCAGCCGGAATCCAGAACAGGCCGGCCGCCAGCGCGGCGAACAGGTGTCGGTGCAGCAATGGGTTTCTGGGCATTTTTTTCTTGTGCCGGGTGTGGGGCCGCAGCGGCCGGGTCTCTCAGGTGAGGCGTTTCGCCCCGGCGCGTATCGTACCGCACCCGCGGCCCTGGCCGCGAGCGCGCGCAGGCGGGCCGGCGAAATGGAAGTCCACTCAGTGTGGACGCATCGCCACCTTGAATCCGGACCGCCTGAATTAAGATGCAGCCGGCAGCGACGGACCTTCGACGATAGACGTCGGTCGTCGTCCTCGCTGCCCGACGGGGGCGGTCTGCCGAGGGCGGTGTTCGCATCGATCCGCACGGCGGAGCCGAGCATGACGGGGGCGAACGGACGCCGGTTTTCGTGCCTGTTCAATAGCATTGCTTATCAAGAAGCCGATCGGTGCGGTACAGCGTGTCGGCGAACGGCAGACGAGAGTACGCCGGAAAGAGAAAAAGAGGATTCCGATGAAACCCATTGCATGGATGGTCATGGCAGCCGCGCTCGCGCTGTCCGCATGCGGCGGTGACGACGTTGCCACGAACGGCGGCGCATCGTTGTCGTCGCCGAACAATCCCGGTTCACCTTCCGGTTCGACCTCGCCCGGCGGCGGTTCGAACGGCGGCTCGAACGGCGGCTCGAATGGCGGGCCGACGGGTGGCGGGACCACGCAGCCGCAGGCCGGCTGGTCGAAGGCCGCCGCGGTGGACGGCAAGGGGCCGGAAGGCGAGCCGAGCGTGACCATCGACGCGAGCGGCAACGCGCTCGCCACCTGGATGACCAACGGCACGGCCGGCACGACCGGCAACGAGATGTGGGGCGCGCGCTATGTGCCGGGCTCGGGTTGGGGAAGCGCGACGCGGCTCGACACGAGCGACGGTTCGCATGCGATGAATTCGCTGACCGGGGTGCAGCCGCAACTGGTCGGCAACGCGAGCGGGCAGGCGGTCGCATTCTGGACCGAGTGGACGCCGGGCCCCAACACGTACGCCCTGTGGGCACGCCCGTACACCCCGAATGGCGGTTGGGGTACCCCGGTCGCACTGGTGCCGGACATGGCCGGTTCGTCCTATTCGGCCGGCATGGACAGCCAGGGCAACGCGCTCGTCACATGGACACAGTCGATCAGCCTGCTCGACACGCGCATCGCGTGGACGCGCTATACGCAGGCCGGACAGTGGTCGCCGACGGCGCTGGTCCAGATGCCGGTGCAGACCGGGCCGGGCGCGGTGACCGGCGATACCGACAACGTGAGGCCGATGCTGTCGGTCCTGTCGTCCGGCCGCGCGGTGCTTGCGTGGCGGCAGACCAACCATACGAAGTCGGCGTTGTGGACGGCCACCTACGACGCGACCAACGGCTGGACCAACGTCAACCAGGCCGTATCGAATACGAGCCTGTTCACGACGATCATCTCGCCTGTCGCCGGCATGGACGCGAAGGGCAACATCACGCTGCTCTGGGGGCAACTCGACGTGACGGGCGGGAAGATCTACACCGCCACGATGTCGCAGCGCTACGTCGCCGGAACCGGATGGCAGCCCTCGCAGCCGGTTGCGCCGGCGATCGTCGAGCCGACGGGTTTCATCGCGACGCCGATGCTCGCCGTCAACGAAAACGGCGTAGCCGCCGCGATGTGGGCGGAAGGGGGCGCGGTCCTGCAGGCGAGCGTGTCCGATGCCGGCGGAAACTGGGGGACGC
The DNA here is from genome assembly GCF_001411495.1 of Burkholderia cepacia ATCC 25416. Lineage (NCBI taxonomy): Bacteria > Pseudomonadati > Pseudomonadota > Betaproteobacteria > Burkholderiales > Burkholderiaceae > Burkholderia > Burkholderia cepacia. Next base: position 1,100,198 of record NZ_CP012983.1, on the reverse strand, counting down.
TGCAGCGGCTGACGGAACACCTGAACGGGGCGGCGCTCCAGTACCCGCCGCTGGTGATCGACGCGGCCGGCAACGTGACCGTCGCCTGGCAGGACACGGGCACACCGAACGCGTCGCTCCTCCTCGTGGCCGGCTATCGGAACGGGGCGTGGAGCACGTCGACGCTGGATCCGCAGGACGGGTCATGGCCGGCGCTGGCCGTCAATGCCGCGGGGGCGATGGCGCTCGTCTGGCAATCGTTCGTCGCGAACGTCGGCAGCCAGATCCAGTCCAGCTTTTTTACGCCGGGCTCGTAATCGTGCCCCACCGGGAATTCGAAGGAGAAACCATGAAGCAGATCCTGCAATGCGCCGTCACCTTGCGGACGGCGCTGGGCGCGGCGGCCGCCGGCCTCGTGTTGTCCGCGTGCGGTTCGACGCAGATGAACATGGTCGACGTGCAGACGTCGACCGCGAAGACGCTCGGGCTCGCGTCGTCGGACGAGATCACGATCGCCAACGTGCAGTACGGGAAGAAGGACGGGCTCGGTGGCCAGAAGGTGAGTTACGACGCGACGACCGGCAAGGGGCGGCGCTTCGGCTGTACGGTGTTCATGATTCCGGGGCTCACGCCGATCGATCGGCCGACGTACAACAACTGGGAATGCCATCCGCAACGCTGATGGCCGCGACGACGACGGCGCCCGTCGCGGGGCGCCCGTCGACCGCCTGGGTGGACGATGTGCCGCGCCGGCCTTGCGCCGGCGCAATTTGGTCCGATAATCGACGAACCGATCTATCCTCTCGTGTCGGCTCGATAAAAACACTGTCATGGACCAAGCGGCATTCGTCCCCGTTTTCAAGTTTCGCACCATCGACTACCCCGAGCGGGACAGGTTCCACGTCTGGGTCAAGGACATGCTGTGCGACTGCCGCCTGGAAGACGACGGCGGCCACGGCGTGTTCGACGCGGAAGCGAGCGGTGCGGCACTCGGCCCGCTGATCCTGTCGGGCCGCCACTGGCGATCGCGCGCGCCGGCCTACCGGGTTCATCGGACCACGCGGCGGATCCGCCTCGACGGACAGGATTCGATCCGCTTCACGCTGCTGCTCGGTGGCCGGATGGCCAGCCACACCGGCGGGCCCGAACTGGTCAAGGGCGCCGGCGATGTGTTCGTGTACGACGTCGCGCAGATCAACGACTGCAGGGTCGAGGCCGGCGACGTGATCAGCCTGGTCGTGCCCAGGTACCTGCTGCCGAGCCATGCGGCGCAGGCGCACGGGCAGACGCTGACGAGCGGCGTCGGGCGGCTGCTCGGCGACCACATGCTGTCGCTGTTCCGCAATCTGCCGAATCTGCGCACGCACGAGATCCCGAGCATCGTCCAGTCGATGCTGCTGCTGCTCGCCGCGGCGGTTGCCCCGACCGCTCAGGCGCTGCACGACGCACGCGGCCCGATCGACGGGGCGCTGGCCGAGCGGGTCCGCCGCTACATCGACGTGCATCTGCTGGAGCCCGACCTCGATCCCGACCGGATCTGCCGCGACATCGGCGTGTCGAGAGCGCGGCTCTACCAGCTGTTCAAGGAAGACGGCGGCGTGATGCGGCAGATCACGCGGCGGCGGCTGCGTCACGCGTACCACGTGCTCGGCGACCCGCAGCGCCGGCATCAGCGCATCGCGGAGATCGCGTGGGCGCACGGTTTTCCCGACGAGAAGTATTTCCACCGGCTGTTCAAGGCGGAGTTCGGCCATACGCCGAAGGAAACGCTCGAATGCGCGGCCGCGCCGATTCTGCTGCCGTGCGATGCGGCCGGGGATCGATGGGCGGATGGCGGCCGGCTGGCGGGATGGACGCTGCCGTTCGGCGTGCTCACCAACTGAGCGGGCCGCGCGTTCCGGCCGCCGCGCGGCGGCTCGTTTCGTGCGTCACGCGTACACGCTGCTGGCCGCACCGCCTTCATCGACCTCGTCGATCGCGGCCCGCAAGTCGTCGATCGCCACCATCAGCTCGCGGACCTGCCGCAACGACGGGTACTGGTGCAGCACCGCATGCCATTGCGGCATCGTCAGCAGCGCGTGCCAGACGACGCCGAGGCCGTCGGGAACGGTGTGCGGCTGTTGCGCGAGCGCGCTCGCGTACTCGAGGCTGGCTTGCGCCGACAGCAACTGCATGCGGCTCGCGGCGCCCAGCAGGCGCGGCGTCGCGTCGGCGGACGCATCGCAGCAATAGAGCACTTCCCGTTGCAGCGCGGCGTCGTCGGTCGTCAGCGTCCGCAGCGACGCGCCGTGCACGCGCACCGTGCCTTGGTGCGTCTCGAACGAATAGATCGTGTCCGGGTCGGCCTGCGCGAGCAGGGTCAGGCCGCGCAGCAGCCGCGGCAGATCGGTCGTCGCGGCATCCGCGGACGCTTTCGCTTCGACGAGGAAGCGCACGTTCCACGCGGGCGCCGGGTCGTCGCCGCGAGGGCGTTCGAGCAGGATCGCATCCCATTCGGTTTTCGCGCGATCGTGCCGGCCCGGTATCGACGACGGCACGCGCATCGACGTCACCACCCGGTACGTGCGGCGTGCATCGACGGCGTCGAGCCTGCGGGCCAGCGCGTCGAGCGCCTGCGCGGCCAGCGCTTCGACGGCTGCGCCGCGCTGCTGCGATGCGACGCCCTGTGCAACGGCGACCGAGCTGCCTTCGAGCGGACCCTGGCGGACCCACAGCGCACGGTAGCGGCGCACGTGCTCGTCCGATGCCAGGGCGTCGACACGCAGCAGGCGTTCGAGCGCGGGGCTGTCTTTCAGCTTGACGATGTCCTGTTCGAAGGCCGGGTCGGTCTTCATGTCGGGCAGTGCGAGCAGGTGCCGCAGCGTGTCGTGCAGATCGGCCCACGACGCGCCGGTGGCGGCCGCATGCAGCCGCGCGAGCCCGTCGCGTTGCCACGGCCGGGCGCTGCGCTCGAGCTTGGCCGGGTGCGCGATCGCGTTGACGGCCGAGTGCAGCGCGCGACGGTCCTGCTCCGCGTGTGCCGACAACGACGCGTATTCGCGCACGCTCGGCGCATCGTGCCGCAGCACCGCGGCCTGAAACGCGGGATCGCCGGAATGCGTATCCATCGCATCGCGGATCATCTGCGCGAGGGCGTCGATGAAGCGCTGCCGCAGCGCCGCGTCGGGCGTGTGCCCGTCGCTTCGCATCCTGCGCGCTTCCTCGATCACGATCGCAAGCGTGGCGGCCGGGTTCGCGGCGTCGGCCGGCGACGACGCGCTGTCGAGCGGCGGCAGCCGGTAGCGGCGCACGACGGTGCGCAGGGTTTCGTCGAGCAGGGCGGGAAGCGGTGTCAGCGACATGTTCGATATCGGCGTGAAAGCGGTGCGCATGCCACGGGGTAGGGCGCGGTGCGCGCGGGGATGTGCAACGTTATCACGTCGTACGGAAGATGCAGGGGGGCGCAGCGTGCTACGGGCGGTCGTTCAAGGGGATGTCGCCCGCCGGCTCGCTGATCGTCGGGGCGATCGTGCTGGTGCCTGCCAGTCTCGCCGCCGACCGTCCGTGGACGCTTCATCCGTCGTCGCGATCGCTGCCGGCACGGGCGGCGATCGCGTTCGTCATCTATTTTCGGCTCGTGCAGACGCTCGGTTCGGTCGGCACGACAGCGCAGGCCTGTCTGCGCGTGCCGATCGGCATCGGCATGGCGCTGCTCGGGGAATCGCGGTCGGCATCGGCGTGGCCCGGGCTCGCGTGCGCCGTTGCCGGCGTGGCCGCGATGACGTTGCCGTCACGACAGTGCGCGCAGCCGCGCGCCTGACACCGGCCGCGAACCCGGCCGCGCAACGATCGCGGCCGTCGCGCTGCGGCCAGCGATCAGCGATCAGTGACAGGCCCGGTCAGCCGTGCCCGCGCGCCGCGTGCATCAGGCCGTCAACGTCACCGACAAACTGCCGAGCTCGCCGAAGCGAACCGTCAGCGCATCGCCGAGCGGCACGTCGATCGCGCCCGCGTACGATCCGGTCGTCACGATCTGCCCGGCGCGCACCGGGTCGCCGCGCGATGCGAGGAAGTTGACGAGCCACACCAGCGGCTTCAGCGGATCGCCGTCCGGATGGCGGCCGTCGATCGTGCGGTTCAGCGCGCCTTCGAACGACAGCGCCAGCGTCTCGAGCGGCACGTTCAGCCCGTCGGGCACGACCGGGCCGACGCACAGCCCCTGGTTGAATTGCCCGTCGGCCAGCAGCTCGAACTTCGACGCGCGCGCGGGCTCCGCATAGCGGCAGCCGAGCACCTCGAGCACGATGCGCACCTCGCGGATCACGTCGCGCACGTCCTGTTCGTCGTACGGCTGCTCGCGCGCGGGCAGGTCGCGATCGAGCACGAACGCGATTTCCGGTTCGATCCGCACGATCGGGCCGCCGACGACGCGGTACGGCGCATCGGCCTCGCGGATCGTCGACGCGAAGATCGGTGCGAGGATCACGCGGTCGGGCGGCGGCAGCGCGCATTTCCATCCGCCGACGGATTCGCCGAGCAGGTCGGCCACGCGCTGCTGGATCGCGAGCGCGGTGTCGATGTCGTCGGGGCGCAGAGCATCGGGCAGCAGCGGGCCGGGCGAGCCGGCATGGCGGGCGGCGACGAGATGCTGGGCGGCGCCGTCCACGCGTTCGGTAGTCGTTGTCATGTCGGTTGAGCGAGTTGAAAGTGGGCCGGCAAATAAGGGCCGGACGAAAGTCGCACATCCGATGATAGCGCCTTCGGCATGGTGGCCGCTCGATTCCGGTGCGCACGGGCGGCGCGCGGCCGCCGCGGGCCCGGCGGATTCCGTCGCGCGCCGGCGGGTTCGACAAGCACGCGTATCGCGCGCCGCATACGCGAAGACGCACAAGGGTGCGGGCTCCGGCGCACGTGCCGCGCCCTGCGTCGGCCGGTCGCAGCCGGCATGGTCGCTCGCTTGATCGCCGTCAACATTCGAACCCGCCGTCCGCCGATGATGGTGACAGGGCCGCGCGCACCCAGCCGCGCGGCAATTCACCCCAGCGAGGTTTGCATGTACAAGAAGATCATGGTGGCCGTCGACGGCAGCGCTTCGTCGAAACTGGCGCTTGCCGAGGCCGTAAAGGTCGCGCTGGCAGGCGACGCGCAAGTCAGTGCCGTGTATGTGGTCGACAAGTCGGTGCTGTTCACTTACGCGGGCCGTTTCGATCCGCACGCGCTCGTCGAGGAAATGCGCGACGACGGGCGCAAGGTACTGCGCGAAGCCGAACAGGTCATCGCGCTCGCCGGTGCGAAAGGCGAGGCCGAACTCGTCGAGACGGAGAGCATCGGCGAGGACATCTCGGAACGCCTGCAGCGCTACGTGAAGGAAGGCGGGATCGATCTCGCGGTGGTCGGCACGCACGGGCGGCGCGGCATCCGGCGCGTGCTGCTCGGCAGCGTCGCCGAGCGCTTCGTGCGCGGCTCGAAGTGCCCGGTGCTGCTGATTCGCGGCGACGATGCCGACGTAGCGGCTGCGGCCGCGTAACCCGGAGGGGACGCGATGATACGCCGCCAATCCCGGATCGTCGTCGCGGCGATCGCCGTGTTCGTCTCGCTCGTGGGGATGATGGCCGTCGTGACGGGGCTATTGTTCGACAACGCGATGGCGCTGCGTGGCGGCGCGGTCGCGCTGGTCGTCGGCGTGGCCGGTTTCGTCGTGATGCTCAATCCGGGCGCGAAAGGCGAGGAGTGACGCGTTGCGCGGCGTCGCTCCCTGAATCCTGAATCGGCCGGTCGAACCGCGTCAGCGCTTCGTCGTCGCGACCGAGGCGATGGAGCGCTCAGCCCTTGCCGTCGAGCGCATACGGGTCATCGAGTGACGGCGCGAGGCGCGCATCGATCATCGCCATCGCACGATCGATCTTCAGGCCGGCGTTGACGAGGTCGTAGCCGATGCCGTTCAACAGGTCGCCCGAGAAATTGCCTGCGTCGAGCGCGGTGTCGATGCGGCCTTCGTCCAGCTCGGCAATCGCCAGCGCGATCATCTTGGCCGCGATCTGCTCCCGGAGTGCCCGGCCGAGGTGCCCGCCGCCCCCGGAACGCCGCGCGCGACGTATCCGGCCGCGCGCGCTTCTGTCAAACTGGCGCCCATGAAACCGCGCCTCGCCTCACTGCCTTCCTCCGATTCCGCGCCTGCGCCCGCAGGCTATCCCGACGCCGACGAACTGGCCGCGCTGCGCGCATGGTACGCGGGCATGACCGTGCGCCAGGCCGTCGAACGCTACCTGCCCGATCGTCTCGGCGAAGGGCGCTCGGCGCGCGGCGTGATCGGCGGGATTCGCCGCCGCCTCGTGCGCGTCGCGCGACAGGTCGGCCGGCCCGATCTCGCGGAGCGTCTCGGTCATCCCGACGGTGAGCGTATTCGGGAGGCGAAGGCGGCCGCCGAAGCGATCGGACTGCTGCGTCATGCGCGCGCGCCGGTCCCGCAGATCAGCGACGACGTCGGCCTGTGGCTGCCCGCGCGTGCGGTCGCCGCGCTGCGGGCGCACGGGATCGCGACGCTCGCCGATCTCACGGTGCGGATTCCGCGCCGGCGCCAGTGGTGGCGTGCGATCGCGGGCCTCGGCGTGGCCGGTGCGCGGCACATCGAGGCGTTTTTCGCCGCGCATCCGGACCTGACCGAACGGGCGCGCGCGCTGATCGCGGCGACGCCGCGCGGCAGCATCGTGCCGTGGGAGCAGTTGAAGCTGCCGCACGAGGTCGACGGCTCGGCCGGCACGTTCCGCGCGCCGCGTGCGACCAGCACGCTCGATGCGGACAACGATTACGCGGCCGTGCACGCGTGGCTGTCGCTGCACGAATCGGCCGCGACGCGGCGTGCGTACCGGAAGGAGGCGGAGCGGCTGATCCTGTGGGCGATCGTCGAGCGCGGCCGCGCGCTGTCGTCGCTGACGACCGAGGACGCGGTCGCGTATCGCGCATTCGTGCGGCGCCCGAGCCCGCACGAACGCTGGGTCGGGCCCGTGCGGCCGCGCGGTGCGCCCGACTGGCGGCCGTTCTCGGGCGCGCTGTCCGCGCGTTCGGCGGCATACACGCTGTCGGTGCTCGGCGCGTTGTTTCGCTGGCTGATCGAGCAGCGCTACCTGCTGGCGAATCCGTTCGCGGGCGTCAAGGTGCGCGACACGCGCGGCGCGAACGCACTCGACACGTCGCACGCGTTCACCGAAGGCGAATGGCTGCTCGTGCGCACGATCGCCGACGGGATCGAGTTCCGCACCGGCACGGCGGCCGGTGCGCCGCAGTCGGGCTGGACGCCGGCCGCCGCGCAACGGCTGCGCTTCATTCTCGATTTCGGCTATGCGACCGGGCTGCGCGCGAGCGAGCTGGTCGGCGCGACGCTCGGCGGCATCGAGACGGACGCGCACGGCGACGCGTGGCTGAAGGTGGTCGGAAAGGGCGGCAAGGCCGCGCGCGTCGCGCTGCCGCCGCTCGCGCGCACGGCGCTCGACCGTTACCTGGTCGCACGCCGGCTGCCGGTCACGCCGGTGCGCTGGCGGCCCGATACGCCGCTGATCGCGAGCCTCGCGGAAGACGGCGCGGCCGCGATCACGAGCGTGCGGCTGTGGAAGGTGATGCAGCGTTTCTTCACGCAGACGGCCGATCAGGTCGAGGCCGACAACCCCGCGCTCGCGCAGAAGCTGCGGCAGGCGAGCCCGCACTGGATGCGTCATACGCATGCGACGCATGCGTTGGCGCGCGGCGCGGAGCTGACGACCGTGCGCGACAACCTGCGGCATGCGTCGATCTCGACGACGTCGATCTACCTGCACGGCGACGACGTGAAGCGGGCGCGGCAGATGTCGAGCGCGTTTGCGGCAGACAAGTAACGGCGTCGCGTCGATCCGGCACGGGCCGCGCGTGCGTCATGCCGGTTGTCGGCTCGCGTCGGGTAGCGCAAGGTGCTGCGCCGCACGCGCCACGACCGCATGACGATCGGGCCGCACGCGCTCGAACAGCGCGGACACCGACGCGAGAATGTCCGGCGCGGCCTGCTCGGGACGTCCGCAGTCGAACGGCGGCTCGGGCGCATATTCGATGCCGAGCTGCACCGCTTGCGCGTAGGCCGGGCCGGCCAGGTCGGCCATCACCGAGAGCGCCATGTCGATGCCGGCGGTGACGCCGCCGCCCGTGACGACCGGGCCGTCGCGCACCACGCGGCCTTCGTCGACGATCGCGCCGAACGGCGGCAGCAGGTCGCGCCACGCCCAGTGGCAGGCGGCCCGCCGGCCTTGCAGCAACCCGGCCGCGCCGAGCACCAGCGACCCGCTGCACACGGAGGTAACATAGCGGGCGCCGAGCGCGAGCCGGCGCACCTCGCGGATGAATGCATCGTCCGCGATCGCGTCGATCACGCCGAGCCCGCCCGGCACGCAGACGAGATCGGCGTGCGCGATGTCGGCGAGCCGCTCGACCTCGGCAACGGTCAGGCCGCTGTCCGCGCGAATCGATCCGCCGCGCACCGAGGCTCGCCGGATCCGCGCGCCCGGCAGACGCCAGAACACTTCGTCCGGCCCGGTGAAATCGAGCTGCGTGACATGATCGAACAATGCGAATACGACGATGAACGGCGTGGTGGCCATCACGATCTCCCCAAGTATGAGCGGCGTGTAGCATCGCGCCGCGCGCTGTCCGTCGCAATGTCATTTCTCCCGCACTTTCTGCCATGACCCATCGCGTCGCCATGCTCGTGTATCCCGGTTTCCAGGTGCTGGATGCCGCCGGGCCCGTTTCCGCGTTCGAGATGGCCGACTACGCGCGCGCACCGTATTACGCGGTTCGCATCGTCGCGGCGCAGCCGGGGTTGGTGCGCAGTTCGTCGGGCGTGACCTGGCACGCCGAGCCTTTGCCGGATGCGGCGGACCTCGATACGTTGCTGGTCGCGGGCGGCGACGGCGTCGATGCCGCGATGGCCGACGCAGCGACGTGCGCGTTCGTGCGGCGCTGCGCGGCGCGCGGCATCCGGGTGGCGAGTGTCTGTTCGGGCAGCCTGCTGCTGGCCGCCGCCGGTGTGCTGGACGGCCGGCTGGCGACCACGCACTGGGGCTGCGGCGAGCGGTTTGCCCGGGCGTTTCCGCAGGTGCGGCTCGCGCTCGACCGCATCTATGTGAACGACGGGCCGTTCTGGACGAGCGCCGGCATCACGGCCGGCATCGACCTGACGCTCGCGTTGATCGGCGAGGATCGCGGCGAGCGGCTGGCGCGCGTCGTCGCGAAACGTCTGGTCGTGTACTACCGGCGCCCCGGCGGACAGTCGCAGTTCTCGGCGCTGATCGAACTGGACAGCGCGCAAGGGCGCTTCAAGCCGTTGCTCGACCACATTCGCCGCAATCTCGGCGCACGCTTGCGCGTGAGCGACCTGGCCGAGCAGGCGTGCATGAGCCCGCGCCAATTCGCGCGGGCGTTCCAGACGGAAACCGGCCTCACGCCGGCCAAGGCCGTCGAGAAACTGCGCGTGGAAGCCGCTCGGGCGGCGCTCGAAAGCGGGGCCGCGTCGCTGCAGCGCGTGGCGAACGAGTGCGGTTTCGGCGATACCGAAAACATGCGGCGCAGCTTTCATCGCTGGCTGGGCGTCGCGCCGTCGGCATTGCGTTCGTAGGCGGGCGTTGTCGCATTGTTACGTCGTCGATCGCGATCGTCTCGCTCGGCCGCGCGCCGTCATGTGACTGTCACGACACGCAGCGTGTTGCGGGCCGCGAATGCCTGCACGTGCCCGAATGCGTCCGAATGCGCGTTCCGCCGACGAATGGATGACGCACCGCAGCGCATCCGCCGATCAGGCGGAACGGTCGGGCACACGCAGCGGTCATACACCTTTTGCAAGGAGCAGGGATGGCATCGAGCCAGGGGACAGTCGATTTCATCGTCGAGCAGATGGCGGCGGCCGGCACGGTATCGGCGCGCAAGATGTTCGGCGAGTACGGTATCTATTGCGACGGCAAGATGGCGGCGCTCGTCTGCGACGATCGGCTGTTCGTCAAGCCGACGCCCGAAGGCCGCGCGTTTCTCGGCACGTGCGAGGAAGGTTCGCCGTACCCGGGCGCGAAGCCGCACCTCGTCATCTCGGGCGAGCGCTGGGACGATCGCGAATGGCTGTCGGCGCTGATCCGGATCACCGCCGCGCAGTTGCCGGTGCCGGTGAAGCGGCGTCGATAACGGCCTTTTCGCGTGCAATGTTGCGCTGCGGCCAGGCGTATTCTGTGACACATGCGCGCGACCATCGCGCGCCAGGCGGGAGCACAAGAATGAAGACATCCGGACATCCGCGCGGCACGTGGCTCGCCCGCCGCGCCTGGTACGCGCTCGTCGCGGCCCTGTGTACGGGCTGGAGCGCGCTGTCGTTCGGCGCGGACGATGCGGCGGCGCTGCTCGACCGTTACCGCAGCCTCGGCGCGCAACTGAAGGACAACGCGTTTCACCGGCCGCTGGTGCTCGAATCGGCGGAAGCATCGTCGTCGCTGAAGGGCGACATCTACGCGGTGGTCGACTATCCGTTCGCGGTCGTGAGCGGCCAGCTCGACGATCCCGCGCAGGGCCCCGCGAACTGGTGCGCGGTGCTGATCCTGCACCTGAACACGAAGTACTGTCATGCATCGGGCGGCGGCAACGGCCCGGTGCTCGACGTGAACCTCGGCCGCAAGATCCAGCAGAAGCTGTCCGACACCTATCGTGTGCAGTTCCGCTATCGCGTGGCGGCCGCATCGCCCGACTATTTCCAGGTCGACCTGACCGCCGACAGCGGCCCGATGGGCACGAAGGATTACCGGATCGCGCTGGAGGCCGTGCCGGTCGGCGCGTCGCGCACGTTCCTGCATCTCACGTATTCGTATGGTTTCGGCACGGTCGGCCGCATGGCGATGAAGACCTACCTCGCGACCGTCGGCAGCGACAAGGTCGGCTTCACGAACGTCGGCGGATCGGCCGCGCAGCCGCAGTACGTCGGCGGCGTGCGCGGGCTGCTGGAGCGCAACACGATGCGCTACTACCTCGCGATCGATGCGTATCTCGCGACGCTCGACAAGCCGCTCGACCAGCGCCTCGCGCGCTGGTTCGACGCGACCGAGCAGTATCCGCAGCAACTGCACGAGGTCGAGCGCGGCGCGTATCTGCAGATGAAAGCGCAGGAGGTGCAGCGGCAGCAGGCGGCGCGATGACGGTGTGGTTCCCGGTCGCGCCGCCGCGCGTCAGTTCGACGCGCCGCCGACCGTGCGGATGCTGTGCCACTGACCCTGTTCGACGCGGAACAGCGTGTACGGCGGCTTGATCAGGTCGCCGCGCTCGTCGAACGAGATCTTTCCGGTCACGCCGGTGACCGATACGCCGGGCAGGCTCGCGACGATCTTGCCGCGATCGAGCGAATCGGCCTTGCGTACCGCCGCGATCATCGCGAGCGCCGCGTCGTACGAGAACGGCGCATAGAGCTCGACATCCTGGTTGAAGCGTGCCTTGTAGCGCTGCGCGAACGCGACGGCGGACGGCAGCTTGTCGAGCGCCGGCCCCGGTTCGAGATCCTGCGTGCCTTCGCCCGAGGTGCCGGCAATCTTCAGGAATGCATTGCTTTTCAATGCGCCGGCGCCGAACAGCTGCGCGCGGATGCCGAGCGAGCGCATCTGCTTGACGAGCATCGCGCCCTGTTCGTCGAGGCCGCCGAAGAACAGCAGGTCGACGTTGTTGCTCTTCATCGTCGTCAGGATCGCGCGGAAATCGACGGCCTTGTCGTTCGTGTATTCGCGCGACACGATGCTGCCGTGCGCATCCTTCACGCCCTTCTCGAACGCGTCGGCGAGACCCTGGCCGAACGCGGTGCGATCGTCGATGATGCCGATCCGTTTCGCCTTCAGCTGCTCGACCGCGAAACGGCCGGCCACCACGCCGCCGACGCCGTCGTGCCCCATCGTGCGGAACACGTTCTTGAAGCCTTGCATCGTCAGCTGCGGATTGGTCGAGCCGGGCGTGATCATCGCGACGTTCGCCTGCTTGTAGACGGCCGATGCGGGAATGCTGCAGCCCGAGTTGTAGTGGCCGATCACGCCGACCACGCCGTCGTCGACGAGCTTCTGCGCGACCTGGATCGCGATGCGCGGATCGGCCTGGTCGTCCTGCACGTCGAGCACGAAGCGCACGGGCTTGCCGCCCACGGTCGGATGTTTCGCGTTTTCTTCGTCGAGCGCGAGTTGCGCGCCGTATTGCAGATCCTTGCCGACGCGCGCGACGGGCCCCGTCAGCGGGCCGGCGAAGCCGATCTTGACGGTTTCCGGGTCCGCGGCCTGCGCGGATGCGCCGACCGTGCCGATCGAGCAGACGGCCAGCCAAGCCAGCCAGTTACGACGATTCATGATGGATGCCTCCTTGCAGTGGTGAAAGTCGCGGCGCGCGTCAGAATCGCGCGGCCCGGTACGGTGCGAGGTCCAGCGGCGGTGCGCGCTGGGCGACGAGGTCGGCGACGATTTGCCCGGTGATGCCGGCGAGCGTCACGCCGAGATGCTGATGGCCGAATGCATGGATCACGCGCGCGCTGCGCCGCGCGCGGCCGATCACGGGCACGCCGTCCGGCAGCGTCGGCCGGAAGCCGAGCCAGCTGCGCGTCGGTGCGCCGAGCGACGGCACGGCTTCGCGCGCGGAACGCGTGAGCAGCGCGACGAGCGACGGATTCATCGGCGCGTCGAAGCCGCCGAGTTCGACGGTGCCGGCCGCGCGCAGCCCTTCGTCGAGCGGCGTCATGTAGAAGCCGCGCTCGGCCCAGCCGACCGGCCGCGAGACGATCGGCTCGTGCGCGCCGAACTGCACGTGATAGCCGCGCTCGGTATCGAGCGGCACTGTGTCGCCGCACGCGGCCGCGAGTGCGCGCGAGCGGGCGCCGGCGGCAATGACGACGAGATCGAACGTGCGCACGGCGCCGCCCGCATGCACGTTCACGCTGTCGCCGGCGGGCTCGATCCGTTCGACACGCGCGCGTTCGAGCGCGGCGCCGCCGGTGGCGAGGTGCGCGAACAGGGCGCCGAGGAATCCGCATGGATCGGAGAAGTGCCAGCTTCCGACGAACAGCACGCCGCGCGTGAAGATCGGCGCGAGTGCGGGCTCGAGCCGGCGGATCGCGCTCGCGTCGAGCGTTTCGAACGGCACGCCGAGCCGGCGCCGCAGCGCGAGCGACGGCTGCGCGGCGTCGAACGACGCCTGCCGCGCATACAGGTACAGGCATTCGCGCGGCCGCACGAATGCCGCGAGCCGCGACGGTGCAAGCAGCGGCGCATAACCGTCGGCGGCGCGCGACAGCAGCGCGGCCAGCGCGGTCGCGCTGCGTGCGTGGCGCGCGGGCGTCGATGCGAGCAGGAACCGCGCGAGCCACGGCGCGCCGTGCAGCAGGTACGGCCAGCGGATGCGCAGCGGGCTGTTGGCGGCGAACAGGAAGTGCGGCATGTCGCGGAACACCGACGGGCCGTTCACCGGCACGCAGCCGTACGGCGCGAACGTCGCGGCATTGCCGAACGACGCGCCCTGGCCGATGCCGGCCGGGTCGAACAGCGTCACGCGATGCCCGTCGCGCTGCAGCCATGCCGCCGCGCCGAGCCCGATGAAGCCTGCACCCACGATGGCGACATTCGCCATGACGCGTTCCCTCCGGTCCACATGATTCACACAAAGTTGCGATCAAGAATCACACAGTAATTTTTTGTGTGCAATCAAAATGAGATTGTGTGGCGCTAGTGTTTGCCCGATTCCAACTGACTGATTCGACAGACTTTTCAACTGACGTTTGACGGGAAGGGGATGTCGGATACAATCGCTGGGTAGGTCAAAATGGCAGACAAACGCTTTTTGTGTGGTCACGGGCGATAAATGGCATCAGACAAACTTTCCGGCGAGCGCGACGGCGGCGCGCCGGCGCAGGCGAAGCGGCCGACCTATGTCGAGGTATCGAGCTCGATCGAGGAGGAAATCCGCAGCGGCATGTATCCGCCGGGCAGCCGCCTGCCGCCGCAGCGCCAGCTCGCGACCGAGCTCGGCATCAACGTATCGACCGTGTCCCGGGCGTACAAGGAATTGCAGCTGCGCGGCCTCGTGATCGGCAGCAAACGGCGCGGCTCGCTCGTCACCGGCGGTGCGATGCCGAGCATCGAGCCGGCCCGCGCGTCGCTCGCGGCGGGCAACGGCGTGATCGACCTGACGGTGAACCGCCCGGCCACCGGCGAGTTTCTCGCGAGCCTCGCGCAGACGTTCGGCACGCTGCCGAACGACCCGCGTTTCGCCGCCCTCCAGGAATACCAGCCACCGCAGGGCCCCGACTGGGCGCGTGCCGCCGGCGCGCAGTGGCTCGCCGCGCCGGGCTTCGCGCCGTCGCGCGACCAGGTGGTCGTCACGAGCGGCGCGCAGCACGGGCTGTACGCGGTGCTGAACAGCCTGATCGGCACCGACGGCGTGATCGTGGCCGACCGCCTCACGTATTACGGGCTCAAGGCGCTAGCGCCGGTGTTCCAGTTCGAGATCGTCAGCGCGCCCGCCGACGACGACGGCCTGCTGCCCGACGAGATCGAGCGGATCTGCCAGCGCATGCCGGTCAAGGCGATCTTCGTCGTGCCGAACCTGCAGAACCCGACCGTCACGACGATGAGCCTCGCGCGCCGGATGGCGCTCGTCGACATCGCGCGCCGCCATCACGTGACGATCATCGAGGACGACGTGTACGGCCCGCTCGTGCGCGACCGGCTGCCGGCGATCGCGGGGCTGTGCCCCGAGCTGACGTTTCATATCGGCGCGACGTCGAAGATCCTCGCGCCGGGGCTGCGCCTCGGTTACCTGAGCTGCCCGCGCGACAGCGTCGCACTGTGCGCGGAGGCGGTGCGCACGACCGCATGGATGCCGGCCCCCACGTCGATGCTGATCGCGACCGTGTGGATCGAGGACGGCACCGCCGAGCGGATCATGGACGCGCAACTCGCGGAGATCCGCGCGCGCGTCGATCTCGCGCGGGAGCTGCTGCCGGCCGGGCAGCTGAAATCCGACCCGGCGTGCATGTTCGTGTGGCTGCGCCTGCCGCAGCCGTGGCGCGCCGACGACTTCGCCGCGAACGCGAAGGCGCGCGGCGTGATCGTGATGCCGTCGTCGACGTTCGCGGTCGATCGCGCGGAGATCGAGCACGGCGTGCGCATCAACCTCGCGTGCCCGGCCTCGCGCGACGAACTCGTCAACGGGCTGCGGATTCTCGCCGGCACGTTGAAGGACCGGCCGCGCGCGCTGTTCGGTTCGATCTGACGGCGGCCGCTCAATCGAGCAACCCCGCGACGACGTCGACGATCCGCTGCAGCAGCGCTTCGTCGTAAGGCAGCCACGGCACCGCGCGCAGCGGCGACGGCGGCGGCTCGATCGCGGCATCGACGGGTTCGCCGTCGCGCATCACACGCCCGGTCGCGCAATGCACCGACCACGCGCCGACGCGCACATGCCGTTCATCGATCGTCATCTTCCCTTGCGCCACCGGCCCGGCGAACACGAGCGACAGCACGTGCCGGCGATGCCGCGCCATCGTGCCCAGCGGCACGTCCGACAACCGGTTCAGGCGCTGCCAGCGTTGTGCTTCGCGCTCGCGTTGGCGCACCGGATCGACCGTGAGCGCGGCCGTCGCCGCGCGTGTTGTGTCGTCGTCGAGCGCGAACGCGGCGACACTGACGAGCAGATCGACCGCGCGCGCCACCTCCGAGAACACCACACGATCGATTTCGCCGATCGGCAGCGGTATCCAGTGCCGGTCGTGCCGGCGTTCGAAGTGCAGCCGGCGCGACGTGCCGTGGCTTTCCGAGCCCGGATAGAGCCGCGCATCGACGAAGAAGGTCGCGCGCACGTCGCCGAATTCGCGGACGAGCCCGTCGTCGTACGCGCGGATCGACCAGCCTTCGCGACGCGCGACGCCGACCAGCTGCCGGCTCGACAGCACGTGGCCTTCGAACATTGCGGAATCGCTGGCGGACGCGTCGCCGTCGGCCGGTACGTAGTATTCGCGGAAGGCCTGCCTGACCGGCTGCCGCAGCGTGCGGCCGACGATCGCGCGTTGCCACGCGAGCCGCTCGTCCGCATCGGCCAGCAGCGGATGCCATAACCGGATGTCGCTGTCGCCGGCGATGTCGATCGCGTGCCCGGCCGCGTCGCGCAGCACGACCTTGCCCTTTGCGATCTCGGGCATGAACGACTGCGTCGACCCATCGCGGCCGCGCGCGTGCCAGATCGTGCGTGCCGCGAACGCGGCGCCGGCCGGCGCATCGACGAGGCGCTCGCGCCATTCGGCGTGGCCGAGCGTCATCGACTGCCAGAAGCCGGCTTCCATGCAGGTCGCGAGCATCGCGAGCTGCTTCTTGTCGGGCTTTGCGTCGAGCGTCATGCGCAGCGCGGTGTGCGGCCGCTCGCCGAGCGCGCGTTCGGCCGGCTTCAGGTTGCGTGCCAGCTTCTTCTGCACGCCGGCGTGACGCACGGCGGCGAGTGCGTCGCGCAACGCGCGCACGCCCTCGGGGGTCGGGATCGTCTCGACCGCGTGGCCGAGCGCGATCGCGAGCGACTGGGACGGCGCGGTCTTCGCGGCCGTCGGCGCGACGCACACGCCGGTCAGCAGCGGCCCGATCAGCGGGCGCAGCCACGCTTCGTCGCGATAGGCGGCCACGCGGGCGGCGCGGGCGACGACCTGCGCGTCGTCGGTCGTGAATGCACGATCGGCCTCGTACGGGACGGCGCCCGCATGGAGCGCCGCCACGTGTTGCGCGGCTTCCGTCAGCGCATCGCGCGCGAACGCGACATACGCGGCGTCTTCCGCGAGCGTGACGGCCGGATCGCTCAAGTCGAGCCACAACCGCCTCGGCGCGAAATAACCGTTGTTCGTCGCGGCCAGCGCGAGCAGCCCGGCCAGCCCGAGTTCGGGCAGCACGTCGAGTTCGCGCACGCGAAACGGCGAATCCGCCAGCGCCCGCGCATACGCGTCGCGTCGCGCCGAGAAGTCGCGGCGGCCGGCGAACCGGTCGAGCGTATACACGCCATACGTGCTGGACTCGGTGCGCACGTCGCCTTCCTCCGGCTCGCCCGCGATGCGCGCGAGTTCGGCCTGCAGCGCGGGCGACGGCGGCGCGTCGAGGCAGGGCAATTCCTCCAGCGCGCGTTTCCAGCCGCCGGCCGGGATGTCGCGGAACAGTTCGAGCGCGGCATCGGCGTCGACGAGCGGCACGAGTCCGAGCGCATCGATCTGCCGGTGCAGCCAGCGCGCGAAATCGGCGCGCGGATCCTCGAATGCCTGGTCGCGCACCATGATCTCGTACTCGACACGGCGCAGGGCCGGCCAGACCGCGCCGAGCGCGTGCGCGTCGAGCGTCGACAGGTCGATCGGCGCGCCGGTGAAGTGCGGATGGTCGGTGCGGCTGGTCAACCGCGCGACGAGCTGGTCGACGAGGGCGCGATCAGTCATCCGTGGGCCTCGGTGCCGGCCGCGTCGTTCCTGCGCCATTTCTGTACGTTCCGGGCGGTGCGGATCACGCCGCCGAGGTCGGATGCCTGTTCGATCGTGTACTGCATGGTCTGACTCCGGGAATGAAAACCGAGCGGACGCACAGTATTGCACCCCAATTGATGCGGTCGGGCGGAAGGCCGTGCGGCGGGCGTTCCGGGCCGATCCGGCCACGCTGTGTGCCGCTTCCGGCGGCCCGGCCATTTCATAAGACGTACAGTTCTCCCGCGATGCGCGATTCGCGCCGAACTGTACTCTTGTTCGCGTGGACGATGTGTGTACTCGTCGCCAACTGTTCTGCTCTTAAGATTCCACCATCAAGGGCACAGTGCCGCAGATCCAGTCGTACCGGAACCCTGTTGGCGCATCTTCAAGAGCGAGCCAGTGCGATGGAAAAGGCAAAACCGGAGGGAAAGATCAGGAACCACGATGGCCCGGTCGACGGGCGGAACACGTGCGTATCGGATGTGCGCAGCGGGGCGGGGCGGCTGCGCAGGCCGGCGGGAGGCACGCGATGAAACTCTATGAAAAGCTCGCGGACGACATCGAGCGCCTGATCCGCCAGGGCGTGTACCGGCACGGCGACCGGATTCCGTCGGTGCGGCAGGCAAGCCAGCAGCACCGGATCAGCATCACGACCGTGCTGCACGCGTATCTGCTGCTGGAAAGCCGCGGGCTGCTCGAAAGCCGCCCGCAGTCCGGCTATTTCGTGAACCTGCGGCGCGACGACGGCCATGCGCCGGTGCGCGAGCTGCGGCCGTCGAAGCCGATCGCGATCTCGTCGTCGGTCGACGTGAGCCGGCTCGTGCTGTCGACGCTGCGCTCGATCGGCACCGACGACGCAGTGCCGCTCGGCTCGCCGTACCCGGACCCGAGCCTGTTCCCGTTCGAGAAGCTGAACCGCTATGCGTACGCGGCCGGCCGCGACAAGTCGTTGTGGGGCGTGACGGACGGATTGCCGCCCGGGCATCCGCGGCTGATCCGTCAGATCGCTCGGCGCTACCTGGAAAACGGGATGTCGGTGGACCCGAACGAGATCATCGTGACGGTCGGTGCGACGGAGGCGATCAACCTGTGCCTGCAGGCGGTGGCGAAGCCGGGCGACACGATCGCGGTGGAGTCGCCGACGTTCTACGCGATGCTGCACGCGATCGAGCGGATGGGGATGAAGGCGATCGAGGTGGCGACGCATCCGGAATACGGGATCGACATCGCCGCGCTGGCCGCGATCGCGAAGTCGCAGCCGATCGCCGCGTGCATGGTGATGCCGAACTTCCAGAACCCGCTCGGCTTCCAGATGCCCGACGAGCGCAAGCGCGAACTGGTCGAGTTCGCGACGAAGGCCGGGATGCCGCTGATCGAGAACGGTGTGTATAACGAACTGTATTTCGGCGATGCACATCCGAGTTCGTTGAAGTCGTATGACCGCAACGGGATCGTGCTGCATTGCTCGTCGTTCTCGAAGAGCCTGACGGCCGCGTACCGGATCGGCTGGGCGCTGCCGGGCCGTTATCGCGATCAGGTCGAGAAGCTGAAATTCCTGAACACGCTCGCGACGCCGTCGTTGCCGCAGCTCGCGATCGCGGAGTTTCTCGAACGCGACGGTTACGAGCATCACCTGCGGCGCTTGCGCAAGGCGTATGCGCAGCAGGCGAATCTGATGCGGGCGATGGTGTCGCGGTTTTTCCCGGAGGGCACGCGCATCTCGAGCCCGGCGGGGGGGTATGTGCTGTGGGTCGAATTGCCCGCGCAGGTCGATGCGATGCGGCTGTACCAGCTCGCGCTGGAGCAGGGCATCACGATCGGGCCCGGCTACATGTTCTCGATCACGGACAACTACCGGAACTTCATCCGGCTGAACTACAGCAGCCCGTGGTCGCCGGAGATCGAGCAGGCGGTGATTGCCGTGGGGAAGCTCGCTTCGGCTTGCATGAAGTGACGGGGCGTGTTGTCGCTCGAGGGGGGCATGACGAAGCCGGCTTGGGGCCGGCTTTGTTTTTGGTTTGGCTGGGGGGAGTGCGATGAGCTTTGCCGCGTTGGCGTTGGCAGGACAACGCCACACTGTTGAAGCTGCCATGCAGGCGTCGCTGCGCGGATTTGGGGTAATACCGGTGAAGCCTCGAGTGTCAGATACCGTTGCGAGTGAACGAGTTGTACGTTTTGCATAAGAGCCTATCCGAAACTTTGTGTGCGAGGCATAAACTGGCGACCAAGGAGCCACTTTTATGCCACGCAAACGCAAGGAAGAAGTGACGATCGAACCGGGCAAGGGCTTGAACCTGGACCCGGAACTGATCAAGCAACTGGTGCCCGGAACGCTGGACCGGGCGACGATCAACGAGCAGCTTGCCGCACTCAAGAAGGCGATCTTCGAGCGGGCGCTGGGCGGCGAACTGACCCACCATCTCGGCTACGAGAAGGGCGAGGCCAAGCCGTCGGACAGCACGAACCACCGCAACGGCACCAGTCGCAAGCGCATCACGACCGACGACGACCTGCTCGACGTCGAGATTCCGCGTGACCGCGAAGGGACGTTCGATCCGGTGCTCATTGCCAAGGGCGAGCGACGTTTTACCGGCTTCGACGACAAGATCATCGCGATGTACGCGCGCGGCATGAGCGTGCGGGAGATTCAGGGGTTCCTGCTGGAGATGTACGGCATCGAGGTATCGCCGGACTTCATCAGTACAGTGACCGATGCGGTGATCGACGAAGTGCGTGAATGGCAGCAGCGGCCGCTCGAGCCGATGTATCCGGTCGTGTTCTTTGACGCCTTGCGCGTCAAGATTCGCGACGAAGGCGTGGTCCGCAACAAGGCGATCTACTTGGCGCTCGGCGTGCGCCGCGACGGCACACGTGACGTGCTCGGCCTCTGGATCGAGCAGACCGAGGGCGCTAAGTTCTGGCTGCGGGTCGTCAACGACCTGAAACTGCGTGGCGTGCAGGACATCCTGATCGCCGTGGTTGACGGCCTGAAGGGCTTCCCGGAAGCGATCAACACCGTGTTCCCGGAAACGACGGTTCAGACATGCATCGTGCATCTGATCCGTAACTCGCTGGACTTTGCGAGCTGGAAAGATCGCAAGTCGGCTGCCGCCGCGCTCAAGGAGATCTACCGAGCACCGACGGCCGAGGCGGCCGCCGTGGCGCTGGACGCGTTCGACGCTGGACCGTGGGGCACGAAATACCCGCCAATTGCCGCACTCTGGCGGCGAGCCTGGGAGCAGGTGATTCCCTTCTACGCGTTCGCGCCGGACATACGGAAGATCATTTACACCACGAACGCCATTGAGTCGCTGCACATGCAGCTTCGCAAGATCATCAAGGCACGCGGCCACTTCCCGTCGGACGAGGCCGCGCTGAAGCTGATCTGGCTGGCACTGCGCAACGTCGTTGCCAAGTGGACCGGCTCCCGGCACGATTGGAAGAGCGCGATGACCCAGTTCGCGCTGCTTTACCCAGAGCGCTTTAGTATCGGAATCTGAGTTTTAACCTGCCTCACACACGAAATTCCGGATACCTCCGTTGCATAACGAAACAGCAAATTCAGACCCCGGTCAGTATGCTCGCTGCTCGGTGTCTCCTGCCGGTCAAATCATGGAATAAGCAGCAACTTGCCAGACGTCTTACGGCTCCACATATCGGCTTGAGCTTTCGCCGCATCTGCCAACGCGTATACGCCGCCATTGTGTACCTTGAGAACCCCTTCACGCACCCAACTGAACAGCTGCGCTGCATGCGAGCGCAGCAACTCCGGGGTCCGAATATGGTTCGCGAAAGAGGCATAACCGATCTTGATGCTCCTGGGTAGCCGGAACAGCTCTATCGTCGCATCTGCTCCTAGAACCGGTCCGTACCAGCAAAAGGTACCTGAATAACGCAACACATCAAGCGACGCCTGGAATGTCGTCGGTCCCGAGCCGTCGTACACCACATGCACGCCGTCTCCTCCCGTCATGTCCATCACGGCATCAACGAAATTGCCCTCGCGATCCACAATTACATGATCCGCACCGGCTGCTTTAGCTAACGCAGCCTTAGATTCCGACGAAACACGGCCAATGACTGTACCGCCACGCAACTTGATGATTTGAGCCAATAACGAACCTACGCCCCCGGCGGCGGCATGCACCAGTGCGATATCGCCCTGCTGGATCGGATAGAAGTCGGTGGCGAAATGACTGGCAGTGAAGCCATTCATCATGAGCGACGCCGCGACACGGTCGTCAATGTCGTCTGGCACCTGCGCTAGCGCAGCCGCCGGCAGCACGACCTTTTCCGCATAGCTGCCTGGCGCATATGCCCAAGCCACACGCTGACCGACCTCAAGATCGGACACGCCCTCACCCAGTGCCAGCACACGTCCCGCACCCTCCACGCCAATTATTTTAGGATTGGGCATGTTGGTCCAGGCCATTCCTTGGCGAACTCCAATATCCATGAAATTCACGCCAGCCACAGCGATGCCGACCAGCACTTCATCCGGACCAGGAACCGGATCATTTCGCTCGACATACTCAAGCATGTCTACATCGCCAACGCCGTTCATCACCACTGCTCTCATCACACCCTCCAATACTGGAATGATTGTTCCATTAAAAGGCAAAAAATTTTCACATCAAGACTCGCATCGCCAACCGGCCTAGGGATGCCAATTCCGGATCGCTGGCACCTCCGCGTGCCGACAACCGAATAGCAGCAATATTTGCAACCAGAAAGCTTGCAGCCTGTTCGGCGTCAACTTCCCGTGAAACGTCACCTTGTGCCTGGGCCTCCTGCACCCTTTTTGTCAGCGCCTTGAGCAAGAATTTACCGATCCCTTCGCGCAATTTCGTCAGTTCCGGCTCCGAGTCTCCGAACTCGCTGATTGAACCCACACCCAAACAGGGCCGACGGGCCTCATGCACGACGCGATTCATCATCGCGCGCAAACCGTCGATGGCCTTGTGACCTTGATTCAGCGCGTCAAGGTGCGCCTGACGTTCGGTGTCACCGTATCGCTTTACTGCTGCGCAATAGAGCCCCCACTTGTCGCCAAATGTGTCGTACAAGCTTTGTCGACCGATCCGCATTGCTTCGACCAGCATGCCGGCCGAGGTGCCTGCATAGCCATGCGAGCGAAAGACGTCGATTGCGGCGTCTAGGACCTGGTCAATATCGAACTCTTTGTTTCTAGCCATGAGGCCATTCTATCGATACTGGAACAAACAGTCAAAATAAGGTGATGTTCCGGGCTGGCCATAGATTCAACTACGCAGGTTCGCGAATGTCGGCAATGGGAGGTGCATCTGCTCCACAGTCCCACATCACCGAATGCTGGCTTTGGCCGACGTCCCTCCATCCCGCATCCGGCAGGTTCCGAAGTAAACTGACCATCGGAATGGCGTCTTTCTGTGTTGCGTGAATGGCAACTATTCGCCGAACTGAGTCAGCCGATCTGGCGCCGTCTGTTTGATCTAGTCCATCCTTGTACAAATTCTTCGATCTCGTGCAGGCTCAGTGCGAACCGGACAGACCGCCGAACCGCCAGACTCATAACCGATGAAGGGGACCGATGCAGATACTGCCTGCATGTATTGGATGGCGGCGAGAACGCGAGCGCCGTACTTCGCGCGAGCGCCTCGCCTGCATCCATGTCCGTTGACTGAACGACCAACGTCTCTTCCGAAGGTCAGAAGACCGCCAGTCCGCCAACGGCATGGCTGACATCCTCAATCATCCGACCTCACCGGACGTCATCGCCGAGCGTACCGTACGACGTGCCCGCCGTCGGCGGAGCACGAATGCGAAGACACCGAGCAGCACGACAACCACCGGCGCCACGAGCATCAGCGGCCGGGCCCGCACGAGCAGCGGAACCGGGCCGCCGTTGCGTGCGACGGCCACGTCGTCGGGCGTCACGGTCACGTTCGCGTTGCCATACTGCGCGAGCACGTAGTTCGCGATCGCGGCGACCTGATCGTCCTTCAACGGCTGGACGTAGGAATCCTCACCGAACGACGGCATCAGCACGTGCTGGCCGCCCGCGTCTCGATCGACACCGTACAGGATCGCCGCGATCAGGTTCGACGGATTGCGCGAGCCCGTGGCGGTATTGTTCGACAGCGACGGATAGGCCTGACTCGGGCTGCCCTTGCCGTTGGCCTGGTGACAGCTCGCGCAGTAACCGCTGAACAGCGCTTCACCCGTCGTCAGCGTACCGTTCGCATTCAACGCGGTCGTGCCGCGCAACGTCGCTTCGCTGCTGACCGCGCGGCCGTGCGCGAATGCCGGTTCGGACTCGTGCTCGTCGCGGATCGGCTTCGTGCTGCGCAGATACGTGACGATCGATTTCAGGTCCGCGTCCGACAGATACTGCAGGCTGTTCTGCACGGCCTCCGCCATCGGTCCGGCCGCCTGGTTCTTGCCGGGTGCGCGGCCGGTCTTCAGGTACGACACCAGCTCGTCGTCGGTCCATGCGCCGATGCCGCTCACCGGATCCGACGTGATGTTCGGCGCATACCACGCGCCGAGCTGTGCACCGCCCAGGTTGCGGCTGAAGTCTTCGGCCATCAGCTCATTGCGCGGCGTATGGCACGCACTGCAGTGCGCGAGCACATTGGTCAGGTACGCGCCGCGATTCCACTGCGCGTCGTGCGCCGGATCGGCTTCGAAACGCTTGTCCGACAGGAACAGCATGTTCCAGCCCGTCATCGCGACGCGCATGCCGAACGGGAACGGCAGGTTCGTCGCGGGTGCGGGCTCGTCGACCGGCTTCACGGCGTGCATGAAGTAGCTGTAGAGCGCGTGCACGTCGTTGTCGCTGAGGCCGCTGTACGACGTATACGGCATGGCCGGATACAGGCGCGCGCCGTCCGCGCGCACGCCTCCGCGCAGCGCGCGTGCGAACTGCACCTCGGTGTAGTTGCCGATGCCGGCCGTTTTCGACGGCGTGATGTTGCTCGAATAGATCTGCCCCATCGGCGACGCGATACCGTACCCGCCCGCGAACGGCTTGCCGCCGTCGAGCGCCGTATGGCACGCCATGCAGTCCGCCGCGATCGCGAGTTGATGGCCTTTTTCGATCAGCGCGGCGTCGGCCGACGTCGACGCCGCGCCGGTCGCTTTTTCCTGCGCGAACGCGGGCGTGCTGCCGACGCTGCCGAACAGCGCGAGTGCGATGGCCGCGCGGTAGCCGGCGCCGCGCAGCGTGCGAAGTTGTCGTTGGATCGTATGTGTCATCGAATCAACCCTTCGCGAGGCTCGCGGAAATCGAATCCGCGGCCTTCAGGCCGAGGGCCGCCATCGACAGCGTCGTATTGACGACGGACGCCGACGGCATCGCGCCGCCGCCCGGCAACCACAGGTTCGCGTGATCGTGCGTGCGGCAGTCGCCGTCGACGACCGAGTTCTTCGGATCGGAGCCCATGATGGTGCCGCCCATGATGTGATTGTTCGCGTTCAGCGTCTTCGTGATGTTGAACTCGACCGCGTCGAACAGGCTGCCGATATGCGTGAGCTGCCTGCATGCCGCGTCGTAACCGCGCCGCACATAGTCGCCGACGTCGTAGTGGATGTCGGGGCACGCGAGGCCGAGCGGATCGAAGCGTGTCTTGCTGAGCGTCAGGCGGTTGTTCGGGTCCGGCAGCGGTTCGAGGCTGATCGACAGGTCGACGCCGTAGATCGCGCGGCGCCGGATTTCCTCGTCGAGCGCCTTGCCGACCAGGCCGAGCTTCAGCGCCTGCTGCGTGGCCGGCCCGACGCGCGAGATGTTGTTCAGGATCATCTTGTTCGCCGAATACTGCCCGCGGAAATCGCCGTCGCGCGGGCCGACGATACAGCTGCTCTGCGCGGGGCCACGGCCGAGCCACATCGGCTCGTTCGCGAGGAACGTGCAGTGGAAGCCCGAGTGATCCATCATGTTGCGCCCGACCTGGTCCGAGCCGTTCGCGATGCCGTGCGGATTGCGTTCGTTCGCGGCCAGCAGCAGCAGGCGCGGCGTCTCGATGCCGTTGCACGCGAGCACGAACATCTTGCCGCTGGCCTTGTGCGACTTGTGCGACGCGTCGTACCAGTGCACGGCCGTCACGCGATTGTTCGCATCGGTGTCGATCTTGTAGACGACCGATTCGGCGAGCACTTTCGCACCCTTGTGCTCCGCGCGCTCGATGTGGTGGATACCGCTGTACATCGCGCCGATCGGGCAGATCGGCTGGCAATTGTTGTTGCCGCAGCAGACCGGACGGCCGTGCCAAGGCCGCGTGCTGCGCGCCTGCGGAATCGGGATCGACCGGTAGCCATGCGCATTGACGATTTCGGCGAAGCGCCGGTCGCCATGGCCCCACGGCACCATGTCCATCGGATACGGGCGGCTGCGCTGCGCCGGCGACTGCATCGCCGGATCGCTCGGCCCGGCGACGCCCATTTCCTCTTCCGCGCGGCAATAGTACGGCTCGAGGTCGTCATAGGAGATCGGCCAGTCGCGGCCGACACCGTAAGTCGACTTCATCCGGAAATCGACCGGGAGGTGCCGCCAGCTCGACGCGGCCCAGTGCCACGTCGTGCCGCCGACGGTGCGCAGATAGCCCTGCTGGAAACTCTGGCCATCCCGCCCGCTCAGTCCGACGTAGTTGTTCTTCGGAAAATACAGCGGGGCGGGCGCATTCGGCGCCTGCGGGTAGAGGCCCTGGAAGTCGGAGCCCACGCGATTGTCGAAGGGCATGTTGCGCCAGTTCTCGACCGCCTGACCACGCTCGATGCGCAAGCCGGATTCGATGACCAGCACCGAATGCCCCTGGCTGACCAACTGGTCGGCGATCAGGCCGCCAACCACGCCGGAGCCCACGATCACGACATCGGCCGATACGTCGCCGTTCGATTCAAATACAGGAGTTCTCATGAGGTTCAGGCGTGCGGTTGCGGGTACGGGGTAGTTGCTGACGCAACCGTTTTGCGGGGCGGCGCGACATCGGCCGGTGGCGGTTCGGCGGTCCACCATAGCGGGCCGTTCGAACAATAGGTCGGTGCGCTCATGCCGTCGTGGACGGTGTCGTACATCAGCGCATCGGCATAGGCGACCATCACGGCCTTCTGGCCGTGGCCGACGGTGCCCGTGTACCACGCGGCGACGATCGCGAGCGCCGTGTCGTGCAGGCCTGCGCTGTCGGCATCGGCCAGCAGTTGCGCGGGTGTCTGGCCGGCGCGGACGCGGTGCGCCAGCGCGGCTGCACGCGTGGAAAAGCCGGGGTCCGTGCGACGGAATGCGTCGACGAGGCGAGCAGCCGTCGTCGGGTCGAGATTCGCGTGGCCGGTGAGCGCTTTCGACAGCGCGAGAAAGGTCCGGGCGTCGAACGACGGCTGCTGCGCGAATGCATGTCCGGGTGCGGCGGTGAGCAATCCGACTTGCGTCAGCGCCGCGGCCATCATTTTCAGCACCGCTCTACGGGTCATGCCGGCGCGCGCATAAATGCGCGATTCATTTTTGTGTGGGGCCATGTCGTTTTCGTCTTTTTCGCGAGTCGTTGCTCGCATGTTTTCTTTCTTCCGAATATTCCGCGTCGGGAGCCGCTCCGGGCCGAAACGACCCGAATACGTCCCCCGCGGCGCTGCGTTACCTGTCCGAGCGCATCGGCAAACGACCATTGCCGGCTGGACGAGGAATTGCACGCGCCGCATGCGAAGATTTTTATCTGTTCACGCGAGACAGCGTTCGGGCACGAGATTATGGAACCGGTTCCATTCGTGCGTCCAGTGTCTCGTTCAAATTTCATCGCAACGGCGGAGTGTATCGATATCGGTCGATTCGCGTATTTTCAACACGGTATCGGCCCGCTGCGACCGATTTAGAACGAAATCGAAAGCTTGAAGTAATTAAAACGTCGGGATTCAACTGCTGTATTGCCGAAGTGAGCAGTGCGACGGCAGCGCGAGCGTCGTCGACGATACGGTTTTGCGACAGGCGCGAGGGAGTGCGACTTACTTGATTGCCGCGGCACCGGCTGCCGCGATGACACTATCCTGTACACCCGCGCCACCGCTGGCCCCGATCGCGCCGATCAGGTGCCCGTCGATCACGATCGGGATGCCGCCTTCGCCCGCGAGAATCCCCGGGATGCTGAGATTGGCGGTCGCGCCGTTGTTGATGGCGTTTTGCAGATCCCGGGTCTGTCTGCGGAATCGAGCCGACGCGAGCGCCTTGGCCTCCGCGATTTCAACCGATGCGAGTTGCGTCCCGTCCATTTTGTCGCACGAAACCAGGTTCCCGCCGCTGTCGACCACGGCAATCGCGTATTTCCAGTTTCGGCGTCGCGCCTCTGTTTCGGCGGCGGCCATGGCGGTACGCGCCTGCGTCAGCGTGATGGGCGGGCCGTAAGGGATGTCGTATGGCAGTTGTTCGGGGACGGGCGCGGACGCGGTGGTTTGTGCTGATGCATGGGCCGCGAATATTGCGCTGGCTGCGATGAGAATCGGGAATTTATTCGAAAACATGGAGTGCCGATACGGATGCCCCTGATTACTTCAGGTGCCGGTGAATGAGAAAGAACAGGATGCGATTCCGCGACGATGCATTTCCCGGCTCGATTGCCGGGGCATGTCGCGATCGCGGGGAAAATATATTGCATCCTGGGTTAGCGTGCAGTGAAGCGGGGCGGTGCGTGTCGCCACGAGGTTTCCGGCGGCCAGCAGACGAACCTGCGCGGGTAGGTCCGCCCCGAGATCGATCATCGCCGGCAGGGGCGTTGCGCGCACATGCGGGTAGCAGAACGCTGGCCGGTCCGGCCAGCGATACCGCGGCGGGCATGTGTCGTCCGGATCAACTGAAGTGATGGCTGAACTCGAGCCACAGCGTGCGGCCGTACGGCATGTAGTAGCCCACGGTGTAGTACGGCCAGCCGGAGGAATCGTCGTGCTTGATCGTATTGAACACGTTGTTCATCACGAAGGTCAGTGACGTATCCCGCGAGAACTGGTGCGAGATGCTCAGGTTCGCGAGTGTGGTCGGCGTCAGATACGCGGTCTGGGCGGCGTTCGGTACCTTGCCGTAGCGCTCGAGCTGCACCGTCGACGTCCACTTCGGGATCGACCAGGTCAAGCTCAGCATGAGCTTGTCCGGCCATTCGGGGTTGCCGGTCGGGTTGGCGAGCGAATGCAGGAGATCCTGTACCGGGCCGTTCGTGTACTGCTGATATTTGTGGCTCAGGACCTTGGTGAAGTTGGCGCTCAGCAGGAAGGTGCCGGCGTGGCCGAGGCGAAAGCGCCATTTGCCGCCGAGGTCGAAGCCCGTCGTCTTTTCCATCGCGGCGTTGATCGGGTTCACGAGGATCGTGTTGATCGCGCCGGGGTCGAGCACGGCCGTCAGCGGGTTGCGGATCACGCGGCTCAGCGCGTCCACGCAGTTGGGCGAGCTGGCGCTCAGTTGCCCCGCTCGGCACGCGGCCTCGGTTCTCAGCAGGTTGTCCGGATCGATGGTCGTCACCAGATTGTCGATGCGAATGTTGTAGTAGTCGGCCGACAGGTCGATGTCCGGCGTGGGCGCGAGCACGAAGCCGGCGCCCCATGATTTCCCGTTTTCCGGCTTCAGGTTCGCATTGCCCTTCTGAATGAAGTTCGAGCCCGGCGACACGTTCGCGTATTCGCATGAGGCGAGCGATTTCCCCGACTGATTGCAGCGGAAGTAGTCGGTGGTCGATTCGAAATAGCCCTTCGACTGGCTCATGAAGATGTAATTCATGTCCGGCGCGCGAAAGCTCGTGCCGTAATTGCCGCGCAGCAACAGCTCGCGCAGCGGCCGGTATTCGAGCCCCAGGTCGTAGGTCAGCTTGTTGTTGCGGGTGCCCGCGAACGAGTAGTCGTCATAGCGCGTTGCGACGTTCGCGGTCAGCTGGCTCAGGATCGGGACGCGCAGCTCGACCGCGGCTGCGTAGCGCTTGCGGTTGCCGCTCGCACCGGTCGCGCCGGCGGCGTTGTAGTAGACGCCCTGGTTCAGGGCAGGGTCGATCGAATTGCTGAAGCCTTGCGTGCCGTATTCGATCACGCCGGCGGCGCGCACGGGGCCGGCCGGCAGCGAGAACAGGTTGCCGTTGGCGGCGAGGCTGAAGGTCTGCGTCCACGTGTTGTTCCTGCTGGTCGATTCACCGTACATCGACGCGAACTGGTTCGGTGTGAGCGGGGTCGCGAAGCGTGCGGCGTTGGGCGCGTAGATCGGCGCACCGTCGGCGGCGGTGCCGAGCTGCGGGCCGAGGTAATAGCTGTCGACGTTCGACAGCAGGCGCGGCACGGTCGCGCGGCTCTGATAGCCGGACGCGCTGTACGTGAGCTCGTAGTTCCAGCTGCTGTCGGGCACTTTGCCGCGCAGGCCGGTGATCAGGTTGCCCGCGACGTCGTTCCAGTGCTTGTTCCATACCGATGCGCCGCCGATCTCCTGGGGCGAGATGCGCTTGGTCCACGCCTCGTTCGCGCCGGTTTCCTGGTTGAAGAAATAGCCGGTCGTCGCCGCGGCCGACGTCCAGCTCGGGCCGCGCGTGTTGTTCTCGGTCTGGTTCCAGGCGGTCGACACGGAGCCGAACAGCGTGACGAGATCGCTCAGCCGGTATTCGACGCCGCCGTACAGGTTCTCGCTGACATTGTTCGTTTGTGTCGTCCAGTACGACGGCTGCGCGCCGCCGCTGCCGCAGTACGCGCCATTGCGGGTGCCGACGGTCGAGGTGCCGCCGAATGCGCCGATGCCTGCGAGCGGGCCGCACGCGCCGGCGGCGCCGACGTAGCGGCCCGTGTCGAGGTTCTGGCGCGCCCAGGTCTTGGTCGGCGGTTCGCCTTCGAGCGTCGACGACGCCATGAAGTCGCGCTGCCCCGACCAGATCGGGTTGGTCTTGCTGATCTCGAGACCGAACACCGTGCTCAGCGCGCCGAATTCCTTGCCGCCCGACACCTGCAGCCGCCCGTTGCCGCCGCCGCCGTCCCAGGTGCGGCCGCCCTTGACGTTGACCTCGATGCCGTCGATGTGCTTCTTCATGATGATGTTGACGACGCCTGCAATCGCGTCCGAGCCGTACACGGCGGAGGCCGCGCCGTTCAGGATTTCGATGCGGTCGATCATCGCCGACGGAATGTTGGCCAGGTTCACGAAGTTGACGTTGCCGTCGTACGCGATCGGGTAGTCCGCCACGCGCCGGCCGTCGACGAGCACGAGCGTGTGGTTCGGGCCGAGGCCGCGCAGGCTGAGCGCATTCGCGGCCGGCGTGAACGTGTTGCCGTAGTCGGCGCCTTGCGTGAAGCCGGTATTCTGGGTTTGCGACTGGAGCGCGTCGAAGACGTTTCGGTACCCTTTCGATTCGAGCTCCTGACCGGTAATGACGGTGACGGGCGTCGCCCCTTCCTTCTCGGAGCGCGGAATGCGCGATCCCGTCACGACAAACGCCTTCAGCGATGCAGTGGCCGGTTTTTGCGTGGCAGCCTCGCCACGGGCCGGCGCGGAGGGGCTGGCCGCATTCGGCGGCGCGGCGACGGCGGCGGCTCCCGACGCGGCTTCCTGTGCCGCGACGGGCATCCAGGGTGTCGCGAGGCCGGACAGGCAGAGCGCGATTGCGCCCACGCTCTTGATATGGAGCGACGTGTTTTGCATCTTCAAGTTGTGTTGACGAGCAAGTTCAATGGTTAGCAGTTGCCGGGTATCCATGCCGTTTGCGATGGCATGTCGACTCGCAACCCCCTGTCGTTCGCGCAGTTCCTGTATTCGGATCGAGCACCCGGAATCACGGATGTAATCCGAAATGTGACGGGTGGCTCAATTTTTCAATCGGGTGTCGAATTCGAGATTAATGGTCGGCGCACGTGGCGAGAGACTTTATCGATCGATTTTTGGTCGGGCAAATGATCGATGCTTGTATTGATATGGATAGGGTGGGGTAAATTGAAATCACGCTGGAATTGGATTTGTTTTTTGAAAACGGGGAAAGACATCCGGATTAAGGCGGTGTGCGAGGTTGCGGCTGTTCGTTCGCCGCGGGTTCACTCCGTCGGGGCTGCGTGCCGCAACGGTCGATCGTCGTGCATGGAACCGGCGCGACCACTGGCCTGCGATCCGCCGGAATGTACGGCGTGCGCGGTATTTGGGGCTGCGGATGATGCGTGCCCCGACAGTTCGGCGATGATGCACGGCGCCGGATGCCGATCCCGTTCGAGTCGACTCCTGCTTCGGGAAGCATCGCTTCCGACGAGTAAATTTATGTGGAAGTTTGATGTGGTTAAACTTGTTCGGATTATCGTGCGCACTGAAATGGGGAATGTTTGATGCAATTAAACTCGCGCATTCGTCGTCAATTCTAAAAGTTTGATGTGATCAAACTTTTGTATTTCCATCAAAAAAAGTTTGACGGTCAAAATTTTTTCTTGATATCTTCTGTAATCAACGGGTGGCGTCTTTTGATGGATTAATTCCTTATCGAATATCTTTGCCTTCCATTCGCATGATTGCGTCTGGGTAGCACTCCGTCGGTCTCTGCTCGATCGGACGGGCATCCGTTTCATTCTCCGGAATCTAATCAATTTCGATGAGCAGGTATTTTCCCCGTATCGAGCGATCGACGGGCAGGAATCGTATTTTCGAAAATAAGTAAATCGGGTTTTCCGGGTTTCGAATCAGACACTGCCGCTATCCGGGCCGTGGGGCATCGTGCATCGGCGACATTCGCGTTGGGGGACTGAAGGTGGGTATCAAGATCGAGGATGGCGTGCTCGCGTCCGGAGGCGGACCGGCGAGGCCCGGACGCCAGCGGCAGTTCGGCGGGAAACAGCGGAACCCGGTGCGCCGCTTCGGCGGTATCGCGGCCGTTCTGCTGCTGCATGTGTTGCTGGTCTACGCGCTCCTCAACGGCCTCGCGACCAAGGTCGTGCAGGTTATCCAGCATCCGATCGAAACCCGCATCATCGAACCGGTGAAGCCGCCGCCGCCTCCGCCGCCTTTGCCGGTGGTCAAGCTGCCGCCGCCGAAGGCGACGTTGCCGCCGCCGCCGTTCGTGCCGCCGGCGGAGGTACCGGTGCAGGCGCCTCCGCAGGCAGCGATCACGCATCAGGCCGCTCCCGTGCCGTCCGCGCCGGCCGTGCAGGCACCCGTCGTCACGCCGCCGGCGCCGGCGGCGAAGCCGGTCAGCCATGAAGTCGGCGTGGTCTGCCCGAATTCCGACCAGATGCGTGCATCGATGCAGTATCCGAAGGAAGCGCAGGAAAACAACATCACGGGCGATGTCACGATCGAATTCGTCGTCGATGCGGACGGCAACGTCACCAACGTACGGGTGTTGCAGTCGGCCGATCCAGTCCTGGATCGCGCTGCCTACAACACGGTCAAGCGATTCAAGTGCATGGCGCAGGGACAGCCGGTGCGCGTCCAGGTTCCGTTCTCGTTCAACCTGAACTGACCCGTGCGGGGCCCTGGGGCGGCAGGACGGGAATTTCAATCGATCAGTTAAACGAAATAAGTGGAGTAGGTATGGCAAAGCGTTCATTGGCTGCAATCGCGGCCTGCATGTTGATATCCTCCGTCGCGCTCGAGGCGCTGGTTGTGCCGCAGCCGGCGTTTGCCGAGGCGAGCGCGCCGGTGGCCGTGGCCGCGACGGCGTCCGCGCCGCAGGCGGCTGCGGACGAGCCATTGCCGCCGCCTGCACCGGCGGCGACGCAGGCCGTCGAGAATCCGTACGGGCTCGGCGCGCTGTGGAAGAACGGCGATTTCGTCGCACGATTCGTGCTGATTCTGCTCGTGATCATGTCGATGGGCAGCTGGTACATCATGATCGCGAAGTTCCTCGAGCAATTCCGCGCGAACCGGCGTGCGAAGCTCGCGGACGAGCAGCTCTGGTCCGCGCCGTCGCTGTCGGCCGGCGCGAGCCTGCTCGACGAGGCGTCGCCGTTCCGTTTCATCGCCGAGACCGCGATCGAGGCCGGCGAGCATCACGACGCGGCGTTGCTTGAGGCAGTCGATCGCAACACGTGGATCGACGTCTCGGTCGAGCGCGCGATCACCAACGTGTCGAACCGGCTGCAGGATGGTCTCGCGTTCCTCGCGACAGTCGGATCGACCGCGCCGTTCGTCGGCCTGTTCGGCACGGTGTGGGGCATCTATCACGCGCTGACGGCCATCGGCATCGCCGGGCAGGCGTCGATCGACAAGGTCGCGGGCCCGGTCGGTGAGGCGCTGATCATGACGGCGATCGGGCTCGCTGTCGCGGTGCCGGCCGTGCTCGGCTACAACTTCCTGGTCCGTCGCAACAAGTCGCTGATGGAGCGGGTGCGCAACTTCGGCGCACAGCTGCATACGGTACTGCTCGCGGGCGGCAAGCGCACGGTGCGGGCCGCCGGTACGCCGGCCGCGTCGCTCGTGCATTGACTCAGGCGGGAGTGCGCGATGGCCATGAACGTCGGGCAGGACGACAACGACGACGTGATCGCCAACATCAACACGACGCCGCTCGTCGACGTGATGCTGGTGTTGCTGATCATTTTCCTGATCACGATCCCGGTCGTGACTCACACGATTCCGCTGGAGCTGCCGAAGGAAACGGTGCAGCCATTGGAGACGACGCCGAAAAGCGTCGAAATCGCGGTGAATCGCGACGGGCAATTCTTCTGGGGCGAAACGCACGTGGACGGCCCGACGCTGCTCGCGAAGCTGAAGGGCATCTCGCAGATGTCACCGCAGCCCGACGTGCACGTACGCGGCGACGAGAACACGCGCTACGAATTCATCGGGCGCGTGATCACCGCGTGCGAACGGTCGGGCATCGCCAAGGTTTCTTTCATCACCGAGCCGCCGGCGCGCGGCGGGTAGGAGTCGACGATGGGCATGAACGTATCTTCGGGCGGCGGCGAGCCGGACGTGATGGTCGACATCAACACCACGCCGCTGATCGACGTGATGCTGGTGCTGCTGATCATGTTGATCATCACGATCCCGATCCAGATGCACTCGGTCCGGATGGACCTGCCGGTCGGCAATCCGCCGCCACCGTCGAAGCCGCCGGAGGCCGTGCAGATCGACATCGCCGCCGATGGCGCAACGACCTGGAACGGCGCGCGAGTGCCGGATCGCGCGGCACTCGAGCAGAAGCTCGCGCACGTCGCCGCGGAGCCCGTGCAGGCGGAGATCCGCCTGCGTCCGGACAAGCTCGCGCCGTACCGGGCCGTCGCCGGCGTGCTGGCAAGCGCGCAGCGTGTCGGCGCGACCAAGATCGGCCTCATCGGCAACGAGCAGTACATGCCGTGAAGCTGGCGGCAGGGCCGGAGACCGGCACCTTGCGAGGCCCGACGAACCCTTGACGGAGCTGACGATGCGACATGACCACCGGGAATCCATATCGATCAGTAGTGCAAATGTAGCGATGCGATGTGAAAACCGGGAAAGCCGTAACATCGAATGTCCGCCGCGCGATCACGGTTTCCGTCGGTACGCAGTCGCGCTGAATGCGCACTGCGATCGCGTCGACCGGGGGAGCGTATTCATCAAACAGTTTCGACTATGGGTTCGTGTCTCACTATGGTTTCGTCTTCCGATGAATCGATGCTTGTCGCCACCTCGATGGGAAACAAGATTCGCACGCTGCGCCGGCAGCTCAAGCTCACGCTGGATGTGACCGCCGCTGCGGCCGGCATTTCCAAACCGTTCCTGTCGCAGATCGAACGCGGACGTGCGATGCCGTCGATCGCGACGCTCGTCGGCATCGCGAAGGCGCTGGGCGTGACGATCGACCATTTCGTCGGCGCGTCGCCCGACACGCCGACGGCGTGCCAGTGCGAATCGCTGCAGCACTGCGGCGTCGAGTCGCTCGCCAGTGCGTTCGCACAGCTTTCGCATCTGGCGAGCGGAACGAAGCTGGATGCGAGGCTGTTCCGGATTCCACGCGGCCGGGCCACGCCTGAAGCAGCACCTTACGCCGGCGAGGCATTCGTCTACGTGATGAACGGCGAGCTCGAGCTGACGCTGGACGACCGTACCGTCGTGCTGAAAGCGGGCGATGCCGCGCACTACGAGTCGACTCCGACCCAGGTCTGGAGCAACGCCACAAACGAGGAAGCGGTGATCGTCTGGGTCGGGGCGCCGGCCGGAGCCTGAGAGAACACGAAAACGCATCCGTTTCACCGGGTGCTTACATAAGTATTACTGAATGTTTTTGGATGGAACGTGTGAGGCGTGCGGTCGGGATGGCCGCGCCGAACGAAGGAGCCGGCAACACGGGGCGCAGGTCGCGTTGCCGGCGGGCTCGAGGCAGTGCAGGTGGCAGGTCGGAAATCACGGGGCCGGTGCGCAGGGCCCGGAAACGGGCGGGGATTCACAAGATCCCGGGCAAAACCGGTGGGTTCTTATTGATGAACGAGTGGACCAAGATGAAGCAGAAAGTTTTGGCGTTGGCTATCAAGAGGATGATCTGGGCGGAAATGGCGCTGACGGCCACGCTGGCGGCGCCGGCATTCGCGCAGAGTCAGCCGTCGCCCGGGGGGGGCAGAGATTGCGACGGCGGTCGCGCAGGATGCGCCTGTGCCGACCGGTGAGCCGGGCCCGGGAGCCGGCGTGCCGGCCGGTGGCGCGGCGGCGCAGGGCAAGGTCGCGCAGATCAAGCGCTTCGAGGTGACGGGCTCGCTGATCCGCAGTGCGGACAAGGTCGGCTTCAACCAGGTGCAGACCGTCACGGCCAAGGACATCGAGAACAGCGGCTACACGACGGTATCGGATTTCCTGCGCGGCGTGTCGGCGAACTCGTCAAGCAGCTGGGGCGAAGGATCGGGTGCGCAGGGCAGTTTCGCGCCGGGCGGTGCGGGCATCGCATTGCGCGGCCTCAGCGAAAAGTACACGCTGGTGCTGGTGGACGGGCAGCGCGTGGCACCCTACGCGTTCGCCGTGAACGGCACCGACCAGTTCTTCGACCTGAACACGCTGCCGATCAACATCATCGACCGCATCGAGATCGTCAAGACCGGCGCTGTGTCGCAGTACGGCTCGGATGCCATCGCGGGCGTCGTGAACATCATCACCAAGAAGAACTTCCAGGGGCTCGAGCTTGGCGGCAGCTACGGCGGCGCGACGCAGGGCGGCGGCGGCGCGGGCACGACCCAGTTCAGCATCCTGGGCGGCATCGGCGACCTGAATTCGGATCGCTTCAACGTGACCGCGGCGCTCAGCTACTACAAGTCCAACGGGATTCTGGCGTCCGATCGCGACATGTCGCAGAACCAGAATTTCTCGAATTTCCCCGGCGGCCTGAACAACGAATCGCTGTCGTACTGGCGGCGCAATGGCACCGACGTGCCGCTGTCGCCATGCCCGCGCGGCGGCAAGGCGATTCCGGCCGGCTCGACCGCGCAGGCATTCGGCGAAAGCGGCAGCGTGTGCGGCAACAACACCGCATACGCATCGTCGATCTCGCCGTGGACCGAACGCTTGAGCGCGAAGGTGCATGCCGACTTCAAGATCAACGACGCGATGCAGGCATTCGCCGACCTGTGGGAAAGCAACAATACGACGGTCACGAACACCGGCGTCGAGCGCCTGCGTTCGAATACGCAGACGTACGATCCCGCGACGGGGGGCGTCAAGCTGGTGCCGAACGTCGTGCCGGGCAGCAATCCGTACAATCCGTTCGGCACGCCGACGCAGCTTCGCTACACGTTCGGAGACACGCAGTCTGTTCGCACGAGCGCGAATTTCTGGCGGGCGGCGACGGGCGTCAAGGGGACCTTCTCCACACCCAAGGTGGGCGACTGGGATTGGTCGGTGGCGTACTCGCACTCGCAGAGCGAGGTGTCGAACGACTTCTCGAACCGGATGCGGGCGTCCGCGCTGGAGAACATCGTTCAGAACGGCGGGTTCGACTTCGCGAATCCGGCCGCGACGCCGCATGGCCTCGATGGCGCCTATGGCAGTACCAGCACGCAGGCGATCACGAAACTCGACTCGGTCGATGCGACGATTGCGACGCCGAACCTGTTCACGCTGCCCACCGGCAACGTCGGCCTCGGCCTGGGTACGCAATTCCTGCATGAAACCCAGTACATCGGCACGGGCTCGGGCTGGGCGGACGGCACGCTCATCCGGCCGGCGATGCAATCGGTCAACGGCCAGCGCAATGTCGCGGCGGTCTACTACCAGCTCGACGTACCGATCCTGAAAAACCTCACCTTCAGCCAGTCGGGCCGCTACGATCACTACAGCGATTTCGGCGGGGCGTTTTCGCCGCGCTTCGCGCTGCGTTTCCAGCCGGTGCGCGAGTTCACGACCTACGCGTCGTACACGCGCGGCTTCCGTGCACCGACGCTGATCGAGAATACGGCGTCGCGTACCTTCTCCACGCAAGGCGTGATCGACGCGCACGATCGGAACGCGCCCGGCTCGTACAACCTGACGGAAGAAATCCAGGCGGGCAACCAGAACCTGCAGCCCGAGCGCACGAAGAACTACAACATCGGCTTCCAGCTGTCGCCGACGCGTACGACCGACATCGGCTTCGACTGGTACAAGATCCACGTCGACAACGTGATCGGTACCGACGACGTGCAGAGCGTGGTCGACGCGAACGATCCGTCTCGCGTGATACGCAACCCGAACGGTTCGATCGCGTACGTGGTGATGCCGTACAAGAACCTGTCGCATCTCGACACGGACGGCTTCGAGACGACGTTCCGCCAGTCGGTGAAGACGGCGATCGGCACGTTCACGCTGTCGGGCGACTGGGCGTACGTGTGGCACTTCAAGATGCCGGTGGGCGGCGTCGATACCGACTTCGCGGGCAACAACGGTTCGGTGAACCAGCCGTTCGGCGGCAGCTTCCCGCGCTGGAAGGGCAATACGGACCTGAACTGGAACTACCGGAAGTGGAACACGACGCTGACGTGGATCTACGTGGGCCCGTACAGCCAGGCGATCCTGCCGGCCGGGAACTACCCGAACATGCAGGACAGCGTCGCGTCGTACAGCCAGTTCAACATGACCGTCAGCTATACCGGGTTCAAGCACTGGACGCTGTATGCGGGCATCAACAACATCTTCAACCGCAAGCCGCCGTTCGATCCCGTGTACATGAACGCGGCCTACCAGACCGGCTACGACACGTCGCTGTACACGTACGTCGGCCGCTTTGCGCAGGCCGGTGCGACCTACCGGTTCTGACGGCGCGTGCCCGCGCATGCGGTCGGCCGTTGCGGTCGCCGGCGGCATGCGTTCCCGCATTTCGAATCGACATGGCACCGGCCGCGCGCCGGTGCGATCACACGAAGACCGATGATGACAGTATCGATGTTGCATGCGCGGCGCGCGCAGGCGATCGCGGCCCGGGGCGCGATCGCCGTGTGCGCAGCCGCGCTCGCGTACGGCGTCGCGATCGCGAGCGCGGTGGCTGCGCCGGCGATCGCGCAGTTCGGCGCGCCGAAGTATCCGGCGGGATTCACGCATTTCGCGTATGCGGACCCCGACGCGCCGGACGACGGCACGCTGGCCTTTCAGAACTACAACGAAGCGCAGAGCTACGATTCGCTGAACCCGTTCCTCGTGCGCGGCTCGCCCGCACCGGACATCAAGAACCTGATGTTCGACACGCTGATGCAGCGCAGCTGGGATGAGCTCGCATCCGAGTATGCATTGATCGCCGACGACGTTCAGGTCGCGCCCGACGGACTCTCGGCCACGTTCCACATCGATCCGGCCGCACGTTTCTCCAACGGTGACCCGATCACGGCGGACGACGTCAAATACTCGTTCGACACGCTGTCGGGCCCGCAGGCGTCGCCGCTCTTCAACGCGCAGTTTTCGGTGATCCGGCGCGCAGTGGTCGTCGACGGCCACACGGTGCGCTTCGAGTTCAAGCATGCGGAGCGCGACGCCGCGCTGATCGCGGGCGACCTGCCGGTGTTCTCGCCGAAGTGGGGCATGCGGGCCGACGGCACGCGGCCGCCGTTCGACCAGATCGCAACGGTGCCGCCGATCGCGAGCGGCCCTTACCTGATCGAACAGCGCAAGAACGACAAGCAGATCGTCTATGTGCGCAACCCGCGTTACTGGGCCGCGAACCTGCCGTCGCGACGCGGCATGTACCGCTTCGCGCGCGTGTCGTTCAAGCTGTATCTCGACCAGTACACGATGCTGGAGGCATTCAAGGCCGGCGACATCGATGCGCGCATGGAATACAGCGCGACGCAATGGGCACGCCGTTACGTCGGCCGCAATTTACGCAACGGGATGCTGAAGCAGGGGGAATTCCCGGACGGCCCCGCACAGATGCAGGGCTTTCTGATCAACCTGCGTAAACCGCAGTTCGCCGACGTACGCGTGCGTCATGCATTGACGCTCGCATTCGACTACGACTGGATGAACCGGATGATGTTCTACGGGCAGTACCGCCGCACGGACAGCTTCTGGGCGGCGAGCCCGTTCGGCGCGAAGGGCATGCCGAGCGAGCGCGAGCTGGCGCTGCTCGCGCCGTATCGCGCCGAACTGCCGGCCGAGGTGTTCGGCCCGATGATCCGGCCGCCGTCGACGCTGCCGCCTGGCTCGTTGCGCGCGAACCTGAAGCAGGCGCGCGACCTGCTCGCGCAGGCCGGCTGGCATTTCCGGGACGGTGCGCTGCGCGACGCGAACGGCACGCCGATGACGATCGAGATCATCGACGACCAGCCGGGCATGGACCGGTTGATCCTGCCGTACATCCAGGCGCTCGGCACGCTCGGCATCCGCGCGTCGCTGCACGAGCTCGACAGCGCGCTTTACCAGCGGCGCCTGGACAACTTCCAGTACGACATGACGACCTTCATCTATTCGCCCGTCACGATCCCGGGGGCGGAGCTCGCACGCCGTTTCGGCAGCGCGGCGGCGTCCCAGGTCGGCTCCGAGAACTATCCGGGCGTGAAGTCGAAGGCGGTCGACGCACTGATCCGCGCGGCGCTCGCGGCCGACACGCTCGACGATCTCGAGACGGCCACGCACGCGCTCGACCGCGTGCTGATCAACCTGTACATCCTCGTGCCGCATTACTACCTGCCGAACGCACGGATCGCGTACAAGGCGAGCTACGGACATCCGGCCATCGTTCCGGATTCCTACCAGTACGAGGACTGGATCATCAGCTACTGGTACCGGAAGAAACCGGCGGGCGCCGCGCGGGTTTCCGGTACATGACGGAACGGAGAGCACCACGATGATTGGCTACATATTCCGGCGGCTGCTGCTGATGGTCCCGACGCTGATCGGCGTCGTGACGATCACGTTCGCGGTCACGCAGTTCGTGCCGGGCGGCCCGGTCGAGCAGGTCCTCACGCAGTTGCGCCACGGCAGCGCGCACGGCGGCGAGGCGGGCGGCGGAGGCGGGGGCTACCACGGCAGCCAGGGCGTCGATCCGCAGCAGGTCGAGCAGATCCGCAGGCAGTTCGGCTTCGACAAGCCGC
The DNA here is from genome assembly GCF_001411495.1 of Burkholderia cepacia ATCC 25416. Classification (NCBI taxonomy): domain Bacteria; kingdom Pseudomonadati; phylum Pseudomonadota; class Betaproteobacteria; order Burkholderiales; family Burkholderiaceae; genus Burkholderia; species Burkholderia cepacia. The sequence goes on along the minus strand of NZ_CP012983.1, from coordinate 1,059,328 downwards.
CGCTCGAGCGCTACTGGATGATGCTGAAGGCATACGCGCGATTCGACCTCGGCGACTCGTACTTCGTCCATGCGCGCGTGTGGGACGTGATCCGCTCGAAGCTGCCGGTGTCGATCACGCTCGGGATGTGGACGGTGATCCTCACGTACCTGGTGTCGGTGCCGCTCGGCATCGCGAAGGCGGTGCGCAACGGGTCGCGGTTCGACACCGTGACGAGCGTGCTGGTGCTGGCCGGCTACGCGGTGCCGGGCTTCGTGCTCGGCGTGCTGCTGCTGATGCTGTTCGGCGGCGGCACGTTCTGGCAGGTGTTCCCGATGCGCGGGCTCACGTCCGACAACTTCGACGACCTGACGCTGATCGGAAAGGCGCTCGACTATCTGTGGCACATCGTGATGCCGGTGACGGCGTCGGTCGTCGGCAACTTCGCGATCGTCACGATCCTGACCAAGAACACGTTCCTCGATGAAATCGGCCGGCAGTACGTGCTGACCGCCCGCGCGAAAGGCGTGCCCGAGCGCGACGTGCTGTGGAAGCACGTGCTGCGCAACGCGGCGATCCCGCTGCTGACCGGGCTGCCTGCCGCGTTCGTCGGCGCCTTCCTGAACGGCAACCTGCTGATCGAGACACTGTTCTCGCTCGACGGCATGGGGCAACTGTCATACGACTCGGTGATCCGCCGCGACTATCCGGTCGTGCTCGGCTCGCTGTTCCTGTTCACGCTCATCGGTCTTCTGACCAAACTCATCGCGGATATCTGCTATGTCCTCGTCGACCCCCGTATCCAGTTCAACAGCCTGGACCGCTGAGCGCGACCGCGCCGGCCAATCGCCGTCGCCGTGGCGGCGCACGTGGTTGCGTTTTCGCGCGCAGCCGCTCGGCTACTGGAGTTTCGTGATCTTCGTCGCGCTGTTCGCGATCAGCCTGTTCGCCGACGTGCTGTCGAACGACCGTCCGCTCGTGCTGCGGTATGACGGGCACTACGCGTTCCCGATCGTGAAGGACTATCCGGAAACGCGCTTTGGCGGCGATTTTCCCGCGAAGACGAACTATCTCGACCCTGCCATTCGCGCGAACCTCGACGCGCGCGGCAACTTCGCGATCTTCCCGCCGAACCGATACCGCTACGACACAATCGACTATTTCGCTTCGCGGCCGTATCCGGCGCCACCGTCCTCAAGCAACTGGCTCGGCACCGACCAGTTCGGGCGCGACGTGCTCGCGCGGCTGCTGTACGGGTTCCGGCTGTCGGTGCTGATGGCGTTCGCGTTGACCGCGTCGGGCATGCTGATCGGCGTGCTCGCGGGGGCGGTGCAGGGTTTCTACGGCGGGCGCACCGACCTGATCGGCCAGCGTCTGATCGAGATCTGGAGCGCGCTGCCCGACCTGTACCTGCTGATCATCTTCGCGTCGATCTTCACGCCGTCGCTGTGGCTGCTGTTCGTGCTGCTGTCGATGTTCGGCTGGCTCGTGCTGTCCGACTACGTCCGGGCCGAATTCCTGCGCAACCGAGCGCTCGACTACGTGAAAGCGGCACGCACGATGGGGCTGTCGAACGCACAGATCATCTGGAGGCACGTGCTGCCGAACAGCCTGACGCCGGTGATCACGTTCCTGCCGTTCCGGATGAGCGCGGCGATCCTGTCGCTGACGAGCCTCGACTTCCTGGGGCTCGGCGTGCCGCCGCCGACACCGAGCCTCGGCGAGCTGCTCAAGCAAGGCAAGAACAATCTCGACGCGTGGTGGATTTCTGTATCGGCTTTCGCGGCGCTGGTCGTCACGCTGCTGCTGCTGACCTTCATCGGCGACGCACTGCGCAACGCGCTCGATGCACGCACGCGTGGCTCGGCATTTGGCGGAGGCCGGTGATGACGAACCCGTTGCTGGAAATGGATGGCTTCTCCGCCCGATTCGGCGACCGGACGGTCGTGCGCGAGCTGAGCCTGTCGGTCGAACGCGGTGAGCGGGTCGCGCTCGTCGGTGAGTCGGGCTCGGGCAAGAGCGTGACCGCGCTGTCGATCATGCGGTTGGTGCGGCAGGCAAGCTTGTCGGGGCGCGTGCTGTTCGACGGTGAGGATCTGCTGACGAAGAGCGAGCGGCAGATGCGCGGCATCCGCGGCGCGGACATCGCGATGGTGTTCCAGGAGCCGATGACGGCGCTCAATCCGCTGTATACGATCGGCAAGCAGATCGCCGAGAGCCTGCGGCTGCACGAGGGGCTGAGGCCGGGCGCGGCGCGGACGCGCGGTATTGAGCTGCTGCGGCGCACCGGGATTCCGGAGCCGGAGCGCCGCATCGACAGCTTTCCGCACCAGTTGTCGGGCGGCCAGCGGCAGCGCGCGATGATCGCGATGGCACTCGCGTGCCGGCCGCGGCTGCTGCTCGCGGACGAGCCGACCACCGCGCTCGACGTGACCGTGCGCCAGCAGATCGTCGACCTGTTGCTCGACCTGCAGGAGCAGGAGGCCGCCGCGCGCGGGATGGCCGTGCTGTTGATCACGCACGACCTGAACCTCGTGCGGCGCTTCGCGCAGCGCGTGGCGGTGATGGAGCACGGCGTGCTCGTCGAGGCAAACGAAACCGGGGCGCTGTTCGACGCGCCGCGGCATCCCTATACGCGCCGGCTGCTCGACAGTGCGCCGCGCCGCGCGATCGAGCCGGTCGCGGCCGACGCGCGAACGATCCTTGACGTGCGCGCGCTCGCGGTCGACTACCGGACCACCGCGAAAGGCTGGCGCGCGGTATTCGGGCAGACCGCATTCCGTGCGGTGCACGACGCGCAACTGAGCTTGCGTCGTGGCGAGACGGTCGGGATCGTCGGCGAGTCGGGCTCGGGGAAATCGACGCTCGCGTCGGCGGTGCTCGGCCTGCAGCGGCCTGCGTCGGGCGAGATCGAGATCGACGGGCTGCCGCTTGCGGCGCTGCGCGCGAAAGCGGAGCGCCGCGCGCTATACGGGCGGCTGCAGGTGGTGTTTCAGGATCCGTTCGGTTCGCTGGCGCCGCGCATGACGATCGAGCAGATCGTCGGCGAAGGGCTCGCGCTGCATCGGCCGGAACTGGCGGGGGCCGCGCGCCGCGCGCGCGTCGCGGCGTTGCTGGAGGAAGTCGGGCTGCCGGCCGACACGATGCTGCGTTATCCGCACGAGTTCTCCGGCGGGCAGCGGCAGCGGATCGCAATCGCGCGGGCGCTGGCGGTGGAGCCCGAACTGCTCGTGCTCGACGAGCCGACCAGCGCCCTCGACGTATCGATCCAGAAGCAGGTGCTGGCGTTGCTGACGAGCCTGCAGGCCCGGTATCGGCTCAGCTACCTGTTCATCACGCACGATCTGGCCGTGATGCGCGCGATGGCGCACCGCGTGATCGTGATGCAGGCGGGGCGCATCGTCGAAGAAGGCGACACGCTGCAGGTGCTCAATTCGCCGTCACACCCTTACACGCGCGCGCTGCTGGCGTCGTCGATGCTCGACGACGCTGCCGGGGCGCAGATCGTGCAAGTGTGTGCCGGATCGACGGACCGTTCGGCCCGGCTCATCCCCTGAGCCATCAGCCGGATGCGCGCATGGGGCCGGCAGGCGAATCGGCAGACGAATGCGTGGCGGAGCGATTGCGGCAAAGCAGCCAGGATCCGCGACAACCGACGGTGTTCAGGCGGCTGCCTTTTGAATCGAGTCGTGCTGCTGTTCACCCCCCAGGCTTTCGACGAGATCGGCCAGCATCCGCGCCAATTCACCCGTCATCAGCGTGACGTCCGAATCGAAGCGCTCATCGTCGTTCTGCGCGGTGGGATCCGCCGCCTCCTTGATCACGTCGAGCGGCGACACGCGCTTGATCGTCAGCGACGGCGTCAGCACGAAGGAGATCCGGTCGTTCCAGGTCATCGCGAGGCGCATGCATTGCTTGCCGGCCTCGATGTGTCGGCGCATGTCGTTCGCTTCCAGCGCGTGGCCGACGTATCGCACCGTGGCGCCGCCTTCGCCGCTCGAACGCAACTCGGCGTCCTGGTCCACGGTGAATCCGCCCGGCGCCTCGCCGGACAGCAGCCAGTCCGTCATCGCGGCAACCGGCGAATGCGCCACTTGAACGCCGGCGAGCGGCAACTGGTCGATCGATTTGACGAGCAGGCCGCGAATCTCGTCGGCGAGCGCCTGTGAAGCCGCATCGATGACGAGCCAGCCGTTCACCGTATCGATCCACACGCGAGTATCGCGGCGAATGCTGAACGCGCGCGGCAGCAGTTCGTCGGTGATCTGCTCCTTGAGTTCGCGCAGCTGCTTTCGTCCGACCTTGAAGCCCTGTTGCTCCTCGACCTCGAGCGCCCGGGCCTTGGTCACCTGATTGATGACCGACGCCGGGAGCAGCTTCTTTTCCGAACGAAACACCAGCAGCATCTGCCGGTTGTTCGAATACACAAGCGCGCCGTCGTCACGCGGCGACGCCCATCCGAAGCGCTGCATCTCGATGCTGTTGCACGGCTGAAACGCATAGGGCGCCAGCCAGGCTTCCATCTGGTCGGGAGTAACGGCCCAGGGGGCCGGAAGACGATGAAGCTGAAGATTCTTGAACCACATGGGCGTACGGGCAAAGCGCATCATTCTATATGACGGCGACGTTTGCCGGCCAGGCGGGGCGTCAAACGTCGATACATCGGCTGAATTTGCCGTTGACGCCGGACGTCTACTTCGCGCGAAAGCCCAACGCCCGATGCCCGTCATGGACAGGATCGCACCGACGGACGCGAGCGTCGAATGCCGGCCTCGGTCGAAGCAGCGGCCCTCCGATCGTGGAGTAGTATTCCCCCATGTCCGGGTTATTGTTCTGCCTCTCTGGCCTACGGCCAGCCCGTCCGTGACGGGGGCAGCAAGCTCGCTGAAGGGCGTGGAAACTGCTTCAACGATACGTGTGGCGGCGTTGGCCATGACAACGGCATCGACGGGAATGCATCATGTCAACCGAGTGGAAGCACCGCGTCAGACTGTTTATCCAGCGCTTCTGGCAGCCGACCAGTGCGTGCATGACCTGCATGCCGGGGAGCTGGGGCAACATCATGAGCGTTGCCCACTGGACTATCGCATTTCATACAGGTCTGCTTACCGGACTCCTGGCTGTCCTTTTGACGTTCACGCCCGTGGCGAAACTCTATGCGCATCGATACGGCAATGCGCTGATCGTTGGCTGCCTGACGACGTTGGGCGACGCCTACTCGCACACGAGTCACTACCGCATCCCCTATCTCGAGCACATCGTGACGGGCGCAATTTCAGGTCTCCTGACGCTGGCGGCCTCCTATCTCCTCGAAGACCGCGCGCGACGCCTTCGGGCGGTATGGGCTCGGGTATTCGGATAGCTTGTCCGTTTCATCGGAGCACTCCAGGAAATCCACCGACGAATGCCCACGGCATCGGGGTGTTCTTGGTGCCTTTCGACGTGTATTTCGCTACCCGTTCGCGCGATGAAACACCCTGGTCTGTCCCAGCGCGGAAATGCCGAGGTAGCCGTGTAGAAGCATCTTCCCGTCCTTGATGGTCGCCTTGCAGGTGTACGTGCGCCCCGCGGAGGCGTCGTAGAGAGCGCCGCCGATCCGTCTGCGATAGACAACCGGATCGTAAGGGCCGAGGCTGGATCGGACAGTGACGGATGGCGCCGCTCCCGTTGCGAACGGCGCCATTCCCCGCGGAACAGGGGCCGCGCGGCGGAGCGCTTCCCGGCCGCCGCGCTCGCCATGGCGCGAATTGCGACCAGAGTGGCGCCTTTCGTTAGTGCGTCGGCGCCGTGCGGCGAGTAACGTTCACGCCAGTCAGAACTCGGTGAGAGACCACGATGTTTGATAGAAGCAAGAAGACGGCCCTCGTGACGGGCGCCTCCTCGGGCATGGGCAAGGAAATCGCCCGGCAACTGATCCAGGACGGCTTCCAGGTCTACGTGGCTGCACGGAACCTGGACAAGATGATCGACCTCGAACGCCTCGGCGCGAGGCTGCTGCGCATGGACATTTCCCGCGACGCGGAGATCGTGGCGGCCGTCGAGACGATTCTCAAGGAAACCGGGGGCGTGGATGTGCTCGTCAACAACGCCGGGTTTGGGCTGTACGGGCCGGTGGAGGACATCGGCATCGAGGAGGCGCGATACCAGTTCGAGGTCAACGTGTTCGGCACGGCCCGCCTCACGCAGTTGCTCCTGCCCGCCATGCGCGAGAAGGGCAGCGGCACGATCGTCAACATCACGTCGATGGGCGGCAAGATCTATACGCTGCTCGGTGCGTGGTATCACGCGACGAAGCACGCCCTCGAAGGCTGGTCGGATTGCCTGCGGCTCGAACTCGCGCCGTTCGGCATCCGCGTCGTGATCGTGGAGCCCGGCCTGATCGAGACGGGGTTCGGCGACGTGGTTTCGCGCAGCCTGCTGACCCGCTCCGGCAGCGGCGCCTATGCGAAGCTGATCCAGGCTGTCGCGAAGGCGACGCAGCAAGCCTACGGCAACGGACGCGGCACCGACCCGGATGTCATCGCCAACGTCGTATCGCAGGCAGTGCGCGCGAGGAAACCGCGCACGCGATACGTCGCCGGCAAGTACGCGAAACCGATGATCCTGATCCGCGCCTGGTTGGGCGACCGCGTGTTCGACCGCATCATCATGAGCCAGATGCGCTAGGATGATCCGCGCGCCCGCCACGAGCCGGGCGCGCGAGCGGCAGGGGCTTTTCCACGCAGGGGTAACGATGGGCGCAGTCATGGCAGACAGATGCAAGATACCGCGGGCGTTCTGGCGCTCGATGGCGCACGCCGGCTTGGCGCCGGCCGCGGTACTGCGTCAGGCCCGGTTACCCGCCACGCTGCACCTGAATCCGCAAGCGCTCGTGAGCACCGACCAGTACTTCGCGCTATGGAAAGCGATCGGGCAGCTGGCGCCGGAGCCCGGTCTGGGCATCGCGCTGGTGACCGGGAGCGAAGCCGCAACGCATCCCCCTTTCATCGTGGCTGCGTTCCATGCGCGAGACTATCGCGACGGCCTCGAGCGGGTTGCCCGCTTCAAGCGGCTCTGCACGCCGGAGCAGTTGCATATCGTCGAAGAGGGCGGCGAATGCATCCTTGCCTCGGCGTGGCCGTACGCAACTGAACCGGAACCCGCCGTTGCGACCGACGTCACGTTCGCGATGCTGCTCGAACTCGGCAGGCGCGGCACTGGGCAACACGTGACGCCGCGTCGCGTGGAGTTCGTTCGTACCGGCTCGAGGGACGAGGTCTACCGCGCGTATTTCGGCTGTCCGATTCGCTACGGTGCTTCGCGCAATGCGCTCGTGCTGAAATCGACCGATCTGGGCCGTCCGTTTCCCGGTCACAATCCTGAATTGCTCGACATGCTGACCCCCGCACTGACGGCGGCGCTGGGGGAAATCGACGCGCGCAGCCCGATCCGCGAGCAGGTGAAAGTCGTACTCAAGCGATGCCTCGCAAGCGGCCGGCCGGAACTGTCGGGCGTCGCGCGCGACCTCGGAATGAGCGAGCGGACGCTGCAACGGCGCATTACGGACGAAGGCACGACGTTCCGGGATCTGCTTGCCGAAGCGCGACAGGAGCTCTGGCGCCGGTTGCTTGCGGACCCGGCCGCGGGAATCGATGAGGTGTCCTGCCTGCTGGGTTACCAGGACACGAGCTCGTTCTATCGCGCGTTCCGCGACTGGGAGGGCATCACCCCGAACCGGTGGCGTGAACTGAATTCGCCGGGCGTTGCGACCGAACCGGTCTGACGCGCGGACATACTGCCCCGAACTTCTCTCCGTAGCCGCGACTGGTTGACGGCTACGCAGAAGCAGGCGCCCAAAGCGCGTCGCCCTGTATGACGGTGACGTGCCCCGGACGAAAAATTGCTCAGCGCGCCGAACCAGGTCAGAACGGCGGAACTATCGGCCGGGTTGGCGAGGAAGCGACAGGATTTACCCATATTGCGCGTCGTGTCGGCGTGCACGCCGCCGTGTTCTTTTCCATACAGTCAAAAAGTTGTCAAACTTCTTCTTGCATGTGGAATCGAGGCAGGGGCGGTAATGAAATGTCGCGATCATTCAGGTGAAAATCTTGACCATCGTTTCATTGCCCGACTGAATGCGGAGGAATTCTTATACCCCAATCTGGCAGCTATCTCCTTGATTGTATATTCCTTTTCCGCAAGATATCGCGACGTCAGATCTTGTCGGACAATATCGTACAGGTCGCTAAACGATGTGCCCATTTCCTGAAGCTTCCGCTGCAAACTCCGCATTGACATTCCGAGTTTTCTGGATTGTTCCGCAATATCCTGGCACGTAGGGTCATCATACATAAGACCGAGGAGCCGCCCGATGAGGTCGGACGGAACCCAGTGCGCCAGTTCAAATTCACGCTTGGCGCACGCTTTCCTCGCGACTTCGAATTCGATCGGATGGGCGAGCGGAAGGGCAATCTCCAGCACCGATGAGCTGAATTCGAGGTAATTCTCGTCGGCCTCGAATTCGATGGGGCAGTCAAAATATTCGGCGTAAGAACTCGCGTGTGGCGGCTCGGGAAAAACAAACCCTATTCTGGAAAAATCTGGATTGTGTCCGATCAAATCGCGTATCTGTCGACGTAAGGCGGTAAATACCATATCGGTATTTACGACAAGCAGGTCGGTACGATAGGTATAGCCGCCAACTATAATTCTCGCGGTCTCGCCTATTGTGGTTATCCGGATTCTGAAATAACTGATCCCGAGCAACGGATGCTCGAAGCCCATGCGCAGCGCATCGCCCAACGTCGGGCTCACCAGCATTGCGTGGCCGCGCAGGCCGTACGACGTCACCGGGATCGCATATCCGATATGCAGTCCGATCGCGCTGTTGCCGGTCGCTTCCAGCGCATTCGCAAACAGGACCATTTCCTGTGCATGCGTCACCATTGCACCGGGTCGCTCGATGTCTGCAGGAGAAATGCCGGTGCCTTTCAGCAAGACGTCGACCGGAACACCCATGCGCTTCATCAAATCGAGCGTGATGAAGATGGTGTGCAGTGGCGCTGGACATTGCGCAGCAGTGCGGCGAATCGCGTCGGCTACCGGCTTCATTCGACTCCTTGGATTCTAGTCCACAAGCAACTTTGTAAATACGACCTGACACCCGTACTCGTCCAATTCGCCGCGCTTCCACCCAAGACGCTGGTAAAAGCCATCGGCCCGCGAGCCTGGATCGGTCACAAGGGTGACATGATTCACTCCCTTGTCTTTCAGCCATGTAAGCGCACGGGCAAGCAGCTCGCGGCCGATGCCGACACCATGGAACTGAGGTGCCACAAACAAGGCCGAGATGAACGGCGTCTCGGTGATGACTGGCAGACAGACCCCGGCGACCTCGTCGTCACATTCACAGATCCAGCCGCCTCCCTGCCTGATTTTCTCGATCAGGAGGTTGCGGTTCAGAAGATGAACCTGGTGGGGATGGATTCTATTCTCGCTCACGGAGAATCGCACATCATAAAAAGCGCCGACGTCGCGCTCAGTCATCGGTCGGTATTCTAGCTGCTCAGCAGTGGCCATGTTTTTACCGTCTCTCTTCTCGTTATGTGAAATTTACGTGGCGAAACTCGGATAACTATCTCACGATTTTTGCAAATTCTCCAACGAACGTGATCGCGGGTGTCAGATAGCCGTGGTGGTCAACTGAGCACCATAACGAACATTCGTCAACAGAATTATTGTGAGTGTTATTGATCCGTTTGAAGTGTGTCGCTTGTTGTTCGCGATGGCGCAGTTGGCGCTGCATGGAAACCGTGGTATCCACGTGTTCGCTCCGGAGGCTGGAGTCAAGCGATTCTGCCGGTGACGTCGTCGCACACCCCGCGAATTATCGGTTTGGCGTCGGCGCATGACGCTGTGCACCGTGACAGAACATTTAGACGAAATGTTCGGTTAGCCCCGAAAATTATGGATGGCACCCTCAGTAAGACTCGAGCGCGGAAATTTCTATATATGCAATAATCCGCAATAAAATACATTTCCTCAAATTTATAATGGAAATGGCACACAGAGGTAACACATTGGCGTGATCGGCACACATGCCGACTATAAATGATGCCATCGATTTGGTACGCTTCTTGCCAATCGAACTGAATGATTTGAGGTAGTTGGCAGTGCGCCGAGTCCCAATACTCAATCTGCTGAAATCATGGCGGCCAATGACCAGCCCGACGGCGCTCGTCATGATCGCGGGCGTTGTCCTTCCGATGATCGTTCTGGCAGTGGTCTCGCTCAGTGCACCGCGCGACTTCGGCGGCGTCTCGTGGGGCGACTTCACTGCCGGGGCATACGAGCGGATTCTCTTCGATCGGGACTGGGATGGGGGACGCGTTCTTCAGCAGGGTTATCTCGCCATTTTCATCAGGTCGATGACCATGGCCGTACTGACCACCGCGGGATGTCTGCTGATCGCGTTCCCGACGGCGCTGTTCATGGCGACGCGCTCCCTGAAGTGGAAGGCCACGTTGCTGATCCTGGTCACGATCCCGTTTTGGACCTGCGTCGTCGTCCAGATGTACGGATTGATCATCGTCATTGCGGACGACGGCCTCTTGAATCAGATGTTGTCCCGAGCCGGCCTCATGCATGGCCCGCTCGGATTGCTCTACACCGATCTTGCGACGCTGATCGGTCTCGTTTATGCATTCACCCCGTTCATGGTCCTGCCGATCTTCGCTGCGCTTGATGACTTCGACTGGCGATTGGCCGAAGCGGCCTACGATCTGGGGGCACACAAGCCGGCGGTACTGGTCCATGTCGTCGTACCGTGTTGCCGTCCGGGCATCATGGCAGGAATCGGGCTCGTCTTTGTTCCGGCGCTGGGTTCCTATACGATCCCAGGGCTGCTCGGCGGTAACCACGCTTTCATGATCGGCAATCTGATCGACTTCCAGTTTGCCGGCGGACGGGATTGGCCTTTGGGCGCCGCGATGTCGTTCGCGTTGCTCGCCGCTGTGCTTCTGGCGATGCTCGCGTCTCGACTAGGTTCGCTCTTCCAACGGCAGGAGCGCGTTCATGATTTCGCCTGAACTGCGCCGGTTTCCGCTGACCGCAACGATCGCGTGCGCGGTGCTGGTGTTCCTCTATCTGCCAATGCTGACCGTGATGGCGATGAGCTTCAACGTCGGCCCGTCGGCCCTCATATGGGACGGGTTTGGCATTCGAGGTTACGTCGAGGCCTGGTCCGATCCGACACTGGTCCGCGCCGCGAAGAATTCACTGTTGCTGGCGCTGGCGTCGACGGTGCTCTCCACCACGCTCGCGACGAGCGCGGCGGTCGCCTGGTGGTCGAGAAGTGACCGGCGTGGTTTCGATTCGGTCGGACTCGTCATTGCGCTTCCGCTCGCGATACCTGAAATCGTGCTGGCGATCGCGACCATGATGCTGTTCTCGATGTTCGAGTCAGAGCTTGGATTCGGCGCTGTTCTGTTTGCTCATGTGGTGTTCAGTGTGCCGCTTGCCTATCTGCCGATCAAAGCCAGACTCAAGACGATCGATCGCACGCTGCTCGAGGCGGCCGCGGACCTGTCGGCCACGCCATGGGCTGCATTTCGGCAAATTACCGCGCCTTTGGCTCTACCCGGCATCGTCGCAGGGGCTTTGCTGTCATTCGTCGCGTCGATGAATGATTACGTCACCAGCTACTTTCTCGCCGGCGCCGGCATGACCACATTGCCGATGTATATCTTCGGTGCATTGAAGATCGGAATCACACCCAAGGTCAGCGCCGTGTCAACCGTCGTCATCGGCCTTTCGACAATCCAACTGACGGTAGTCTGGATCATCGGTGCGCGAGGTAAAAGAAGATCCAGGGCCGAGCAGTCCGAGATACACCACGCCAATCTCCACGCAATAGGAACAGCATGAAAAAAACAATCGGAGCGATGTTGCTTCTTGCCGCTGTCACGACCCAGGCCGCCGAGCTACATATCGGAAGCTGGCCGAACATCCTGCCTGTCAATTTGCTCAAGAAGTTCCAGGCTGATACCGGCATCGAGACGACACTCGACACCTATGCGAGCGATGCAGCGCTGACCCAGAAACTGCAGGCAGGAGGAGGGGGGTACGACGTTGTGGTCGCCGGAGACTACTACGTTCCGGTGCTCGTGAAGTCCGGCCTTCTGCTCAAGCTCGACAAGCGCAAGTTGCCGAATGTCGCAAACATCAAGCCTGAGTACCGTCATCCGTCGTTCGATCCCCAGCGGGACTACGCGATGCCCTTCACGGTTGTCCTGACCGGGTTTGCCTACGACAGCGCGCGTGTGCCGGGTGGACGCCTCGACGATAGCTGGAAGTCGTTCTTCGAGCCCCCCGTGGCACTTCGCGGCGAGATCGGCGATCTGGACGTCGAGGAGGAACTGTACATGGCAGCGAGCTGGTATCTGGGACAGGATGAATGCACCGAGCGCCCCGATGATGCGAAACGCGTCCTCGACGTACTGCAGAAGCAGAAACCATTCGTGAAGACCTATAGCAACGACGGAACGGTCGATCGTCTCGCGTCCAGGCAAATCATCGTTCAGCACGTCTGGAATGGTGCCGCTGCGCGAGCACAGGATCGCTTGCCGACTATCCGGTTCGTGTATCCGAAAGAGGGCGTCCGACTGTTCATGGACAGCCTGCTTGTTCCGGCAAAAGCGCGAAATGTCGACTCGGCCTACAAGTTCATCGACTGGATGATGCGACCCGAGAACATCGCGCTGGTGACGAACGCGCTACGGTACAGCAACGAGATTGTCGGATCGGAGCGCTACATTGATCCTGCGCTGCATGACAATCCTGCGATCAAGACGCCGGAGCAGTATAAGGATCGACTCAAGCCTTACAAGATGTGTTCACCTGCAGCGATTCAACTGCGTAACAAGGTCTGGCTGAAGCTGAAGGGAAATCAATGAAGCGCGCTGAACGTCGATGGTGTCCCGGATGACCGGTCCGCTCTGGCAGAAGTGGAGTCGATCGTGAACGAGGCGCGCCGCGCAAGCGCGCCAGCCACTGCCTCTGCCTCTGCCAGATTCACCCAATGCGGTCGTCGTCCCCAACGGGGATCGAACACCAGGGCACGGAGCCGGTAATCTGTCGCCGGCCCTGCCTGTGTTCGGCGACTCGCGAGATCTCAGCGCAGGCGGTTCGCGATCCCCCTCTCGATCGCGCTTTTGATTTCATACGGGTGTGGTGCGTCTGATTCATATAATTCGCATCCCTATATTTAATGATCGCAACATCCGAGAACCAAGGTGAGCGCTTGGCGCTCTTCTCTTCGAGAATACGATATGCAAAGCTACCGTGATTTGAAAGAGCAGATTCAGGAACTTCAAAAGCAGGCTGAGCTTGCCCGCACTCAGGAATTGGCGAGTGCGGTTAAGGAAATACAAAAATTGATCGAAGAATTCGACCTGATGCCAGAGGACCTGTTCTCTGAACGCAAGCTCAAGCTGCGTCGCGGCAAGCGTCGCGGCCCGGCCACGGTAAAGTATCGTGATCCGGAGTCTGGTGCCTTATGGAGTGGGCGGGGACGAGAGCCTCGGTGGATCGCTGGCCGGGCAAGGGAACAGTTCCTGATCCACCGGTCGAATTGGATCGCGGAGCCGGCGGCATCATCGGCAACCGATGCACTGAGTTGACTTGCCATGCCATCGTCCGTCGTCACGCATCATCCCGAATACGGTCGTTGGCCACTGAGTGCCGGTCCGGTTCATGCATAGGCTTATGCCCTGCCATGTCCATATCCTTGTCGCTCGACCGAATTCGCGTTGCGTTGGGACGCATTCGTGCTCGGGTTTCGAGTTGCATTCCCGCGGCGAATCGCAAGCCAATCGGCTTTCAATCGTCGAGCGTTCTTGTCGAGGATCCGAGCGGGGCCGATGTGGTCCTCGCCGCTACCATTTCTGCCGTCAGAGCGGAAGCGAGTGTCTCCGAACTCGAAAGTCTCGAAGTTCGGCACGCGAGGCTGCCGACCGCGCATTTTCCGAGCACTCGCGCTCACGTAGACCTGATCGGCTCACGTGTCCGGAAAGCTCAGTTCCACGCCGCGCGCGCCCGCGCCCACGCCAACGCTGCGGTTTTGATTTTCATGGGTGGAACGGAGCATCACTTGGGTTCGCCGTTGGAAGACCTCAAGCGCCACGCGGAGCAAGCGAAACAGGCGCAAGTACTCGCAAGTGATCTCCTGGAAATTTCGCTTACCTTAGAGCGCAGGGAAAAATCTCGTTCCCTGCGATGCCGATGAAGACACGTTTCAAAGTCCGGCCTCTCGGAGTCAAGGGCGTAAGCGTGTTCTTTTCCGTTACATGAAGCGACCCCGCGAAGGAATGCCTGTGAGCTTGGCCGGGACCGACAACGGTGCTGGCAATATCCGCTGCGCCGCGATGGTCGTGTTCGCGACGATCGTGATGAAGTGGCTGCATTGATGCGCGCCGCGTTGCCGGGCGGTATGGGCAAGGCGTGATTGCCGGAATGATGGGCGACCGCACGTTCCCGCGTACAACACGCTTCGCTTCCCGCAAACATTGAACGACAGAATGTGCCGGCATCGATTTCGACGCCGGCACATTCAGCGTACCGGCCGAAACGCTGCCGCGGGCCGCGGTCGGCATCGCAACGGAGTCGTATCGCGATTCGATGAGAATTTCAACGTGTCGCGTCACCCGCGCGAAACGCAGCGACGCGTTACGCGTCGTGCCCGCGCGAGGCTTGTTTCACGTCGCGGCCACGAACCCCGTCATACCGCTGCGCGCATTGGCGTCGGCCGCGAGGCGTCGTTCCGGTTCCGTCGCATGGATGCGATCCCATGCAAGTACCTTGGGGGGCATCAGCCGGTGCCAAAGCGGCGGAATCATCGCGACGACGATCGTCGTCAGGTAGCCGCCGATTATCATCGGCGCATCGGCAAACGGCTTGAGATCCTGATAGGGCACTTCGCCCTGAGCATGATGATGCGAATGGCGCGTCAGGTTGAACATCGACCGTGAACTGATGCGTCGATTGGTATTCCATGAATGGCGCGGCTGGACCGGCGTGCCTGGATCGCGAACGATACCGTAGTGCTCCATGTAGTTGACGATTTCCAGCAGTGCCTTGCCCCACAACGCGCAGAGCAGGAAGTACATGCCCGTTCGCGGCCCGCCGATGCCCCATGCGCTTGCGCTCAGGGGCCGGCGACTGATGCTCGAGCGGGTGGGCGCGTTTCCGTCGCAACAGTCGACCGCCCAACTGCTGAACATGACGCCGCGCACCTTGCACCGGCGATTGGCCGACGACGGAACGTCGTATCGCGAGATCCTCGAAAGCGTGCACCACGCGCTGGCGGTCGAGAGCGTGAAGTCGGGCAAGCTCAGCCTGCAGGAAATCGCGTTCCTGCTCGGCTACGACAGTCTCGGGAATTTCCGCCGTGCATTCATCCGCTGGGAGGGCATGTCGCCGTCCGAATTTCGTCGGGCCGAAACCCGATCGTGAAGCGTCTCCGGCGACGATCCTGTCCTCGTGAGGGCCGATCGCGGTGGTGCGTGTTGCCTGCCGAACCAGATGGCATGCGCGCGTACGCATCGGGCTGACGGAAACCCGGAATCTGTATCGCGAAGGGCAAGCAGCCGACACGCGCCGGCCCGTATCCGGCCCCGGAGAGATTCCGCCCATCGCGACGTCACCCGCCCGTCACCGGCGGGAAAAACGCGACCTCGCTGTCCTCCCGCACCACGAATTCACCCGTCACCATCTCGAGGTTGACGGCCGCGCGCACGGGCCGGTCCATCCGCAGCGCGTCCGCGCTGCGTGCGTCGCGCGCGGCCAGCGTGCTGCGCAGCGCGTCGACGGTGAGTTCGCGTGCGTCGACCTCGACGGTTTCCTCGTCGCGCTCGAGTTGTTCGCGAACGCTTGCAAAGTATTTGATCGTCAGTTTCATTGCGATGTCTTGAATGGAGTCGGCGGAATCGAAAAGCGCGCGGCGGACCGGCTCAGCCCCAGCGCCGCATCGCCTGGTCGTCGTGCGCCTTCGCCTCGACCCAGCCGGATTCGCCGTCGTGCCGGATCTCCTTCTTCCAGAACGGCGCGTGGGTCTTCAGGAAGTCCATCAGGAATTCGCACGCATCGAACGCACACGCGCGATGCGCGGCGGCCACCACGACCAGCACGACGGTCTGGCCGAGCGGAATGCGCCCGACGCGATGCACGATCTTCACCGCTTCGAGCTGCCAGCGCGCGCTGGCTTCCTCGACGATGCTCCACAGGGCCTGCTCGGTCATCGTCGGGTAGTGCTCGACCTCGAGCGCGACGACATCGTCGACATCACCTTCGTTACGCACGACCCCGAGAAAATTCACGACTGCGCCGACATTCGGATTGCGAACGATCGGCGCAAGCTCTGCGCCTGCGTCGATCGGCGCGTACTGCACGCGCACTTCGAAGCCGGCGGTGATCGCGGGCGGCGGTTCGTGGTGCGGGTCGGCCGCATCGACGGGCGGCGGGTGGCCGCCGGCACGCAACGGATCGTCCGGCAGCCCGGCAGGGGATTCGGTGAAGGTCGTCATGACTGGTTCTCCATTTGGCGGCGCGTGCGGTGTCGCGCGGCGGCGCTCAGCCGCCGACGAGCGACATGCGCACGGTCGGATAGGTCTTGCCCGGCACGCGGGCCGGCCGCGCGGCCCGGCGCTCGGAATAGCGGTCGTCGCGGTGCGTCCAGCGATCGCGCACGGCGGCGGCGAGGTCGGCGCTCGACGCTGCTTCGTCGAGCCACGGCCGCAGGTCGGTGCCTTGCGTCGCGAACAGGCACGTATAGAGTGTGCCGTCGGCCGACACGCGGGCGCGCGAACAGGTGCCGCAGAACGGATGCGACACGCTCGCGATGAAGCCGACCTCGCCTGCACCGTCGATGTGCGCGCAACGGATCGCGGTCGCATCGTGCGCCGGTTCGCCGACGAGCACGAGCGGATAGTGCGCATCGATCAGCGCGCGCATCTGCGCGGCCGGCACGACCTTGTCACCCGACCAGAAGCTCGCGCCGCCGACATCCATGTATTCGATGAAACGCACGGCCACGCCGGTATGCCGGAAGTGCCGCACGAGCGGCAGGATCTGGTCGTCGTTCACCCCGCACTCGATCACCGCGTTGACCTTGACCGGCGCGAGCCCGGCCGCCTGCGCGGCCTCGATGCCGGCCAGCACGCGCGACACGGGCACGTCGGCGTCGCTCATCCGGCGGAACATCGCGTCGTCGAGGGCATCGAGGCTGACGGTCACGCGCGACAGGCCCGCGTCGCGCAGCGAACGCGCTTTCGCGGCCAGCAGCGAGCCGTTGGTCGTCAGCGCGATTTCGACGGGCTTGCCTTCGACGGTCGTCAGCGCGGCGAGGCGTTCGATCAGTGCTTCGAGGTTGCGGCGCAGCAGCGGCTCGCCGCCTGTAATGCGGATCTTTTCGACGCCGAGCGACGTGAACGCGCGGGCGATCTTTTCCAGTTGCGTGAACGACAGCCGTTCGGACGACGGCATGAACGCATAGTCGGCGCCGAAGCTTTCGCGCGGCATGCAGTAGCCGCAGCGGAAATTGCACTGGTCGATGACGGACAGGCGCAGGTCGCGCAGCGGGCGGCCGAGCGTGTCGGTCGGGCGGGGGAAGGCGCCGGGCGATGCGCCGCCGGAAGCTGCGGCGGCGGCCGGCGCGGCGGAAACGATGGCATTCACGATCGGTTCGTCGGCCTGCATGAAGTAAGCGAAGGGGCGGCGCCGGTCGGCCGTGCGCATGCCGAAATGGCGGCGCACGGCGCGTGACGAGCCTCCTCGTGAGGATAGTCCGCCGGGTTTTTCCGGCAGGGACACAATCGCGCCCGAATTGCAGGAATACAGTTCGCGGCGCGGGACGCGCGGCGCATGCGCGGCAGCGGCAGCGGGCGCGTGTCGGGCGTCGCGCTCATGCGAGCCACGGCGCGAATTCGTAATACGGTACCGCGTCGCCGTTCGCGATGCGTCGCCCGGCCGGCAGCCGGGCCAGCCCGCTCGCCTGCACGAGCGACTGCAGCGTGCCGGCGCCTTGCTGGCGCAGCGTATCGAGGACGGGCATGCCGTCGAGGCCGACCGTGCAGTGCACGCGCACGAAGCGCTCGCGCTGCGCGTCCGGTTCGAAGTCGCCGTCGATCGGCAGCGACGGCACGATCGGCAGGCGTGCGGCGCGCCCCTGCAGGCGGCGGATCAGCGGCGCGACGAACAGCGCGAACGCGGTCATCGCCGCGCCGGGGTTGCCGGGCAGCAGTACCACCGGCCGCGTGTCGAGCCGCGCGAGTGCAACCGGCTTGCCGGGCTTCATGCGCACGCCGGCGACGATGAACGATGCGCCGAGCGCGTCCAGCGTGGGGCGCAGCAGATCCTTGTCGCCGACCGACGCGCCGCCGACGCAGATCACCAGGTCGCAGCCCGCGTGCAGATCGCGCAGCGCGCGATCGACGGCGGGTGCGGTGTCGGCGGCATGCAGACTCATCGCGACCTCGGCGCCGGTGCCCGAGACCAGCGCGCCGAGCATCGGCGCATTGCTGTTGTAAATCTGTTGCGGCGCGCGCGGCTGGCCGCACGCGACGAGTTCGTCGCCGGTCGTCAGGATGCCGACGCGCAGCGCCGGACGCACGTCGATACGCGCGAACCCTTGCGCGGCGGCCACGCCGACATGCATCGCGCCCATGCGCACGCCGGCCGGCACGAGCAGGTCGCCGGCGCGCACTTCCTCGCCCCGGCGGCGGATGTGCGAGCCGCTGCGCTGCGGCGCGTCGAACGCGACCCGGCCGTCCTGCTCGTGCGCATGCTCCTGCATCACGACGGTGTCCGCGCCGGGCGGAATCAGGCTGCCGGTGAAGAGGCGCGCGGCCGTGCGCGGGGCCAGCGGCGCCGGCATGTCGCCCGCATAACAGCGTTGCGCGACGTGCAGCGGCTCACCGAGTGCGAGATACGCGTGACGCACGGCGTAGCCGTCCATCGCACTCTGGTCGGCCGGCGGCTGGTCGAGCACGGCGGTGAGCGGCGCGGCCAGCACGTGGCCTGCCGCTTCGGCGACCGGGACGGACAGGGTGGCCCCGAGCGGCGCGAACGCGCTCGCGAAATGCTGCTGAGCGGTATCGAAATCGGTCAGTGGTTTCATCAGGAGAAGTCCGGGTGTGCTTGCGCAAGCGCCGGTTGGTCGGGGTGAACGGCATCGGGCGACACGTACTCGACGAAGCCGTCGTTGCGGCAGAAGCCGAGCAGCCGCACGCCGGCTTCGCGGGCGACGTCGATCGCGAGCGACGTCGGCGCCGAGATCGTCGCGATCATCGGGATGCCGACCCGCGCGGCCTTGCGCACCAGTTCGTAGCTCGCGCGGCTCGACAGGAACACGAAGCCGTCGTGCAGGTCGGCGCGGCGCCGCGCGAGCCGGCCGATCAGCTTGTCGAGCGCGTTGTGGCGGCCGACGTCCTCGAACACGTCGAGCACGGCGCCGTCCCGGTCGCACCAGGCGGCCGCGTGGATGCCGCCGGTCTCGCGCATCAGCGTCTGATGGGCCGGCAGCGTGCGCGCGGCGCGTGCGATCGCGTCGGCGCCGATGCCGGCGGCCGCGCCGGCGGCGGCGATGCGCGGCGGGTGCAGGTCGAGCTGCGCGATGCTTTCGATCCCGCAGACACCGCAGCCCGTGCGGCCGGCCAGCGCGCGTCGGTGCGCCTTCAGCGCCATGAACGCCTGCTGCGACACGGTCAGGCGCACTTCGGCGCTGCCGGGCCGGCATTCGCTCTCGATGTCGAACACGTCCGACGCACGCTCGACGATGCCTTCGCTGAGCACGAAGCCGAGGCCGAACGCGTCGAGGTCGATCGGGGTCGCCATCATGACCGTGTGGGCAATACCGTTGACCACGAGTGCAACCGGCGTTTCGTCGACGACGCGGTCGACGGTATCGCGCACTTCGCCGGCACGGTGACGTGTCACATGACACGCGGTGCTGCCGGTCGGCTCGTCGCGGCGGATGCAGGACTCCATGCGGTTTCTCCAGGCGGATCGGCCGGCGGGCCGGCCGGGTCGGGCGCGTACGCCGGACCAGGGGAATCGGGGCTGCCGGGCGGGCGCGGCCGAGGGGCGCGCCGTGGCCGCGGGCAGGCGTTGCATCGGATGTTAACGGGGATGAACAGTGCGCCCGATGTACAGCGCTGCAGTGCGGAAAGCAGTACAGCTGATCGTCCCGCCGGCGCGAAATGTGTTTTCCGTACACACATCTTCGGCAACGGAAGCAGCACAGTTTCAGCGCACGTTCGAACGATTGCGAGTATCGTTGCAAACGCGATATCGTCATTCACGCTTCGATGCCATGCGAGTGACCGTTTTGTATTCGCATGTGTCGTCGGCAAGCCGTCGCGCGATTTCCTGCTTCGGGCGGACATCCTCACAAACACGAGCAAATTACGGTCATGGAAATCTTCGATGCGTTCCATCTCGCACGATTGCAATTCGCATTCACGGTGTCGTTCCACATCGTGTTTCCCGCGATCAGCATCGGTATGGCGAGCTTCCTGGCGGTGCTGGAATGGCGCTATCTCGTCACCGGCGACGCCGCCTACAAATCCATGTTCCAGTTCTGGTCGAAGATCTTCGCGATCGGCTTCGGGATGGGCGTGGTCTCCGGCGTCGTGATGGCGTACGAATTCGGCACGAACTGGGCCGGCTTCTCGCGCGTCGCGGGCAACATCACGGGCCCGCTGCTCACCTATGAAGTGCTGACGGCGTTCTTCCTCGAAGCCGGCTTCCTCGGCGTGATGCTGTTCGGCTGGCAGCGCGTGAGCCCGCGCGCCCACTTCTTCGCGACGCTGATGGTCGCGGTCGGCACGCTGATCTCGACGTTCTGGATTCTCGCGTCGAACAGCTTCATGCAGACGCCGCAGGGCTACAAGATCGAGAACGGCCTCGTCGTGCCGGTCGACTGGTTCAAGATCGTGTTCAACCCGTCGTTCCCGTACCGTCTCGTGCACATGACGATCGCGGCGTTCATCGTCGCGGGCTTCATCGTCGCCGCGTGCGGCGCGTGGCACCTGCTGAAGGGGCGCCGCGACGAGCCGGTGAAGCGCAGCTTCTCGATGGCGCTGTGGATGCTGCTGGTGCTCGCGCCGATCCAGATCGTCGTCGGCGACGCGCACGGGCTGAACACGCGCGAATACCAGCCGGCGAAGATCGCGGCGATCGAAGGGCTGTGGGAAACCGAGAAGGGCGGCACGGCGCTGAACCTCGTCGGGCTGCCCGACATGCAGGCCGAAACCACGCGCTATGCGATCCAGGTGCCGCACCTCGGCAGCCTGATCCTCACGCACAGCTGGGACGGCGAGATTCGCGGGCTGAAGGAATTCCCGCCGCAGGACCGCCCGTATTCGCCGATCATCTTCTGGACGTTCCGGATCATGGCCGGCCTCGGGATGCTGATGCTGCTCACCGCGCTGCTCGGGCTGCTGCTGAGAAAGGGCGGGCGCCTCTATGAAACGCGCTGGTTCCAGTGGTTCGTGGTCTGCATGGGGCCTTCCGGCATCGTCGCGCTGCTGGCCGGCTGGATTACGACCGAGGTCGGGCGGCAGCCGTGGACCGTGTACGGCGTGCTGCGCACCGTCGATTCCGTCGCGCCGCTCAGCGCGCAGCAGGTCGGCGTGTCGCTCCTGATCTTCGTGGTCGTGTATTTCCTGGTGTTCGGAACGGGTGTCTACTACATGCTGAAACTGATGAAGCGCGGGCCGGCTGCCCAGGCCGGGTATATCGAGCTGCACCGGCATCCGGGGCTGCGCAAGAGCGCGCTGTCCACGCCGCTGAACGTGACCGAAGCGGAGTAAGCCATGCAAATCGATCTTCCTGTCGTGTGGGCCGCGATCATCGGCCTCGGTGTATTCATCTACGTGATGCTGGACGGCTTCGATCTCGGCATCGGCCTGCTGTTTCCGTTCTTCGATGCGAAGGCCGAGCGCCAGGTGATGCTCGACACCGTCGCGCCGGTGTGGGACGGCAACGAGACGTTCCTGGTGCTCGGCGGCGCGGGGCTCTACGGCGCGTTCCCGGTCGTCTATTCGACGCTGCTGCCCGCGAACTACCTGCCGCTGGTGCTGATGCTGGTCGGGCTGATCTTTCGCGGCGCGGCGTTCGAGCTGCGCGCGAAGGCCACCCGCACGCAACACATGTGGGATCTCGCGTTCATCGGCGGCTCCGCGCTCGCGGCGTTCTGCCAGGGGATCGTGCTCGGTTCGCTGCTGCAGGGGATCAAGATCGTGAACAACCAGTTCGCGGGCGGGCCGTTCGACTGGCTGTCGCCGTTCAGCCTGATGTGCGGGATCGGCGTGCTCGTCACGTATGCGACGCTCGGCTGCGGCTGGCTGATCCTGAAGGTCGACGGCGAGCTGCAGCGCAAGATGCGGCTCCTGATGAAGCCGCTCGCGGGCGTCCTGCTCGCCGTGATGGGCGTGGTCAGCCTGTGGACCGTGATCGGGCTGCCGGCCGTCGCGCACCGCTGGTTCGGCAGCGGCAATCTGGGCTGGTTCCTGCCGGTGCCGATCCTCGTCGTCGCGTGCGTGTGGGGCATCTTCCACTCGGTGAAGCGCACGCACGAGGCCACGCCGTTCCTGCTGACGCTCGCGCTCGTGTTCCTCGGCTACACGGGGCTCGTGATCAGCATCTGGCCGAACATCGTGCCGCCGTCGCTGTCGATCTGGGATGCATCGTCAAGCTATTCGAGCCAGAAGTTCGCGCTGATCGGCACCGTGATCGTGCTGCCGATCATCCTCGTGTACAACGCGATGCAGTACCGCGTGTTCCGCGGCAAGGTGCGCGAGGGCGATGTCGGTTATCACTGAGCGCCGCATGATGTGACGGGCGCGGCGCGCGCGGGCGTATCATCTCGCGCAGCACGGCGCCCGGCCCGGCATCCACCCGACAGCGGCCCGCCACGCGCGGGCCGCTGCGCATCGGGCGCCGGCGTGCCGTATCGCGTATTTCCCTGGCAGTCGAGAAAACACCATGATCGTCCGACCACGACAAAACTGGCTCAGGATGCTGTTCGTCTGGAACGGCTCCGTGCTGCAATCGATCATTCCGCAGCTCGTGTTCATGGCGATCGTCAGCACGCTGGCGGTCTTCACGAACGGGCGCATCTTCGGCGAGAAGATCCCCCTCAATACCGCGCCGTTCACGCTGTTCGGGCTGGCGCTCGCGATCTTCCTCGCGTTTCGCAACAACGCGAGCTTCGAGCGGTTCAAGGAGGCGCGGCATCTGTGGGGCAACCTGCTGATCGCGGCGCGCGCGCTGACGTCGCAACTGAATCGCTACCTGCCCGACAGCGTCGACGACGCCGAGCGCAACCGGCTCGCCGACCTGCTGATCGCGTTCACCTATGCGCTGAAGCATCAGCTTCGCCATACCGATCCGACGCAGGACCTGCAGCGGATCCTCGGCGCGGAGCGCACCGCCGCGCTCGCGGGCAAGTGTTTCAAGCCCGTGGCGATCCTCGACGAGCTGCGCGGCAGCATCGTCCGCGCGCTGGGCCGCGCGCCCGGCAGCGACGCGACCTGCTGGATGTTCGAGGCGCAACTCGACGAGCTCGGCAAATCGGTCGGCGGTTGCGAGCGCATCTTGTCGACGCCGATCCCGTTCTCGTACAGCGTGCTGCTGCATCGCACCGTGTATGCGTATTGCGTGCTGCTGCCGTTCGGTCTCGTCGATTCGACGGAGTTCTTCACGCCGCTGATCTGCGTGTTCATCGCGTACACGCTGATCGCACTCGAGGCGATCGCGAACGAGGTGGCCGAGCCGTTCGGCCTCGCGCCGAACGCGCTGGCGCTCGATGCGATGGCGCGCACGATCGAACGGTCGGTGCTCGAACTGGGCGATCGCCCGCTGCCGGAGGAATTCGTGCCGGCGTCGACGTACCAGATCACGTAGGCAGGTGCGCGGAAGGGGCGGGTCGCGTCGGGCGCTAGAATGGCGCTGGCCTGTTCTTCGGATCTGACGCGATGACCCTCGTCGACACCTATCTCGCCGGCCTGCGTGCCGTGCTGCCCGACACCGACAACGCGGCGCTCGCCGCCGCCACGGGCGCGACGCCCGCGCAGCTCGACGCGCTACGCGCTGCGTATCCGCAGTGCCCGGCCAGCCTGCTCGAACTGCTCGGCACGCTCGACGGCACCTACTGGCGCGACTACGGCGGCACGACGGTCAACGTGCTGGTGCTGGGCTCCGACGTCTACGAATACCCGTATTACCTGCTGTCGGCCGCGCAGATGCTCGAGGAAGGGGCGAAGTATCGCGACAGCATCGCCGAGATCTACGGCGACGACGCGAACGACGACGGCGAACTCGTCGATCCACGCATCGACATCGCGCTGCCGATGGGCCGGCGGCTGTGCTTCTCGCATTGCATGAACAACGGCGGCACGTCGCAGCTCTACATCGATTTCGAACCGGCGGCGGGCGGCAAGGTCGGGCAGGTCGTGCGCTTCCTGCACGATCCCGACAGCTACGCGGTGATCGCCGACGACTTCGACGGCTACCTGCGCCAGCTGATCGACGGCGGTTATGCGTTTGTCATCGATTTCGACGAAGAATAGCGGCGGCGACGGCTGCTATTTCAGGAGAGGTTGAAATGCGAATCTACGTGACGAGTATTTTTGTCGACGACCAGGACAAGGCGTTGACGTTCTATACCGACAAGCTCGGTTTCAAGCTGAAGAACAACGTGCCCGTGGGCGAGTACCGCTGGCTGACCGTGGTGTCGAAGGACCAGCCGGACGGCACCGAGCTGCTGCTCGAGCCGAGCAACCATCGCGCGGTCGGGCCTTACAAGCAGGCGCTGTACGAGGACGGCATTCCGGCGGCATCGTTCCAGGTCGACGGAGCCTATCCGAAACTTTGTGTGCGAGGCATAAACTGGCGACCAAGGAGCCACTTTTATGCCACGCAAACGCAAGGAAGAAGTGACGATCGAACCGGGCAAGGGCTTGAACCTGGACCCGGAACTGATCAAGCAACTGGTGCCCGGAACGCTGGACCGGGCGACGATCAACGAGCAGCTTGCCGCACTCAAGAAGGCGATCTTCGAGCGGGCGCTGGGCGGCGAACTGACCCACCATCTCGGCTACGAGAAGGGCGAGGCCAAGCCGTCGGACAGCACGAACCACCGCAACGGCACCAGTCGCAAGCGCATCACGACCGACGACGACCTGCTCGACGTCGAGATTCCGCGTGACCGCGAAGGGACGTTCGATCCGGTGCTCATTGCCAAGGGCGAGCGACGTTTTACCGGCTTCGACGACAAGATCATCGCGATGTACGCGCGCGGCATGAGCGTGCGGGAGATTCAGGGGTTCCTGCTGGAGATGTACGGCATCGAGGTATCGCCGGACTTCATCAGTACAGTGACCGATGCGGTGATCGACGAAGTGCGTGAATGGCAGCAGCGGCCGCTCGAGCCGATGTATCCGGTCGTGTTCTTTGACGCCTTGCGCGTCAAGATTCGCGACGAAGGCGTGGTCCGCAACAAGGCGATCTACTTGGCGCTCGGCGTGCGCCGCGACGGCACACGTGACGTGCTCGGCCTCTGGATCGAGCAGACCGAGGGCGCTAAGTTCTGGCTGCGGGTCGTCAACGACCTGAAACTGCGTGGCGTGCAGGACATCCTGATCGCCGTGGTTGACGGCCTGAAGGGCTTCCCGGAAGCGATCAACACCGTGTTCCCGGAAACGACGGTTCAGACATGCATCGTGCATCTGATCCGTAACTCGCTGGACTTTGCGAGCTGGAAAGATCGCAAGTCGGCTGCCGCCGCGCTCAAGGAGATCTACCGAGCACCGACGGCCGAGGCGGCCGCCGTGGCGCTGGACGCGTTCGACGCTGGACCGTGGGGCACGAAATACCCGCCAATTGCCGCACTCTGGCGGCGAGCCTGGGAGCAGGTGATTCCCTTCTACGCGTTCGCGCCGGACATACGGAAGATCATTTACACCACGAACGCCATTGAGTCGCTGCACATGCAGCTTCGCAAGATCATCAAGGCACGCGGCCACTTCCCGTCGGACGAGGCCGCGCTGAAGCTGATCTGGCTGGCACTGCGCAACGTCGTTGCCAAGTGGACCGGCTCCCGGCACGATTGGAAGAGCGCGATGACCCAGTTCGCGCTGCTTTACCCAGAGCGCTTTAGTATCGGAATCTGAGTTTTAACCTGCCTCACACACGAAATTCCGGATACCTCCGGTCGACGATCTCGATGCGGAATTCGCGCGGCTCAGGGATCTCGACGTCCGCTTCACGCTGGAGCCGATGGACGCGGGGCCCGTGCGCGTCGCGATCGTCGACGATACCTGCGGGAACCTGATTCAACTGATGCAGATGAAGTGACGCCGCGCCTCTCGAGGTTGATCTACACGACGTTGTCCAGTGCTTTGACCTCTGCGATTCGTGGCTCGGTGATCCAGAGCGCATCGATCATCTGAAACACCAACGGGGCCAGCGGCGTACCGATGACCTGCTCCCGGGCAAGCGCGAATTCAAACAAGCCGGAATTATCGACGCCCCGTTCCGCGGCGTTCACGACGGAGACAGGACCGCCTCCCTCGCGCGGAATATAGATCAATGAAACCAGAACGCGGTCGGCAGGCCCGGCGCTTTCCCCCCAGTCGCCCAACACGAGGTCAATGATCGGCGGATGGTCCGGCCTTCCGGTTGCCCATTGGACGAAGTAGACGCCACCCACTGAATCGTCTTGGTGCAGTTCGCCCGTGATTCTCCTCGTCTCGCTACCACAACACGCACAATTGAAAGTGGATGCTTCCCCCGGGTACGCGTGTATCGATTCGTCGGCCGACATTGGGCAGAGTCCCCAAAGTAGTTGCAGGTTGAAGGCGGCGGTTCCTGCGGGAATCCGTGCGGATCGGGTTTCCAGGACCAGGCTCCCGGACAGGAGAGCAGCCGAAATGAAGCCTATCAAGAAACCGGGCCGCCGACCTCGAAGTGCTCCACGCATGTAGTCGGAAGAACGTCGTCCGTGGATCGCATGCGAAACGATAGCGGGTTGCGCGGGCGCGGCATCGGCGGAGTGGACCAAGGGACGGCCCGCTACCGCCATGAACGACATCGCGTGTGACAGTGTCGGGTGTGCAGGTATTGCCCACGAGCGGCAGCGTGGCTTCGGCGCGAATTGTCGCGCTCATGTAGACTCGTGTGCCCTTCAACGGAGTAGATGCAATGCAACTGCTTGATCACGTGTCAATCAGCGTGCCGGATATCGAACTGGCGCGCCCGTTCTACGATGCCATCATGGCCGCGCTGGG
Source organism: Burkholderia cepacia ATCC 25416 (assembly GCF_001411495.1). Classification (NCBI taxonomy): domain Bacteria; kingdom Pseudomonadati; phylum Pseudomonadota; class Betaproteobacteria; order Burkholderiales; family Burkholderiaceae; genus Burkholderia; species Burkholderia cepacia. Next base: position 1,032,026 of record NZ_CP012983.1, on the reverse strand, counting down.
CGCGGCCCGGGTCTATGACCGGGGCACCGCACTCGGCTACGGCGAACGCTGCAATGCGAACGACACCGCATCGACCTTTCTCGCGATCTACCTGGATCCCGCCGAAATCGGCGTGAGCAAGCGGCACTGGTGCTTCAAGGCCGCGAGCCGCGCGCAGGTGGATGCGTTTTTCGAGGCCGGCCTCGCGACGGGCGGGCAGTCCGACGGTGAGCCCGGCTTGCGGCCGCATTATCACGGCGACTACTACGGGGCGTTTCTCGTCGACCCGGCCGGCAACCGGGTCGAGGCGGTGTGCCACGCGTCCGTGCCGGCGCACGCATCGTGACGAGAGGCGGTTGCAGCGGCGCACGCACGCGCACCTGATGCGGTGATCGCCGCGCGCCGGCCCGATACTGTCCGGCGCGCGGCGCGCGTTCACGCACGCGCTGCCTGCGCCGCTCAATCGAAGTAGTTCAACCCCATCGCCCCCTTCACCTCCGCGAGCGTCGCGCCGGCCACGTCCCGCGCGTGCATCGTGCCGCGCTTCAGGATCGCCATCACCTCGGCCTTGTCGGCCTCGAATTCGCGGCGGCGCGCGCGGATCGGCTCGATCAGCGCCTGCAGCCGCTCGTTCAGCACGCGCTTGACGACGCTGTCGCCGAGCCCGCCGCGACGGTAGTGCGCCTTCAACTCGTCGACCTTCTGCACGTCGGGCTCGAACGCATCGAGGAACGTGAACACGACGTTGCCCTCGACCTGGCCGGGATCGCTCACGCGCAGGTGGTTCGGGTCCGTGTACATGTCCTTCACGGCCTGCGTGATCTCGTCCGGCGTCGAGCCGAGCGTGATCGCGTTGCCGAGCGACTTGCTCATCTTCGCCTTGCCGTCGATCCCCGGCAGCCGCGTGACCGCCGACAGCACGGCCTCGCATTCGACCAGCACGGGCCGGTCGACCGTCGCGTTGAAGCGGCGCACGAGTTCGTTGGTCTGCTCGATCATCGGCAACTGGTCGTCGCCGACCGGCACGTGCGTCGCCTTGAACGCGGTGATGTCGGCCGCCTGGCTCACCGGGTAGGTCAGGAAGCCGGCCGGGATGTCGCGCTCGAAACCGCGCAGGCGGATCTCTTCCTTGATGGTCGGGTTGCGTTCGAGGCGCGCGACCGTGACGAGGTTGAGCAGGTATTGCGACAGCTCGGCGAGCTCGGGCACCTGCGACTGCACGACGATCGTCGAGATCGCCGGATCGATGCCGACGGCGAGATAGTCGAGCGCGACTTCGATCACGTTCTCGGTGACGCGCTGGCGGCGGCCCATGTTGTCGGTCAGCGCCTGCGTGTCGGCGAGCAGCAGGAACTGCTTCGCTTCGTGCTGCATCTGCACGCGCGCGCGCAGCGAGCCGATGTAGTGGCCGAGGTGCAGCGGGCCGGTCGTGCGGTCGCCGGTGAGGATGGTCGGTCGGGTCGGGTGGGTCATGTTGGTCGTTGCTCCGGGTTATCGAAGCCGCCAGCCATGTCGTCTGCGCAGAAACGCAAATGCCGCCATGGCTGGCGGCATCACGTTTGGGACATGCAAAAGGAAACGGGCCGCCTGGGTCAGGCGCGCCACCAGCAATGCACGTTCGGCGAGGCGGGTTGGGTTTCCATTGCGCGAGTATAGCGTAGAGCGGGGACGGACGTGCCGCGTCAGCGGATGACGGACTCCATCGCAAGGTAGGCGGTTTCGGCCGACGGCCACAGCAGGTACAGCAGGCCGGCCATCAGCAGCAGCGCGCCGGCGCGTACCAGCGGCGTACGGTCTTTCTCGCGCGGGAGGCGGGTGGGCGGCTTCGAGTTCTTCATGCTTGCTGGCGCGCGAGGCGCCACTCCAACGGTTGCTGCAACGGGTCGGGTGAGGCGACGCCGGGGTGTTGCGGGGTTCGACGGGGGCTGGGGTGCGGCCGGGCACCGTGTCGCCCGGGCGGGACGGCGGGGTTGGCCGCTGGCGGGCATAAAAAGGGACGGTTGAACACCCTTTGGCGGCCATCCATGCCGAGGCGACCGGCATCCTACCAGTTCGGCGGCGCGGACACAGTCAAGAATTGTCGGGGACAGGACCGCAGGGGGCGCGTCGAATGGCCGTGACGCTACCGGCTCGGGATAGCGTCGTCCAGATGCCGCGATGCAACCTTGCCCGTTCTCCACGAGCTTTCAGCCGCATACGTGGCAACTGACAACCGTAAGGTTTCTTTCAGTCGATTGCATTCGTCAACACCGTCGCGCTCCCGTGATTATCCCGAGCCTGTTTTTTACTCTCGCGTCGTAAATGGGTGTGATTATTTAAGAAAATTAAACGGGCCAATCATCATTTTCGCCTTCGAATTTTTTTTGAGATTCAAGGTCGCCTTGACCTTGCTAAAACCAATTCCATCTGCTTTATTTACTCATACCAAATCAGGATAAAACGCTATCGGGGTATCACAGTCACTTCGTCAGGTATTGGTGCCTGACGAAGTGGCATCGACTCACCACGGCATCCCTACGATCTGAAGGCGCAGCCCCTTTTCCAGCGGGCGTGCTGCGCCTGTTGCGCGTGTCCGCGCCCATGGAGGCGATCAGGTGACCACGCGGGCCCGCCCATGGCCCGCCGATTAATGCTTTCAAAATGATACGCGATATTTGAATAAAACGAATTCGATTGAGCGCGAGTTTAAATGCTTTATTAACTACCTGCTTACGTTCAAAACCTGGCGGCCAAGCCCTAATGCTACCCACGAAGGAGGCTGGATATATCATGAATAACGCATCTGGAGTCAGAGTTCGTCCGTCGATCGAATCGTTGCAAGTCGAATATCTGAAAGGCAACAAAAAGCCGCTGGAAGACCTGATGCGCGCGTGGAAAGGCATCAAGGCATTGCCGCCCGACGATCCGAACTCGTTCTTCATGATCGGCGGCTTCCACGGCGAGCCGTTCCGCGGCGCCGGCTGGGGCTCGGCGTCTTACTGGGGCGGTTATTGCAACCACGGAAACGTGCTGTTCCCCACCTGGCACCGTGCGTACCTGCTGCGGCTGGAACAGGCGCTGCAGAGCATCCCCGGTTGCGAACAGGTGATGCTGCCGTTCTGGGACGAAACCAGCGAAGAGTCGCTGACGAAAGGCATCCCGTGGGCACTGACCGACCCGGATTTCGAGCTCGACGGCGAAAAGATTCCGAATCCGCTGGCCTCCTTCACGTTCAACCGGGCGATCACCGACAACATCAACGGCGACGATCCGAACTACAGCAAGCCGCTGCCTTACGTCACGGTTCGCTACCCGCTGTCGGGGCTCGTGGGTACCGACAAGGACCGGGCCGCGACCGAGAAGCACAACGCCAAGTTCAAGGATGCCAAGGAGAACGTGGTGTTGCTGAACCGGAACATCGTGGACTGGCTCACGTCCTACATCGTCGTCAAGGGCAAGGTGGTGCCGACCAACGTGAAGCGCAAGTTCGAGCAGTGCCTGGACGCGCCGAACTACACGGTGTTTTCCAACACGACGTCCGCGGCCCAGTGGAACGAGAATCTGCCGGAAGGCGCGATTCCCGTCGTCCCGCTCGAGTCGCCGCACAACAAGATTCACCTGGCGGTCGGCGGGTTCGACGTGCCGCACGGCCCGAACAAGGGCGACCTCTCGCCGATTCCGGGCGCCAACGGCGACATGGGCGAAAACGACACGGCGGGCCTCGACCCGATCTTCTATTTCCATCACTGCTTCATCGATCGCGTGTTCTGGCTGTGGCAGAAGCGGCACGGCTTCACGCAGCACCTCGACGTCATCGCCGAGTATCCGGGCACCAACTCGGTCGACGCGCAGGGGCCGACGCCGGGCACGGTGCCCAACTCGTGGCTCACGCTCTCGTCGCCGCTCGATCCGTTCAAGAAGAGCGAGAACGGCAAGGAGCGCGCCTATACGTCGCTCGACTGCATCAACATCGAGGAGCAGCTCGGCTACACGTACGGCCCCGGTTCGCTGGAAGACCTGCCGAAGCTCTCGCTGGCGGCGACGACCGTGCCGGCCGGCAACAGCAGCAAGGTCGTGCGCGTGTCCGGGCTGAATCGCGCGCCGATCGCGGGGTCGTTCCTGGTCTCCGCGTACGTCAACGTGGACGGCGAGCGGCACCTGCTCGGCACGGAGGCTGTGCTGAGCCGCTGGAGCGTGCAGTACTGCGCGAACTGCCAGACGCACCTCGAAGTGAAGGCGTTCTTTCCGCTGGACCAGTTCTCGGTGAGTGCGGTGGAGGGGGCCCAGTACGACGTCGAGATCCATACGCGCGAAGGCGTACGCCTGCAGACACAACCGGCTTCGCCGCCCGTTTCGCAAGCCGTCGCCGGTGCGGCTCCGCAAGCCGCGCCGAAACTGTTCCGGCTCGAGGTCCGATAACGACGGCGCGTGACGAACCGGCGCCATCGCGTGGCGCCGGTTCACTTCGGTAATTCGACGACATGGACATGAAGGGGAGACGCGCGCATGAGCTACACACCCGAAACCGGCAGCCTGGTGGGCCAGTGGACCTATCGCAGTTTCCTGAATGATCCCGACCCGGCCACCGCATTCAACGACCTGGAATTCGGCCTCGGCACGATCGAGATCGCGCAGGCACCGGCGGGCATCTTCAAGGGGCGCATTTTCGGCCCGGGATGGGAGCTGCAGCTCAACGGCTGGATCAGCTACGGGAATCCCGGCACCGTCCGCTTCCAGGGGCGCGGCGTGGTCAGCGGAGAGGAGTGGGTCTACGACTATGTCGGGTACGTGAGCGCGCCCTGGCCCAACGGCATCAACCAGCGTCCGGCGCTGACCGGTTCGATCGTCCGGACGGTTCCGCATGCGAGCGGCAACGGCGGCGTCGCGCCGGCCGGGGTGGTGTGCTCGTGGTACGCGGTCATGAGAGATCCCGCCTGAACGGCCATGACTGCCCGGAGTGTTCCGCCGGCCGGCCCGGCCGGGCGTCCGGTGACGGTGACGGGCGCGATCCGCGCATGCGTGGCGGCCGGGTCTGCGCGAACGGCCATGCTCCCGATGCCCGAACGCGTGCGCGGCGCGCTGGCGTTCGCGACCCTCGGCTACCTGGCGTGCGACCTGCCGACGCGGCTGCATGGTGCCCCTTCCAGCTGGATATGGAACGGCATCGGTGCGTTTGCCTGCGGCGTGGCGGGGTACGCGACGAGAGGCGGATCGCCGGGCAGGTGCGCGCGCCGGTCGATGCGCTGGTGCATGGCCGCCATCTGCGCGGGATTGACGCTCGATGCGATGCGGGCGCCCCTCGAGGCCATTCTCGACATCTGCGGCGGCACGCTCGATACCGGTGCCATGTGGAACATGCTCGTGCTCCATCTCCAGTGGTTCCCGATGTCGATGCTGGCCATGCTGGCGCTGTTGATTCGGCGCGAGGCCGACCGCAAGGACGGGCATCGACGCGGCCCGGTACGCGTGCTGGTCCGGGCGCCGGTGCGGGTCGCGCTCGAATTCGCGGGGATGTTGCTCGTCATGGCGCTCGGCATGACCGCGATCAGGGCAATGGCGTTCAGCGTGGGGCTGCGCTGGGATACGAGCGGCGTGGCCTTTGCGATGCTCGTCAGCATGCTGGCGTTCTACGCCCTGAGCGATCGAGCCGCCCTCGCAGAGGAATCGTTGAAAGGCCGCTTGCGAAACAAGAACGGCCAGATTACTTAGGATCGCAAAAGCAGGTTGGAGATCGAATTCGGCGGAACATGATCGCGGCGTAGGTCGATTTCAATAAAAGAGACCACGCACCGGGCAGCGGGCGAACGGGGCGCAACGGTATCGGCCGGCATGCGCGGCGGCACTGCTTGCCTGCGCATGGCCCGCCGCCGTAGGCGCGACGCACGGCGACAACCGATTTCACAGACCCGTCGCACGGTTCGTCCCTGCAGCGGTCCCGCCGAAATTTCCGGCGGGGCTGCCGCCTGTCCATTTCCCGGAGAACACCATGCGATATTCATTGCAGTACGCCGGCGCTGGCGCCCCTGCGCCGCGCCCATCCGCACCCGAACCGCACGCACCGGCGCCGCGGGCCGACCTCGAGGAGGTGTGAGCCATGAGCGACGACGCACTCGACCCGTTGCTGCGGCAGTTCGCGGAGAAACGATTGGGACGGCCCCTCGAGCCGGCTGAAGAACGGGCGCTGCTCGAGCGGCTGCCGGGTCGTCACGCGGCCCAGCCGGTCCCGGCGGCCGGCGCGGCCACGCAGGCGAGTGCCGCGTCCCCGCCATTGCCGCGCTTGAAAACCCGGCAGGAGGCGCGCGAGCAGGTCAAGCATTTCCTGCAGCTCAACCAGCAGAAGGCGTACGAGAAGATGCGCGGCATCCTGCAGACGATCGACGCGCAGAACGAGACGACCCTCGGCATGCTGGCGTCGGAACAGCAGAAGGTGTCCGGCGTACTCGACGCGCACGAGCCGCCGGACGACGCACCGGCATCCGGCGCGGCCGACATCCAGGACAGCACACGCGAGGCGCTGGCGGTGATCGGTGAACAGCTGACCGGCCTCATCCGGCAGGAAATCGACGCCTGCTTCCGGCACTACGTCGATTCGCTTGCCGAACGGCTCGTCGTGCGGCTCGACGCGATCGACGAGCGGCTGCAACGCATCGGCGCCCGTCCGGCCGACCTGCACGAACCGGCCGCTGCCGCCACCGCCCCCGCTTCTGTTCACGATACCCCCGGGCCAGCGTCCATGGAGTAGCACACCGGGCATGCGGTTGAAGTCGAGCGGCTGAAGTCCGGCGGCTGGACGCGAAACCGTCCGGCCCCGATGTGCGACCTCTCAACTACGTGAATCAAGGAGCAAAAAATGGGTGATACGTGTCAGGTGTGCCAGGTCAATCCCGCGATTACCGATGCCGTCACGCAGGTCAACGTCAAGGTGGTCGCCGAGGCGCCGGCGATGGCGATGGGCTCGCTGTACCAGGCCCAGAGCCATTCGCTCAGCATCCTGTTCGAGAACGCGGTGCAGCAGCAGTCGCAGGCCGCGATCCAGTCGCAGACGTCGACGAACGTGGGGACGATGCAGCTCTACACGATCGGGCCGGAAAGCGCGGGAGCGGCCGCCACGGAAATCGGCGCGAACGGGATCATTTCCATTCTGGCCGACGTGATCGCGATCGGGAAGGCGATGCGCCCGTAACGCACGGTCGCCACGCCGCGGTCGAGCGGCGGCGCAAGCGGCTCGGGCCGCCGATACCGCCGCCGCACCGCCGAACCGCAGCACGTCCGCCGGCGCCTGAACAGCGGTGCCGCGCGGTGTTCCGGAGCAAACGACAGGACGGGTAGAGCCGATTCGATGCGGCGCCCGTTCGCAAACCAGGAGAAATTCGATGGCAAATGATACAAGCGCCCCGACGGATTCGAAGGATCCGAAAGACCCCTGCAACTGCAAGACGTGCGCGGTCAATGCCGCGATCACCGACGCCGTCACGCAGACCAACGTCAAGGTGGTGGGTGAAGCGCCGGCGATGGCAACGGGCTCGCTGTACCAGGCCCAGAGCCATTCGCTCAGCGTGCTGTTCGAGAACGCCGTGCAGCAGCAGTCGCAGGCCGCGGTACAGCTGCCGACCTCGACGAACGTGGGCACGATGCAGCTCTACACGCTCGGGCCGGCGAGCGCCGGCGCCGCCGCGACGGAAATCGGCTCGAACGGCGTGCTGTCCGTGCTGGCCGATGTGCTCGCGCTCGGCAAGGCGCTGGCCTGACGCGTAACCCGGCGTCGACGCCGGGCGGCGGCCCTGATCTTCGCGGCTGCCGCCCGGCGCCTGTCGTCATCCCGACGCTCGCGACGGCGAGCGCTCGCGCGCACCGATGCAATCGATCGGCGCACGCCGCCGACCGACCCTTTCATGCGTTCGCCGTGACTGCATCGCAGCGGGCGGGCAAACCAGGAGCAACGACATGCCGGAACAGGTTTCCGCCGCGGTGACCGATGCGGTCACGCAAGCCAACGTCAAGGTGGTGGGCGAAGCGCCCGCCGTGGCCTTGGGCACGCTCATGCAGTCGAACAGCCATGCGTCCGCGATCCTGCTTCACAACGCGGTGCAGATGCAGGCGAACCAGGCGATGTCCAACCTCGCCGCCACGACCGTCGGTGTCATGCAGCTCTACGCCGGCTCGCCGGTGGCGGTGGCCGCCGCGGCGCGCTCCGCGAACGACAACTTTGCGTCGCAACTGACCGCCGTCGCGCAGTTGATGAACGCCATCGGCCACTGGCGCGGCTGATCTTCACCGCGCGCCGCGCAACCCGGCGCGCGCGACCTCCTGCCGCCGCGGCGTCGCGGCGTATGCGCCCGGCGCGTCAATTGGCGTTGACGATGGTCCGCAGCTGCTCCGGCTTCTCGATCGTCACGCCGTGCGCGTGAAGCCGGATCAGGCCGTCGCGCTGCATCTTCCGCAGGCTGCTGTTCAGTCGCGGCCGGCTGACGTTGAGCATCGCGGCGAGGATGCTCTGGCTCTCCGGCAACCTCACCTCGAGATCGTTCCCTTGCATGCGGTTCAGCAGATGGCGCGCGAGCCTGGCTTCGAGCCGGTACAGGCACGTCGATTCGACGAAGTCGCTCAGCTGGTGCACGTGCCGGCACAGCTGCTCGTGGATGCGCTCCATGAAATCCGCGTTGGCCAGCAGCGGCGCGAAGTACTGGCGATGCAGCAGCGACACGCGGCAGTCGGGGCTCAACTGCGCGGTGAAGCTGCGCCGGTGGGCGCGAACCAGCGTGTTTTCGCCGATGAGTTCGCCCGGTAACGAGTGGCCGAGAATGAGTTCGCGTCCGCCGGGTTCGTGCAGCGTCTTGTACACGCGGCCGCAGTGCACGAAGGCGACGAAATCGCCCGGATCGCCCTTGAAGAACAACAGGCGATTGCCGTGTTCGGGCCAGGGCGCGAGATGCCGCTCGATGTGAGCGAGCAGGCTTTCCGGAAGATCGGCGAGTATCGGGATATTGCACAGCGTTCGACCGTTGACGAGGGCAGGCATGTTTTCCGTGCAAGGTTGTTTGACGATGCGGCCACCTAGCGAAAAACGCTGCCTTTGGCATTGCGTGAAAAATGAATGATGAAAATAACCAGATAATGGGAAAGCGATCCCGATACGGTTTTGCTTCGGCGCCAGGGACCTTTGGTCGACCGACATCGACAGCAGCGTGCCGGCGTAATCACGTCGCGGCGGCAGTCGCCATTTTTCATCGAAATGCCATTGGTTACGCTCGGCGGCGCGCCCGAAACGACGGATGAGGATATGCCGGGGAATTAAAGTTTCCGTTCACAATAATCAAGAAAATTTACACGAAGCGATTATCTTTAAAACGGTGTTACGCGGGTAACAGCGCCATTCCCGGCGTCGAATCGATTCTGTGTTTTCCATAAAAAAAGGAAGGCACGGGATGACAACCTCGAACCAGCACGCTGTTTCGACGCCTGAGTCACCGGCGCAGCAGCTCGATCACACGTGGCGGGAAATGCAGGGGAAATTGCGGCGCCGCGCGCGCCTGTTGTGCAAGGGCGATATCCACCGTGCCGACGAACTGCTTTCCGATACCGCGCTCAAGGTCCACATCTACCTGCAACGTTCGCCCGAGCGCGTCCGGAACCTGGCCGGCTTTCTCTTTCTGGCGCTGAACCACGCGTTCCTCGACGGCGCGCGCCGCCGTGTGCGCGAAAGCGGCATGCTCGAATTCGACCCGGGCTGGGACGACGATCACACCGTCGAGCTGGCCGGCCACGCGCCGTCGGTGGAGCAGCAACTGCTGCTCCGGCAACAGCTGCTGCGTCTCGAGCAGGTGCTGTCCACGCTCTCCTCGCAGCAGCAGATGCTGTTCACGCTGAAGTTCGAGGAGGACCGGCCCTATCTGCACATCGCGGCGACGCTCGGGATCAACGAGCCGCTGGCCAGGAAGCGTGTCGAGCTGCTGCGCAGGAAATTGCGCGAGGAACTCGCGTGAGCGCGTTCACGAACGCGGGCATGCAGCGTTCCTAACGGCATGCGCGGCGTCGATGGCCCGCCGTTCCTTCAATCGCATGCCGGAGCCGAGATCCGAGGAGGCCTCGTGGCAGACAAAGTCAATGAGCAGGTTACCGACGCGCTGACGCAGACCAATGTCAACGTCGTCGCGGGATCCCCGGCCCAGGCGCTGGGCATGCTTTACCAGATGTTCAGCCAGGCCGTCGGCATCTCGGCGCAGAACATGACGCAGCAGCAGGCGGCGCTGAACCAGATTTCGAACGCCGTCGTGTCGAAGGCGGTGGCCATGATCCTGTCCGTCGAAGCGTCGCCGAAGCCGGCAGCGGGCGGCGCGGCGCAAGCGCCGGCGGCCGGGCCGCAGACGGGTTCCACGCATTAGTCGACTCTCGGGATACCTGAACCATGAACATGAAAGGCCTTTTGGGCGGACGCGGCGACGGTGCGCCGCAGGCGCCGCACGATGGCGCGTCCGCGGCAGCAGGCGCAACGACGCCGGCCGACGCAACGACGCCCGCCGATGTCGCGCCGCCCGTCGCGACGTCGAAAGCAGGCGCGCGCGCATGGCCGGTCAACCGGCTGCGCAGGCTCACCGATGCGCTGAAGGCGCCGAATCAGGTCGCCGATCCGGCCGGGGGCGGCGGTTCGGCGCTGCAGACCGTGCAGGCGATCAACGCGGAGGCGGCGTCCTACGCGACGACGCAGATCGCCGTCGGCCCGAACATGATGATCACGCAGGCGGGCGGGATGGTCGCGCAGGCGGCGGCCAACTACTTCGAGGCGTCGACGTCACTGGCGATCGCGGGCAAGAGCGTGCTGATGAAGGACCTGGCGCAGAAGACCATCGACGAGAACGTGCGCGGGATGGCGATGGATGCGGTGGGCCTGCTGTTGACGGACCTGTTCGTCGCGACGGCGGCGGTCGTCGCGGGTGCCGCGGAGGCGATCGAAGGCGAGGCCGCGAGCATCGCGCTCGACAAGATCGACGAGAGCCTGCAGCGGTATCAGGCGCTGCTGGACAAGAAGGGTGCGTAGCGCGCGACCGCGCGCGGCGACCAGGAATCAATCGACACGACCCGCCGGGCCGTCAGGCCCGCCGCGGGATGTGAGCGGCGGGAACGACGCGTGTCCGCTTTCCCGGACACGCGTCGTTCCCGCCACCGGCAGTCCCATCGAGTCAAGTGAGGAACCCATGCCCTACGACATTCAGAACGTACAAGGTCCCGCGCCGCTGGCGGTTGGCGAGCGCATCTGGGGAGATGCGTCGGAAATCGATTTCGGCGCGATGACGAGCTGCATCGCGCTCGTCGAGCAGACGCCGGGCCAGCCGGCGTCGGTGCGCGCGATCCATCTGTCGATCGTCAGCGACGACGGTACGAAGGTGTACGACCCGTCGGCGAACGTGGCCGGGCAGGTCGAGACGATCATGCAGCAGAGCGGCGACCTGCGTACCTGCCTCGGACGCATCGATCTCTGGCAGGCCAGCGAGTCGCAACAACTGCGGGATTTCTTCGCCGCGCTGATGCTGAGCCTCGACATGCAGAACTGGGTGCAGCTGCCGGACGGCAACCTGCGGGTGCGGATCAACGGTGGCGTGATCCAGTATCGGCAGGGCGCCGGCCCATGGACGAACGCGTAGCCGGCGCGACCGGTTGAAGCCGGCGCCCGCCATCCGGGCGGGCGCCGGTGCAACACGGGCGCGTCGTCCCGTGCCGCTCGACGCCCGCGCGCCCCCCAGCTTTTTGCTCATCAACACCAACAAAAATCATCATTTCGCCGCAAGCGGCGTGTCAGCAGAATGTCTCCATTCCAGCTCGAGCGACAGCACGCGCGTCGCGCCGAGCCGCACTTCAAAAGGAGACAGCCGTGGCAGTCGAAACAACCTCAATCGATACGCTCGTCGTCGGCGCCGGTCAGGCCGGCGTGGCCATGAGCGAGCACCTGGGCAAGCTGGGCGTGCCGCATCTCGTGCTGGAGCGCAGCCGCATCGCCGAACGCTGGCGCACGGGGCGCTGGGATTCGCTGGTCGCGAACGGCCCCGCGTGGCACGACCGCTTCCCGGGGCTCGAATTCGACGGCCTCGACCCCGACGCGTTCGCGTCGAAAGACCAGGTCGCGGACTACTTCGAAGCGTATGCGCGCAAGTTCGACGCGCCGATCCGCACCGGCGTCGAGGTGAAGCGGGTCGTGCGCAATACCGGCAAGCCGGGTTTCGTCGTCGAGACGTCCGACGGCACGATCGAGGCGAACCGCGTGGTCGTCGCGACGGGGCCGTTCCAGCGCCCGGTGATTCCGCCGATCGCGCCGGACGACGCGCGCCTCGTGGAGATCCATTCCGCCGACTACCGCAACCCGGGCCAGCTCCCGGACGGCGCGGTGCTCGTGGTCGGCGCGGGTTCGTCGGGTGTGCAGATCGCCGACGAGCTGCAGCGCGCGGGCCGCCGGGTCTACCTGTCTGTCGGCCCGCACGACCGCCCGCCGCGCGCGTATCGCGGCCGCGACTTCTGCTGGTGGCTCGGCGTGCTCGGCGAATGGGACAAGGAAGTCGCGACGCCCGGCCGCGAACACGTGACGATCGCGGTGAGCGGCGCGCGCGGCGGCCATACGGTCGATTTCCGCAAGCTCGCGAACCAGGGCGTGACGCTCGTCGGGCTGACGAAGTCGTTCAGCGGCGGCGTGGCCACGTTCGAGCGCGATCTCGCGATCAATCTCGCGCGCGGCGACGAGAACTACCTGTCGCTGCTCGACGCGGCCGACGCCTATGCGGCACGCAACGGCCTCGACCTGCCGGCCGAACCCGACGCCCGCCACATCCTGCCGAACCCGGACTGCGTCGCGCACCCGATCCTCGCGCTCGACCTCGCTGGCGCGGGCGTCACGTCGATCGTCTGGGCGACGGGATATGCGGTCGACTACGGCTGGCTGAAGGTCGATGCGTTCGACGCGAACGGCAAGCCGCGGCACCAGCGCGGCGTGTCGAAGGAGCCGGGCATCTATTTCCTCGGGCTGCCGTGGCTGTCGCGGCGCGGCTCCAGCTTCATCTGGGGCGTGTGGCACGACGCGCGGCACATCGCCGATCACATCGCGACGCAGCGCACCTACCTCGAATACCACGACGCATCGCAGCGCCGCTCGGCATCGCGCCCGGAGCCGGGCGGCGCCGCGTCGCACGCCGACGCGCAGCCGCTCGCCGACGCGGTCAACTGACCGACCCCATGCCGCCCGCCTGCCGCACCGCGATCGTGTTCGCGCCCGGTGCGGCGGCGTGCCCCCTGACGACTGAAGGATTTCGATGAGCCAACCGACCCATACCCGTATCCGCATGTTCAACACGAAGGATACCTACCCGAACCAGACGCTCGACAACGACCTATGCCAGGCCGTGCGGGCCGGCAACACCGTCTACGTGCGCGGCCAGGTCGGCACCGACTTCGACGGCAACCTGGTCGGCCTCGGCGACCCGCGCGCGCAGGCCGAGCAGGCGATGAAGAACGTCAGGCAGCTGCTGGAGGAAGCCGGCAGCGACCTCACGCACATCGTGAAGACGACGACCTACCTGATCGACCCGCGTTATCGCGAGCCGGTGTACCAGGAGGTCGGCAAGTGGCTGAAGGGCGTGTATCCGATCTCGACGGGGCTCGTCGTGTCCGCGCTCGGCCAGCCGCAGTGGCTGATGGAAATCGACGTGATCGCCGTGATTCCGGACAACTGGCAGCCGAACGGCGCCCGGGAGGCGACATGACTTTCTCCATCGTCGGGCGCTGCCCGGAGACGGGCCAGCTCGGCATCGCGATCAGCTCGTCGAGCATCGCGGTGGGCGCGCGCTGCCCGTGGGTGCGCGCGGGCGTCGGCGCCGTCGCGACGCAGAACATCACGCTGCCGGCGCTCGGCCCGCAGATCCTCGACCTGATCGAGCACGAACAGCTCGCGCCCGCCGCGGCGCTCGACCGCGCGCTCAGCGCGAACGGCTGGAGCCAGTACCGGCAGGTCACGGTGATCGACGGGCAGGGGCAGACCGCGTGCTTCACCGGCAAGGAAGCGCTCGGCACGCATCACGCGGTGCGCGGCGAACAGTGCGTGGCGGCCGGCAACCTGCTGGCTTCGCCGGACGTGATCGACGCGATGGCGCGCGCCTTCGAGCAGGCGCCCGGCCTGCTCGCCGATCGCCTGCTCGCCGCGATGCACGCGGCGATCGCGGCCGGCGGCGAGGCGGGGCCGGTGCACTCGGCCGCGCTGAAGGTGGCCGGCGACGTGACCTGGCCGATCGTCGACCTGCGCGTCGACTGGGCCGATGCCGATCCGGTCGGGCAGCTCGATGCGCTGTGGCGGGCGTATCGGCCGCAGATGCAGGACTACCAGACGCGCGCGCTGAACCCGACCGCCGCGCCGAGCTACGGAGTGCCGGGCGATGAGTGACACGTCGAGCCGCGCGTTGCTCGAGCGGCTGATCGGTTTCGCGACGGTCAGCCGCGATTCGAATCTCGAGATGATCGGTTTCATCGGCGACTATCTCGCGGGCTTCGGCGTCGAGAGCGAACTGTTCTACAACGCGGAACGGACGAAGGCGAGCCTGTACGCGACGATCGGGCCGCGCGATCGCGGCGGCATCGCGCTGTCGGGCCATACCGACGTGGTGCCGGTCGACGGACAGGCGTGGACGGTCGAGCCGTTCCGGCTGACCGAGCGCGACGGCCGCCTGTACGGGCGCGGCACGGCCGACATGAAGGGCTTCATCGCGTCGGCGCTCGCGGCCGTGCCGGCGTTCGTCGCACGGCCGCTGCGCGTGCCCGTGCATCTCGCGTTCTCGTACGACGAGGAAGTCGGCTGCCTCGGCGTGCGGCCGATGCTCGACGCACTGGCCGCGCGAGCGCACCGGCCGCGCCTGTGCCTGATCGGCGAGCCGACCGAGCTGAAGCCGGTGCTCGGCCACAAGGGCAAGCTCGCGATGCGCTGCCACGTGAAGGGGGCCGCGTGCCATTCGGCGTACGCGCCGTCGGGCGTCAACGCGATCGACTATGCGGCGAAGCTGATCGGCCGGCTCGGCGAGATCGGCGCGGCGCTCGCGCGGCCCGAACGGCACGACGGCCGCTTCGATCCGCCGTTCTCGACCGTGCAGACGGGGCTGATCAAGGGCGGCCGCGCGCTGAACATCGTGCCGGCCGAATGCGAGTTCGACTTCGAGGTGCGTGCGCTGCCGGATTTCGACGCGCACGACGTGCCGCGGAAGCTGCAGGACTATGCGGAATCCGAACTGTTGCCGCGAATGCGTGCGGTGCAGCCCGATACCGACATTCGATTGCAGCCGCTGGGCGCGTATCCGGGGCTGGCCACGGCGCCGGACAGCGAGGCCGCGCGCCTGCTCGCGATGCTGAGCGGTTCCGATGCGTTCGGCACGGTCGCATTCGGCACCGAGGGCGGGCTGTTCGGGCAGGCCGGGATTCCGGCAGTCGTATGCGGGCCCGGCAGCATGGACCAGGGGCACAAGCCCGACGAGTTCGTCACGCTAGACCAGCTGCATGGATGCGACGCGATGCTGAGTCGTCTGGCTGCGTATCTGTCGTCGGCCGCCTGAAACCGTCACTGCAAACACGCACGCACCGCCTCGCGCGGTGCGTGCGTGTTTCGCGTCTTATCTCGCCGTTTCCGCGACGATCTGCGCGAGCCGCTCGCGGCAGAAGTCGACGAACGACTGCGCCTGCTTCGTGAGCTGGCCGCGCTTCAGCCGCGCGCTCACGAGCCCCGACGGGCTCACCGTTTCGCTGAGGCCGATCGTCACGACCCGCTGGCCGTCGTACGTGTATTCGGAATGCGGGCGCGTGACGAGCAGCGAAAAGCCGAACCCCTGGCCGACCATCCCGCGCACCATCTCGATCGACGGCGACCCGAACACGATGTTCGGCGTCAGCCCGAGTTCGTGAAAGAGGCTGACGAAATACGTGCGGCTCGGCTGCACGTCGAGCAGGATCATCGGCTCGACGCAGAGGTCGCGCAGCGACACGTGCGGCTGACCCGCGAACCGGTGGTTCTCCGGCAGCAGCACGTACGGCTGCTGCGGCGGCATCAGCGGCTCGGTTTCGATCGTGCCGTCGAGATCGTGGTCGTACATCAGCGCGAGATCGAACGTGCCGGACGTCAGGCCCTGCACGAGTTCCTGCTGGTCGCCGTCGCGCAGCCGGATGTTGACGCCCGGGTAGCGCTCGCGAAACCCGGCGATGAGCTGAGGAAGATAGAGCGGCGCGACCGTCTCGAAGCAGCCGATGTCGATCTGCCCGGTAATCACGTCGTTGTCGGCGAGCGCGTTCTGTTCGAATTCGTGCGCGATGCGCAGCAGCTCCTGCGCTTTCCGGTAGAAGCGCGTGCCGCTCGGCGTCAGCGACACGCCCTGCGCGTGATGGCGGATGAACAGTTTTACGCCGAAGCTTTCCTCGAGCCCCTTGATCGCGCTGGAGATCGACGGCTGCGCGATGAAGAGCTGGCGCGACGCCTCGGCGACGCTGCCGGATTCCACCGTCGTCACGAAGTATTTCAGTTGCCGCAAAGTGTAGTGAGCCACAAGCACCTCTGATGCCCGGCCCCGGCATGCCGCCGAGGGCGAATTCTGTCCATGGTTTCGCGTAGCACCATACCTGAAGAAGCCCGAAGCCGAAATTTCCGCTACAGAGCTTTTTCGTATGTCCCGGAAATATTTTTAGTATTTCTCCGTCGCTGCATCGGTGGCGCACCATCGTCTCCAATCCGGATCGCAACGAGGCCGCACACGTGCGGGCGGGACATGTCATCCGTCCCCGCATGCCGCGCGTGGTCCGCTTCGGCCGACATCGCCGCGCGTGCACGCGGCGCGTCGTCGCTCGCGTATCCGGACCCGATTGCAGGCGCGCAGCCCAACGCGCGTCGGCTGAAACGGCAAGCGCGCATCGCCGCGCAGGACAGGAGACTTCACCATGACGAACGTGGACCGCAACGCGTCCCCGATGATAGAGAAACACACGATCGGCTACGTGCCGCCCGCGGAGCGCCACGGCAAGGTGCGCGACCTGTTCACGCTCTGGTTCGGCGGCAACATCGCGCCGCTGCCGATCGTGACCGGCGCGCTCGGCGTGCAGCTCTTTCACCTGAACCTGATGTGGGGCATCGTCGCGATCGTCGTCGGCCAGGCGGTCGGCGGCGTGCTGATGGCGCTACATTCCGCGCAGGGGCCGCAAATGGGCATCCCGCAGATGATCCAGAGCCGTGCGCAGTTCGGTTCGTGGGGCGCGCTGCTCGTCACCGTGATCGCGGCCGTGATGTACGTCGGCTTCTTCGCGTCGAACATCGTGCTCGCCGGCAAGTCGGTGCACGGCATCGCGGCGTCGGTGCCGGTGCCCGTCGGCATCGTGATCGGCGCGGTGGGCTCGGGGCTGATCGGCATCGTCGGCTACCGCTTCATCCATATCTTGAACCGCATCGGCACGTGGGTGCTCGGCATCGGGATCATGGTCGGCTTCTGGATGATCCTCACGCACGTGACGACCGACGATTTCCTGACGCGCGGCGGCTTCGACTTCGCGGGCTGGCTCGCGACGGTGTCGCTGTCGGCGTTGTGGCAGATCGCGTTCGCCCCGTACGTATCGGACTATTCGCGTTATCTGCCGGAGGACGTCGGCGTCGCGTCGACGTTCTGGGCGACCTATCTCGGCTGCACGATCGGCTCGACGCTCGCGTTCATCTTCGGCGCGGTCGCGGTGCTCGCGGTGCCGGCCGGCGCGGACACGATGGATGCGGTCAAGCAGGCGACCGGCCCGCTCGGCCCGCTGATGCTCGTGCTGTTCCTGCTGAGCGTGATCAGCCACAACGCGCTGAACCTGTACGGCGCGGTGCTCGCGGTGATCACGTCGGTGCAGACGTTTGCATACAAATGGATTCCGACCGCAAAAACCCGCGCGGCGGTGTCGGTCGTGATCTTCGTTGCGTGCTGCTACGCGGCGATCGGCGCATCGACGAACTTCGTCGGCAACCTCGTCGATCTCGTGCTCGCGCTGCTGGTCGTGCTCGTGCCGTGGACGGCGATCAACCTGATCGACTTCTACGTGATCCACAAGGGCAAGTACGACATCCAGTCGATCTTCATGGCGGACGGTGGCATCTACGGCCGTTTCAATCCGCAGGCGCTGCTCGCGTATGCGATCGGCATCCTCGTGCAGATTCCGTTCATGAACACGCCGATGTATGCGGGCCCGATTCCCGCGTATCTCGGCGGCGCGGACCTGTCGTGGCTCGTGGGGCTGGTGCTGACGTCGCCGCTGTACTACTGGCTCGCGACGCGCGACAGCGCGTACCGGCGCAGGCAGGGCGGTGCGCATCTGCCGCCGACTGCCGCGCAGTAAGCGGGGCGCCTTTCGAAGCGGAGCAGGAAGAGGGGGCCACCGCATCGGTCGAGATGCGGTGGCCCGTGGCAGCGTTTCGACATGACGAAGGCAGGCACGCGGCGGGTGACGCACCGCAAGCCTGCCCTCGCATCAGACGACCGCCGAGCGCGCGACGCGCACCGGCACCGACTTGTACGACGGCGTGCCGCTTTCCTTGTCGATGTAGTCGAGCGGCACGAGCACGTTCGCTTCCGGGTAGTACGCGCCGACCGAACCCGGCGCGATGTCGTACTCGATCGCGGTGATCTTCTCGAGACGCAGCGTGCGGCCCGATGCGGTGATCGTCTCGATGTCGACCAGGTCGCCGTGTTCGAGCCCGTACTTCGCGAGGTCGGCCGGGTTCATGAACAGCACGTCGCGACGCCCGAACACGCCGCGATAACGATCGTCGAGCCCGTAGATCGTCGTGTTGTACTGGTCGTGGCTGCGCAGCGTGATGAGCCGCAGCACCTGCTCGCCGCCGAGCACGTCGGCATCCTCCTTCACGCCCTTGTAGACCGAGAACATCGCCTTGCCGGTCGGCGTCGGCCACACGCGCTCGGTGGGCGGCAGCGGCAGCCGGAAGCCGCCCGGCGTGCGGATGCGCTCGTTGAACGCCTCGAAGCCGTCCACCGTGCGGTCGATCAGGTCGCGGATGCGGTCGTAGTCGGCGATCAGGTCGAGCCATGCGACCTTGCTGTTCGGCAGCGTCGCATGCGCGATCCCCGCGACGATCGCGGGCTCCGAGCGCAGCTGGTCGGACGCCGGCTTGAGCTTGCCGGCCGACGCGTGGACCATCGACATCGAATCCTCGACGGTGATCGACTGGCGGCCGGTGGCCTGCATGTCGAGTTCGGTGCGGCCGAGCACCGGCAGGATGAAGGTTTCCTTCGCGACCAGCAGGTGCGAGCGGTTCAGCTTCGTGCCGAGATGCACGCTCAGGTCGAGCTTCGCCATCGCCGGGAACGACTGTTCCGGATCGGGCAGCGCGACCGCGAAGTTGCCGCCGAGGCACAGCAGCGCCTTCGCGGTGCCGTCGATCATGGCCTGCATCGCCTGCACCGCGTCGTGCCCGTGATGCGCGGGCGGCGTGAAGCCGCACACGTCCTCGATCTTCTTCAGGAACTCGGCCGACGGCTTCTCGGTGATGCCGACCGTGCGGTTGCCCTGCACGTTCGAATGGCCGCGCAGCGGGCACACGCCGGCGCCGGGCTTGCCGATGTTGCCGCGCATCAGCAGCAGGTCGGCGATCAGGCGCACGGTTGCGGTGCCCTTGTTGTGCTGCGTGACGCCCATCCCGTACGTGACGATCGTCGCGTTCGACTTCGCGTACGCGATCGCGACCTGTTCGAGCTGCGCCTGGCTGAGGCCGCTCGCGCGTTCGATGTCGTCCCACGACGTGGCTTCGAGGTCGGCCGAGAACGCGTCGAAGCCGTTGGTGTGCTGCGCGATGAAATCGCGGTCGAGCACGTTGCCTTGCTCGGCTTCGAGCTTCAGCAGCGCCTTCATGATGCCCTTCAGCGCGGCCGCGTCGCCGCCCGCGTCGACCTGGTAGTACGTCGACGCGATCCGCGTCGAGCCGAACGACGCCATCTCGATCATGTCCTGCGGGTCCGCGAAGCGTTCGAGCGCGCGCTCGCGCAGCGGGTTGAACACGATGATCGGCACGTTGCGCCGCGAGCACTCGTGCAGCGTGCCCATCATCCGCGGGTGGTTCGTGCCGGGGTTGTGGCCGATCGAGATGATCAGCTCGCAGTGGTCGAAATCCTCCAGCGACACGGTGCCCTTGCCGATGCCGATCGACTGCGGCAGGCCGACGCTGGTCGGCTCGTGGCACATGTTCGAGCAGTCGGGGAAGTTGTTGGTGCCGAGCTCGCGCGCGAACAGCTGGTACAGGTACGCGGCTTCGTTCGATGCGCGGCCCGACGTGTAGAACTCGACCTGCTCCGGCGGCAGCGCGCGCAGCACTTCGCCGATGCGGGCGAACGCATCGTCCCACGCGATCTCGCGGAACGTGTCGGTCGCGCGATCGTAGACGAGCGGATGCGTGAGCCGGCCCATGTTCTCCAGTTCGTAGTCCGACATGCGCAGCAGCGACGACACGGTGTTCGCCGCGAAGAACTCGGGCGTCACGCGCTTGGTCGTCGCTTCCCACGTGACGGCCTTCGCGCCGTTCTCGCAGAACTGGAACGTCGACTTGTGTTCCTTGTCGGGCCATGCACAGCCGGGGCAGTCGAAGCCGTCGGGCTGGTTGGTCCGCATCAGCACGATCGGCGCCTCGATGGTTTCCATCTGGGTGCGCACCGCGTCGGCTGTCGCGCGAAGCGCGCCCCAACCGCCGGCGGGCCCGTCGTACTTCCTGATGCCTGGCACTTCGCGTCGATTTGTCATGGTGAATCTCCAATAGCCGGGCCCGGTGCGGGTGGCTCGGTTGCGCCGTGTCGCGGCGTGGGGCGGCTCCGTCCGGCGGACGGAGCCGGTCATGCGTGCCCCGGATTGCAGGGCATGCGTTGTTTTAGTGTGCGTCCTTCTTCGCGCCGGACGACTTCTTGCCGGGTTTCGCCGCGGGCGGCGGGGCGTCGGCGGGCGTGTCGTCCGGTTTCGCGTCTGCTGCCGCCCTGGCGGCCCGGCCGTTGGGCTTGGCCTTGCCGTCGGCGTCCTTCGCTTCCTTCGCTTCAGGCGCGGCGAGCTTGTTGAACTTCACTTCGTCGCTGTCCTTGTCGTAGTCGACCTCGCACTTGTCGCCCGACTTCAGCCGGTCGGCGAGGATCTCCTTGGCGAGCCGCGTCTCGATGGTCTGGCGGATCTGGCGCTTCAGTTCGCGCGCGCCGAACTCCGGCTGGTAGCCGGCTTCCGTCAGGTGCTCGACGAGCGAATCGCCCATCACGAGCGTGATGTCCTGCGCGGCGGCCGTGCGGATCACGCGGTCGAGCTGGATCTGCACGATCGAGCGGATGTTCTCCTTCGACAGCGCGTGGAAGACGATCACCTCGTCGATGCGGTTCAGGAACTCGGGGCGGAAATGGCCCTTCAGCACCTGCATCAGTTCCTCGCGGACCGCCTTGTCGGTCTTGCGCGCGGCTTCCGGCTGCGTGAGGTTGTCCATGATGATCGCCGCGCCGAGGTTGCTCGTCGCGATGATGATCGTGTTGCTGAAGTCGACCACGCGGCCCTTGCCGTCGGTCAGGCGGCCGTCGTCGAACACCTGCAGCAGCACGTTGTACACATCCGGGTGCGCCTTCTCGATCTCGTCGAGCAGGATCACGCTGTACGGGCGGCGCCGCACGCGCTCGGTGAGCTGGCCGCCTTCGTCGTAGCCGACGTAGCCGGGCGGCGCGCCGATCAGCCGCGCGACCGCGTGCCGCTCCATGTACTCGGACATGTCGATGCGGATGATCGCCTGCTCGTCGCCGAACACGGTCTCGGCGAGCGCCTTCGCGAGCTCGGTCTTGCCGACGCCCGTCGGCCCGAGGAACAGGAACGTCGCGATCGGCCGGTGCGTCTGGCCGAGCCCCGCGCGCGACAGCCGCACGGCATCGCTGACGGCCACCACCGCGTCGCTCTGGCCGACCACGCGCTCGCGCAGCTGCTCTTCCATCTTCAGCAGCTTCTGGCGTTCTTCCTGCGTGAGTTCGGACACGGGGATGCCGGTCAGGCGCGACACGACCTCGGCCACGGATTCGACCGTCACCTCGAGCGTCTCGGAGCCCGTCTTGCGCTGCCACGCCTCCATCTTCTCGTCGACGGCCTTCTGCTTCGCGTTGATCTGCTCCTCGAACTGCTTCGCTTCGTCGAAGCGCTTGCGCGAGGTCGCGTAGTCCTGCTCGCGCTTCAGTTGCGCGATCTGCGCTTCGCCTTCCTGAATGTCGACCGGGCGCGACGTCGCGCCGATCCGCACGCGTGCGGCGGCCTGGTCGATCAGGTCGATCGCCTTGTCGGGGAGGAAGCGCGACGTGATGTAGCGGTCGGCGAATTCCGCGGCCGCGACGAACGCGTCGTCGGCGAACGTCACCTGGTGATGCGCCTCGAGGCTGTCGCGCAGCCCGCGCAGGATCACGATCGTCTGCTCGACGCTCGGCTCCGGCACGAACACCGGCTGGAAGCGCCGCTCGAGCGCGGCGTCCTTCTCGATGTACTTCTGGTATTCGTTGAGCGTCGTCGCGCCGATCAGGCTCAGCTCGCCGCGCGCGAGCGCGGGCTTCAGCACGTTCGCGATGTCGAGGCCGCCTTCGCCGCCGCCCTGGCCCGCGCCGACGATCGTATGCAGCTCGTCGATGAACAGGATCAGTTCGTCCTGCTTCGCCGTGACTTCGTCGATCAGCTGCTTCGCGCGCTCCTCGAACTCGCCGCGATACTTGGCGCCTGCCACCATCGAGTTGATGTTGACTTCGACGAGCCGCTTGTCGCGCAGCACCTCGGGCACGTCGCCGTTGACGATCCGCTGCGCGAGCCCTTCGACGATCGCCGTCTTGCCGACACCCGGCTCGCCGATCAGCACCGGGTTGTTCTTCTTGCGGCGCGCGAGCACCTCGATCGTGCTCTCGATTTCCTGCGCGCGGCCGAGCACCGGGTCGAGCTTGCCCTGGCGCGCGATCGCGGTGAGGTCGCGGCCGAACTTGTCGAGGTTCGGCGTGCCGGTCGGCGCATCGACGCGGCCGTCCTCGGCACCCTTGCCGACCACCTTCACGACTTTCTGGCGCAACGCCTCGGGCGTCACGCCGTATTTCTTCAGCAGCGTGCCGGCGACGCTGTCCGGCACCGACGCGAGCCCGATCAGCAGGTGCTCGGGGCCGATGTACGAATGGCCGAGATCGCGCGACGCCTGGAACGCGTACTGCACGGCCTTCTTCACGCGCGGCGAGATCGACAGCTTGTCGAGCGGCGCATCGGGGTCGGCCGTGCCGGTGTGCGCGTGCTCGTCGATGTACGACCGGATGTCCTGCGGCGACAGCTTCAGTTCCTTCAGCAGCGCGGCGCACACGTCGGTGTCCGCGAGCGCGTAAAGCAGGTGTTCGGAATCGAGTTCGCTGCGGCGCAGCTCGTGCGCCTTCTCGGCCGCGCGCTGCAGCAGTTCCAGCGTCTGCTCGCTGAACGCGTCGGTCGGGTCGACCGATTCGCGCGGGACTTCGGCGGCGAGCGGCGATTCGTCACCGAGCCCGCCGAACAGCGACGACGAGCCGCCGCCCAGCAGCGAATCGAACGGGTTCAGCATGCTTTGATGCCGCATCAGCTGACGGAAGTGGTAGTCGCAGATCGAGATGGTCTTGCGCTCGCCGTCCTGCATCACGGTTGCGCGCGCGACGGCCGGCCGGGCGTGGCAGATATCGCAAAGTGCGGGCATGGTGGTCTGGCTCCTGTCGGTGAAAGTGGGTCGAAGGGTGAAGTCCCGATGCGGTGCGGCGCTTGCGCGGCCCGACCGCGAACGCACGACATGAAGCAGGGCGGCACGGCGGCGCGCGGGCCGTGCCCGGGCTGTCGCGCAGTGCGCGCCGGCGTCGTGCGCGGTCGCGGTCAGGACGGCAGGCGTGCGTGCCGGGAGGAGCCCACGGCATCGCTTCGACTGCGTTCAAAATAGCGAATCGGCGGAGGCCATCCAAGACACAGTTCCACGCCGGCCCGGCTGCGAATTGCACCCTCGGAT
Organism: Burkholderia cepacia ATCC 25416; assembly: GCF_001411495.1. Classification (NCBI taxonomy): domain Bacteria; kingdom Pseudomonadati; phylum Pseudomonadota; class Betaproteobacteria; order Burkholderiales; family Burkholderiaceae; genus Burkholderia; species Burkholderia cepacia. Next base: position 1,008,043 of record NZ_CP012983.1, on the reverse strand, counting down.
GCGGGCGCGCACGGGCGAAGAGGAGCACAGACGGGCGGATGCACGGCGGCTCGGGCGTGCGCGGTACGCGTAACGTGCGGTGACCGGAAAGCGGAGCGGGCGCCACGCGAACGGGGGGCGGTGCGACATGGGCGCGCAGGGCGCCGGTGGCAGGTGGATGGAGGGCGCCGCGGGTGGTCGGGCGCGACGGAAGCGCCGCACGGGGGACGTGCGGCGAGCGGCCGGATGCAACCGTGCGCGCACCGCGGACGATGCGTGCGTGGCGGCCGAAGGAGCAGGCGGGTTGCACGGTCCGGACCGGACAGGGCGCAACCGCGGCGTGCCGCGGTCAGTCCGGGAGGGTCATCGCGAGCCGTTGCCGGGCGATCTGCTTCACGTCCGTTGACAGTGCCGCATCCGGCAGGCCATTGGCCCAGACGGAGAACGAATCCTCGATCAGGTTGCGCGTGTCGGGCGGCAACTCGGCCAGGACCAGCGACAGGACGGTGAACAGCACGGCGGTGTCGCCGGCCTGGCGGCTCGCGTTTGCGTCGACCGCCTTCTTCAACTGGTCGACCGACGCCTGCAGCGCCTGTAATGCCTCATTCGACTCGCTCATCACACACTCCATGCAAAGTGGGTTCGATCGGCGACGAACATGCAGCCGGCGGTGCGGCCGGCCGCGTGCGACGCCCGGCGGGCATCGCGCGGACAGCCGAGGTCAGGCCGTTGGGTTGCCCTGCGGTGCGACGGCCACCGATGCTTCGCTCGTCAGCATCAGGAACGTGAACGTTTCGCGCAGGTACAGGCGGACGACCTTGTCGGTATGGCTCGTGTAGCCGATCGATACGTCTTCCCCGAGATGCAGCTCGTAATCGCCGCCGCGCGTGGACAGCACGCAGCCGCCGCTGATCGCCGGCGCCCAGATGATCTCGCCGCTGACGATCCGTTTGATATGGCCGAGGACCGGATAACCCTGGTCGCGCGCCTCGCTGAGCGCCGTGTACGCATCCGAGCCGAGCACCACCGAATACGGGCCGTCGACGCCGGCCAGGCGGAGCGCCTCGAGCGCATCGCTGATCGCGTCGGGATACGCGCTGACGTCCGCCGGCAGCGTGAGCTTGCGGTTCGACGTGCCTTCGCGGATGCCGACGATGCCGGCGGCCCGGTAGCCGTCGAAGATCGCGTTGTCTTCGGCGAACGCGAGCCGCTGCGCGGCGTCCTTCGCCGGTTGCCAGTCGGCATCGCGCGCGCCGCGCTCGACGCTGTCGATCGCATCGCGGCTCAACTCGAACGGCACCGTCAGCTCGACGATCGTGCGGACTTCGCGCAGCCGCGCGTTCACGTGCTCGCGGGGCGCGTCGACGGCGACCAGGTGCCCGGTGCCGACGGCCGACAGCTCGGGGCCTTCGGGGCCGTCGACATCGACGACGCGGCGGCCGGCCACCGATCGTTTGAACGTGCGTGCCACTTCCTCCTCGATTTGTTCCCAGGCGGAAGACGAGATCGGGGCGAGTTCGCGGTGCAGGTTATTCATGGATTTGGATTGCCTCACGTCAGCGGAAACACTTGATGGCGGGCCGATCGGCTGACGGGCTGTGCGTGATGCCAGCCTGCCGATCGCGGACGAAAATGAATATTAGCAGGCTCGATCGACACCGCTGCAGCACAAATCGAAACGACACCGTGCGGTCGCGCAACTGTGATGCAATTCGTGTGGTGCGGGTGTGGGCGAACGCGGAATGCCGCGACTGGATTGCCGCGATACCCGGGGCGTGCCGGCGGCACCATCACCCGGGCCGCGTTCAACGCTGTGCGGAATCAATTCCGGTCGACGTCCTGTCGCGAGTCGTGCATTCTTACGAACATTCATCCAGCCGGGTTTCTGCCAGCAGGGGTTGGGCGGTCGTCGGAGCCGGGCCCGGATGAATCATAGACGCAGCCTATTGATGCTTCACAACAAGTGGAGGTCGTTCATGGCATTGCAACTCGTTTCGCCCGAAGACAAATACATGCTGAAGACGGGCGTCATCAATCACGAGGATGTCATCGGGCATTTGCGGCAGGTATTGAACGCGTTTGCCGCGAAGCCGGAGTACAGCAAGTTCTATATCGGCATCACCAGCGACCTGTACACCCGGCTGGCGAAACATCGCGCCACCAAGCCTGACTTCAAACTGATGGCCCCGATCTATCTCGAAGCGCACAACCTGGTCGGGAACGCGTTCGACCGTCTGGAGCGCAAGGCCATCGAGACGTTCCGTACCGGCATCACGCACCCTCAATCCGGCGAACGGCTGCTGGCATGCAGCAACGGCCCGGGCGGGGCGTTGCCGAAGAACTGGCTCTATATTCTGGTGGGTTGAGTCGCGTGGGCGGCGTGCCGGGAATGCAAGCCTGCGCGCGTCACTGCCCATAAGCGGTGGCGCGGTGGAGGGGGCTGTTGCGCAGCGCTGCACGCGCGCTCCGGCCGACTGAGCCGCGGCGGCTCCGGACCCGCCCGGCGCGCGGTCGCGCGCCGGACGGCCATCGGCACCCGGCGTTACGACGGGATGCCTTTCAGCGAGCCGATTTTCAGCGAACCGTCGCGATGCGGCGCGGACGGCGACGCTTCCGGCTGCGCGGCGTCGGCGGCCGGCGCCGCGCGATCGGCGAGCGCTTCGAGCAGGTCGGCGGACGGCACGAAGAACAGCGAGCCGGTGACCGCGCGGCTGTAGTCGAGCAGGCGGTCGTAGTTGCCGGGCGGCCGGCCGACGAACATGTTCTCGAGCATCTGCTCGATCGGCGCCGGCGAGCGCGCGTAGCCGATGAAATAGGTGCCGAATTCGCCCGCGCCCGGGCGCCCGAACGGCATGTTGTCGCGCAGGATCTTCACTTCCTGGCCGTTCTCGTCGAGCGTGGTCAGCGAGCTGTGCGAGCACGACGGCTTCACGTCCGGCGCGAGTTCGATATCCGACAATTTGGTGCGGCCGATGATGCGCTCCTGCGTCTCGACCGCGAGCGCGTTCCAGCCGGCCATGTCGTGCAGGTACTTCTGCACGATCACGTAGCTGCCGCCCGCGAATTCCGCGTCTTCGTCGCCGATCACCGTGAAGTCGACCGCCTCGCGGCCTTCCGGGTTCTCGGTGCCGTCGACGAAGCCGATCATCGCGCGCTGGTCGAAATTGCGGAAGCCGTGCACCTCGTCGACCACCGTGACGGCATCGCCGAGCGCGCCGAGCAGCTGCGTCGCGAGTTCGAAGCACAGGTCCATCGCTTCCGCGCGGATGTGCAGCAGGATGTCGCCCGGCGTCGCGACCGCGACGCGCTGCCCCGCGCCGAACTCGCGGAACGGATGCAGCGCGGCGGGGCGTGGGTCGCCGAACAGCGCGTCCCATGCGTCGGCGCCGAAGCCGCATACGCAGGTGAGGTTGCCGCCCGGCACGCGCTTGCCGACCGAGCGCACGAGCGCGGCGATGTCGCCGCACCATGAACGGATCGTGTCGGCGTGATCGGCGCCGGGATTGATCGTCGCCACGAGGAAGATCGCGCTGCGCGTGATCGGGCTGTGAACGGCCTGGGAGAGCGGGGGAGGTGTCTGCATCGTGGGCTGCCGGTCAGTCATGTCGGGACGGGCGGGCCGTGGCGCGCGAAGGCGAACGGTTGAACTGTGTCATGCGACTGTTCTCTTGGTGTCATGCGGATGAAGGACGTCGCGCGTGCCTCGCGCAACGGGCCGCGGCGGTGGCGGCCGGCCGCGCGGCGCGTGACCGGCCCGCACCGCGTAACGTCGTCGAGCAAGCAATCTAGCAGCTTCGGCGGGGCTTTGGAACCCGTATCGCCGAACTGTCATGCGAATGCGTCAAACAGGGCCGGTTTTCGGGCGGCGCGCGCGCAGCTGTACTCCTGGCGTGCGCGGCGCTGTGCTCTTGAGCGTGCGCGGCGCGTGCAGTAGATTAGGTTCCGCTGCGCCCGCCGACGAGGAGCGTCATCATGAACCTGCTGGAAGCGATGCGTGTGTATGTCGCGGTGGTCGAGCGTGGCGGCCTGTCCGGCGCGGCGTCCGAACTGCGGCTCGACGAAGCGCAGGTGAGCGAACGGATCGACTGCCTCGAACGGTATCTCGGCTGTCGCCTGCTGCTGTGCCGCGAGCACGACGACGTGGCCTGCTCCGATGCGGGCGTCGCGTTCCACGTGTGCTGCCGCCGGACGCTGTCCGCGGTCGAGCAGGCGATCGGCGCGGCCGGCCCGCACGCGCCGGCGGTGCAGGATGCGCTCGACGCGGCCGACGCGCCCGACGTGCCCGATAGCGGGGCTGTGCATGCTGCCGCGCGCGACGCGGCGTTCCCGCCACCCGGCGCCGTTCAAGTTTCCTCAACGCCACTGTCACCTTGAATACGACCACCATTCCCAGCTCGCCGGCCGAGCGCATTCGCCGCCGCTTCGGCCATTTCCTTCACGCGGCCGAGCTGGCCGGGCTGATCGTGATCGGGCTCGCGACCGCGTTCGCAATGGCGCAGGAAGCGTGGAAGGTCGTGCTGGCGGGCGAAGTGTCGCTGACCGACCTGCTGCTGATGTTCCTGTACCTGGAAGTGCTCGCGATGGACGTGCGCTACCTGCGGCTCGGCCGGCTGCCCGTGCGGTTTCCGCTGTTCATTGCGATGACGTCACTCGCGCGCGACCTGATCCTGCGCGGGGCGACCGACAGCCCCGAGCGGATGCTGATGACGACGTTCGGAATCGTGCTGCTCGCGGTGGGCGTGCTGATCCTGAGTTTCGGCCAGCATCGCTTTCCGGCGGATGTCGACGATGTCGAGGACGATGTGCATGCGCGCAGGTGAGGAGCGGGCGGCGTGCCGCATGCGGTGCGGCGGCTGTAACCGGCCAAACTGACTAACCAACCAACCGAGCGAGGTATCGAATGACCAGGCAACTGATCGTCGCCGTGTTCGGCAGCGTCGACACGGCCCGTCGGGCCGCGAGCGATTTCGAGGCGCTGTCGGACAAGCATGAGGGATTCCACATCGAGAACGGCGTCGTCGTCGAGAAGGACGCCACCGGCAAGCTCGCGGTGCTCGATGCCGAATCGCGGCCGTTCAAGGGCGGCGTGATCGGCGCGATCGCAGGCGGGTTGCTCGGGCTGCTCGCCGGGCCGCTCGGCGTGGTCACCGGCATGGCGGCCGGCGCGGGGGCCGGCATTCTCGCGGAAGCGGCCGGCAATGCGCTGCTCGACGGCACGTTCGTCGAGACGATTGCGGCGCGGCTCGTGCCCGGCAGCGTCGCGGTCATCCTCGAAGCGAAGGAGGACACGCCGTTCTCGGTCGACAACGTCGTGACGGGATTCGGCGGCAAGGTGTTCCGCCAGACGCTCGATTGAGACGCTTCCTTTCGACCTGCTTCGGGAGAACCGCATGCGCATCGATCAATCGTACCGGCGCTTCGACATCGCGGCGACGTTGACGCCGCTGCCCGGCAGCGGCAAGCGCGCGATCGCGACCGTCGACGTGACGACCGACGATCCGGCCCGCGTCGCCGATCTCGGCACCGGGCAATTCCTGCAGATCCGCAAGTGGGTCGAGTCGAACGACGTCGCGTGGCTGACGGTGGTGTTCGACGAGTGCAAGGTCGCGATCGACCACTACGCGGACAACGTCGACGACGCTTGATCGCACGCGAGGCCCGCGCATGACCGGGCTTCGCGTGATGGCCGCCCGCCGGCCGGCGGCAATACGCGAGCCCATGCTCCTGCAGGGGGCCCGGTGAATGGCCCCGCGCCGGGCCGTGCCGTCGCGTTCGAATCTGTTCACCACGCCGGCCGGATTTGGCGTTTCCTCGCCAAACTGTCACTTACATTCGTCGAAATGACGCAGTAGGATGCCGAACCTTGTCTAGATGAGATTCGCGTTGCTATCCGCCTTCAATTTCGATAACGGACGAGGTTCGAACCGGGACCCCCGCGCCCGGGCACGGCTATCCGGCTTCGTGCACCGGCGCGGCCATGCCGCCCGTGCACCGCAGGCCGGTTCATCGCTGGCGGGGCGAGGCGGATGAAGCTCTACGAGAAATTTGCAAACGACGTAGAGAGACTCATCCGGCAAGGCGTATATCGACACGGCGATCGTGTGCCGTCGGTGCGGCAGGCAAGCCAGCAGCACCGGATCAGCATCACGACCGTGCTGCACGCGTATCTGCTGCTGGAAAGCCGCGGGCTGCTCGAAAGCCGCCCGCAGTCCGGCTATTTCGTGAACCTGCGGCGCGACGATGGCCATGCGCCGGTGCGCGAGCTGCGACCGTCGAAGCCGATCGCGATCTCGTCGTCGGTCGACGTGAGCCGGCTGGTGCTGTCGACGCTGCGCTCGATCGGCACCGACGACGCAGTGCCGCTCGGCTCGCCGTACCCGGACCCGAGCCTGTTTCCGTTCGAGAAGCTGAACCGCTACGCGTACGCGGCCGGCCGCGACAAGTCGCTGTGGGGCGTGACGGACGGATTGCCGCCCGGGCATCCGCGGCTGATCCGTCAGATCGCTCGGCGCTACCTGGAAAACGGGATGTCGGTGGACCCGAACGAGATCATCGTGACGGTCGGTGCGACGGAGGCGATCAACCTGTGCCTGCAGGCGGTGGCGAAGCCGGGCGACACGATCGCGGTGGAATCGCCGACGTTCTACGCGATGCTGCACGCGATCGAGCGGATGGGGATGAAGGCGATCGAGGTCGCGACGCATCCGGAATACGGGATCGACATCGCGGCGCTGGCCGCGATCGCGAAGTCGCAGCCGATCGCCGCGTGCATGGTGATGCCGAACTTCCAGAACCCGCTCGGCTTCCAGATGCCCGACGAACGCAAGCGCGAACTGGTCGAGTTCGCCGCGAAGGCCGATCTGCCTGTCATCGAGAATGGCGTGTAGAACGAACTGTACTTCGGCAACATGCATCCGAGCACGCTGAAGTCGTTCGACCGCCACGACATCGTGCTGCATTGCTCGTCGTTCTCGAAGAGCCTGACGGCGGCGTACCGGATCGGCTGGGCGCTGCCGGGCCGCTATCGCGAGCAGGTCGAGAAACTGAAGTTCCTGAACACGCTCGCGACGCCGTCGCTGCCGCAGCTCGCGATCGCGGAGTTTCTCGAACGCGACGGCTACGAGCATCACCTGCGGCGGATTCGCAAGGCGTATGCGCAGCAGGCGAACCTGATGCGCACGATGGTGTCGCGGTTCTTCCCGGAAGGCACACGCATTTCGAGCCCGGCGGGTGGTTACGTGCTGTGGGTCGAGTTGCCCGTGCAGGTCGACGCGATGCGGCTGTACCAGCTCGCGCTGGAACAGGGCATCACGATCGGGCCCGGCTACATGTTCTCGATCGCGGACAGCTACCGGAATTTCATCCGTCTCAACTACAGCAGCCCGTGGTCGCCGGAGATCGAGCAGGCGGTCGTGACCGTCGGCAAGCTCGCCGCCTACTGCGTCGACTGACCCTACCGCCGCGCGTCGGGCGCGGCGCGTGGCGTCACGTCAGCCGGTACGACTGCGCGCCCGTTCCCGCGAGCGTGCCGCCGTCGACGATCAGGTATTCGTTGCGGATCGGCTTGCCGTCGAACCAGCACTGCAGGATCTCCAGCGTGCCGGCCGCATAGCGTGCCTGCGCGGACAGCGACGTGCCGGAGATGTGCGGGGTCATCCCGTTGAACGGCATCGCGCGCCACGGGTGATCGGCCGGCGCCGGCTGGGGAAACCACACGTCGCCGCCGTAGCCCGCGAGATGCCCGGACGTGACGGCATTCACGACCGCGTCGCGGTCGACCAGCTTCGCGCGGGCGGTGTTGATCAGGTACGCGCCGCGCTTCATGCGCGCGATCATCGCCGCGTCGAACAGGTGCTCCGTCGACGGGTAAAGCGGGATCTGCAGGTTGACGATGTCGACGGCGCTCGCGAGCGACGCGGCATCGGCGTGATACGTGAGCGCGAGTTCCTGCTCGACCGACGCGTCGAGCCGGTGGCGCTGCGTGTAGTGCAGCTGCAGGCCGAACGGCTTCAGCCGCCGCAGCACGGCGAGCCCGATGCGCCCCGCGCCGACCGTGCCGAAATGCATGCCCTCGACGTCGTAGCTGCGCGACACGCAATCCGCGATGTTCCAGCCGCCTTGTTGCGCGATCGCATGCGACGGCAGGTAGTTGCGCACCAGCGCGAGCGTCGTCATCACCACGTGCTCGGCCACGCTGATGCTGTTCGAGCCGGTGACTTCGGCGACGGTGACATGCGCGCGCGCGGCGGCGTCGAGATCGACGTGATCGGAGCCGATGCCAGCCGTCAGCGCGAGCTTCAGCTTCGGCGCGCGGGCAATCCGTTCGGCCGTCAGGTACGCGGGCCAGAACGGCTGCGAGATCACCACGTCTGCTTCCGGCAGCCGGCGCTCGAATTCCGAATCGGGGCCGTCCTTGTCGCTCGTGACGATCAGCGTGTGGCCGTGCGCCTCCAGATAGCCGCGCAACCCGAGCGCGCCGGACACCGAGCCGACGAGTTCGCCGGGCCGGAAGCCGGGCGGGCCGGCGGGCGTCGGCGCGGTTTGCCCGTCCGCGTAGTGCGTGATGACCGGAATCGCGTCGCGCACGTAGCGCGGCGGGTAGCCGTCGACCGGATCGGGGTAGAGCACGCACAGGACGGTGGCCATCGGGTAGCACTCCTGGTGAAGGGGGGGATGTGGCACGCGGATTGCGAGGACGCGCGACGCGCCCTCGCAGGCAACGGGTGTGTTGCGCCGCAACGTTGATGACGTTCTACGCCCGTCATGGCTCGCGTACAAGCTACAGTCGGTGTTTGCGTGCGCTGCGGAGGCGTCTGTACCTGTTCTTTTCAAATGGGATGTCGATAATGGGATCGTTACCTGACTTTCCGGGAGCCACGTCATGACTGGAAGCGACGCTTCGTCGTCACGCCCCGACCTCACGCAGGGCATCGCGCTCGACGATCTCGCCGACGGCGCGATGATCGAGGGCCATGTCGGCGATACCGCGGTGCTGCTCGTGCGCCGCGCCGACGAACTGTTTGCCGTGGGCGCGCAGTGCCCGCACTACGGCGCGCCATTGGCCGACGGCCTGCTGGAGGGCGACACGATCCACTGCCCATGGCATCACGCGGCGTTCTGCCTGCGCACGGGCGCATTGCTGCGCGCACCGGCGCTCGACGGGCTCCCGTGCTGGCGCGTCGAACGCCGCGACGGCCGTGCCGTCGTGCTTGATGCGCGGCCGGCTGCCGCGCCTCCCACGCTGAATGCGGCCGGGCTGCCTGCGTCGGTGGTGATCGTCGGCGGCGGCGCCGCTGCGATCGCGGCCACCGTGACGCTGCGGCAGGCGGGTTATCCGCATCCCGTCACGATGCTTACCGCCGATGCCGATCCGCCGTACGACCGGCCGAACCTGTCGAAAGACTATCTCGCCGGCACGGCCGACGCCGACTGGCTGCCGCTGCGTGCGCCGTCGTTCTATACCGACCACCGGATCGACGTGCGGTGCGGCACGCGTGTCGCGCGGATCGACCCCGCGCGGCAGGCGGTCGAACTGGCCGACGGCAGCCGTGTCGGGTACGGCGCGCTGCTGCTGGCAACGGGCGCCGAGCCGAACCGGCTGAGCGTGCCGGGCGCGGATCTGCCGCACGTGTGCGTGCTGCGCTCGCGCGCCGATTGCGACGCGCTGATCGCCAAGCTGAAAACGGCCCGCCGCTGCGTGGTAGTCGGCGCGAGCTTCATCGGGCTCGAAGCGGCCGCCGCGTTGCGCACGCGCGGGCTCGACGTGCAGGTCGTCGCGCCCGATGCGCATCCGATGGCACGCGTGCTTGGCGAAGCGCTCGGCGACACGATCAAGGCCCTGCACGAATCGCACGGCGTCGTGTTCCATCTCGGCGCGACGCCGGCGCGGATCACGCCGGACAGCGTGACGCTGTCGACCGGCGACGTGCTGCCGGCCGACGTCGTGTTGGTCGGCATCGGCGTGCACCCGAACGTCGCGCTCGCGCAGGAAGCGGGGCTGGCCGTCGAACGCGGCGTGACGGTCGACCGCTTCCTTCAGACGAGTGTGCCCGGCATCTACGCGGCCGGCGACATCGCGCGCTGGCCCGATCCGTTGACGGGCGAGCGCATTCGCGTCGAGCACTGGGTCGTCGCCGAGCGGCAGGGCATCGTCGCGGCGCACAACATGCTTGGCCAGCAGCGCCCGTTCGACGCGGTGCCGTTCTTCTGGAGCCAGCATTACGACCTGACGATCAACTACGTCGGGCATGCGGAGCAATGGGATCGCGTCGAGATCGACGGCGACCTCGGCGCACACGACTGCGCGATCGCGTACTGGCGCGGCGACACGCGGCTTGCGGTCGCGACGATCGGCCGCGATCTCGACAGCCTGAAGGCAGAAGCGGCATTCGAGCGGCAGATTGCAGCCGCACGACGGCCGCGTGACGACATGATTCGAACCCGGAGGCAAGATGAGTCCTGAAATCCGCGCACGTTTCGAAACCGAGTTTGCGCCGCGCATCGCGGCGCGCGTGCTCGGCCTGTATCAGCCTGGTGAAGTGCGCGTGGAAGTCGTGCCGCACGACGGGCAGGGGAGCCCGACCTGTGTGGACGTGATCGGGCTCACGTCGACGGTCGGGCTGCCGAACCGGTTGAACGCGCGGCTCGCGTGGCGCGACGATGCGATCGCTGCGTTGCTGGCCGAGCCCGACCGCAGCCGCTTCGACCGCTATCTCGCGTCGCTGCCGGTCACGATCGAGCGCTGGCAGATGGAATTGCCGGTCGACTTCAGCTCACGGACCCAGCGCGACCGCGAAATCCTGATCGGCGATCTCGATTTCGATGCGTGAAACGCACGGCGCGATGCCCGCCGGCGACGCGGCGACGAACCGCGCGACGTTAACGGTCGCGTGTCTTGATGATCACGCGGCCCTGGTCGATGCCGCCGCGCAGCGCTTCGTCGCACGTGAGCCATTCGGGCGTGACGAGTTCGGGCGCGGGCAGGTCGACCGGCGCGCCGTCGCGGAAGATCCGCACCTGCGCGACCCATGCGCCGTTCGCGTTGCGCGTCGCCTCGACGCGAATCTCGTGATCCATGAAGGTGTCGGTGGCTTGCATCGGTCGGGGCCCTCCGTGCGTGAACGCGGTGCGTCGATCGTAGCAGCATGGCGCGCGCCGTGCACCGGAAACGAAACGGAATTTGCGTGCGATTCGGTCTACGAACCGACGAGTGAGACGGGAGCGAACCTGTGGCCTTCGACCTGACCTTTTCGATCAAGGTGTTCGCGGCGCTGTTCGCGATCATGAACCCGATCGCGAACATCCCGGTGTTCCTGTCGCTGACGGAAGGCGCGGCGGACGGCGTGCGCCGCAAGGTCGCGCTGACGGCCGCGATCGGCGTGACGGTCGGCTGCATCGTGTCGGCCGTCGCGGGCGGCGCGATCCTGCACGTATTCGGCCTGACGATCGACGATTTCCGCCTCGCGGGCGGGCTGCTGGTGCTGCTGATCGCGCTGTCGATGCTGCACGGCGCGCCGAGCCGCCAGCATTCGCCGGGCGAGGACGAGGGCGCCGACCCTGCGGCGGCCGAGAGCGTCGCGATCTATCCGCTGACGATCCCGCTGCTCGTCGGCCCCGGCACGATCGCGACGATGATCGTGCTCGGGCACAGCGCGTTCTCGACCGGACAGGAACTCGCTTTCGCGCTCGGGCTCGCCGCGTTTCTCGTGCTGCTGGCCGTTTCGTTGCTGTCCGCGCCGCTGATCGGGCATTACCTGTCGCCGCGCGTGACGGCGGTGACCCAGCGCCTGATGGGGATGATCCTCGCGGCGATCGCGATGCAGATGATCGTCGCGAGCCTGAAAGCCGCGTTCGGGTTGCCGCATTGAATGCAATGCCGCGCCACGGCGAGCCGTGCGGCAGTTCGAGCACGGGCGTTACGACGGACGCCGAATCCCGCGTGCGACACGCTGCAGCAGTGCGTCGAGCACGTTGATCTCGACGGGTTTCACGAGGTGCGCGTCGAAGCCCTCGCGTTCGGTGCGTGCGAGGTCGGACGCGCGCGCGTGGCCGGACAGCGCGACGCAGGTCGTGTCGCGCAGCGCGTCGATCGCGCGCAGTTCGTGCAGCAGCGTGAAGCCGTCGACGTCGGGCATCGTCAGGTCGAGGATCATCAGTTGCGGCGCGTAGTCGCGGGCGAGCGTCAGCGCATCGCCTGCGTTGTATGCGACGCGCGGCGCATGCCCCTTCACCTTGAGCAGCACGGCGAGCGTGTCGGCCGAGTCGCGGTTGTCGTCGACGATCACGATGCGCAGCGGCGTGGTGTCCGATGGCGCGTGCGCCGCCGGCTCGCGCGCGCCGGCCTGCTCCGCACGTCCCGTCCGTGTGATCGGCAGCCGCACCGTGAACGTCGCGCCGTGCCCGGGCCCGTCGCTTTCCGCGGAAATCCGCCCGCCGTGCAGTTCGACGAACGTCCGGCAGATCGCGAGCCCGAGCCCGAAGCCGCCGGTCGGCGAGCCACCCGACGCGCCTCGCTGCTCGAACAGGTCGAAGATCGTTTCGAGCGCGCCGTGCGCGATGCCGACGCCATGATCGGTGACGCGGATGGCGACCACCGGCCCTTCCACCCGTGCGCCCACGTCGATCCGCCCGCCGTGCGGCGAGAACTTCGACGCGTTGTCGAGCAGGTTGTGCAGCACCTGGACGAGCCGTGCATCGTCGCCGTGCAGCAGCACGGGATCGGCCGGCAGGTCGACGTGGAGGTGCTGCCCGCGCGCGGCCAGCTTCGGCTGGATGCTTTCGACGCCGCGGCACACGATGTCGCGCACGGCGACGGGGCGATCGTTCAACTCGACCTTGCCGGCCGTGATGCGGCCGACGTCGAGCAGATCGTCGACGAGCCGTGTCAGTTGCCCGACCTGGCGATGCACGGCGTCGCGGCATTGCGCGAGCACGGGTGCCGGATCGGGCAGGCTCTGCAGCACGCCGACCGAATGGCGCAGCGGCGAGAGATGGTTGCGCAGCTCGTGCGCGAGCATCGCGATGAACACGCTGAGCCGGTGCGTGGACGCTTCGAGTTCCTCGAGCCGCTTGCGCTCGGTCATGTCCCGCGTGATCTTGATGAAGCCGCACAGCTGGTTCACGTTATCGTGCACGGGGGCGATCGTCACGCTCGCCCAGAACTGCGAGCCGTCCTTGCGCACGCGCCAGCCTTCATCCACGAAGTGGCCCCGCGCGGCCGCCTCGTCGAGCCCGTGCGACGGCCGGCCGGCCGCGATCGCATCGGGCGGATAGAAGCACGAGAAGTGATGGCCGACGATCTCGGCCGCGCGATAGCCCTTGATGCGCTCGGCACCCGCGTTCCACGTCGCGACATTGCCGTGCGGATCGAGCATGAACACCGCGTAGTCGGTAATCGAGCCGACGACCGTCTGAAAACGGAACTCGGCGAAGCGATGCACCAGGTCGCGCGCATCGGGTAAACCGGGCGGCGGATGGGAGCGAGGGGAGTCGTCGTCTTTCTTCATCGTGTGGCAGGTCGAAGACGGGCAGGCAAACGCTGCCCGGCCGCCGCCGGGCGCGCCGGCGGTGGCCACATCAAACGGATTGGCACCCCGGAAAGCATAAGGGAACTCAATTCGGCTGATCAATGGGCGCGCATCGCCCGTGCCTCCCGTCCGCATGCCGTGCCGCGGCCGCCCGGCCACACGTAGCGGCAAGCAGCGGCACGCCAGCAAGGAGGTCGACATGAACAGCACGCTGAACCCCGACAACGAACCGGCCGGCCCGGACGACGAGAACGCCCGTCGCGGCCGCGACGGCCGCGCGCTGGGGCCGAGCGATTCGTCCGACAGCGGCAGCGACACGGCCGGCGCGCGGCGTTATCCGTTCGACATCGATTCGCCGCTCGACGCGCATGCGCTCGAACGCGGCGATGCCTCGCTCGACAGCGATACGGACCGCACGGGCACCGGCGAGCGCGCGTCGGCGGACGGCGATTCGACGCTCGAAGAAGGTGCCGATATCGAGCCGGATCGCACCGAGCGGCTGAGCGGGCCGGATCGCGACGACGCATCCGGGGAGCCGGACGATCCGGACGATCCGGGCGCCGGCGGCGGGCCATGACGCCCGGCACGCAAAAACTGCAATCGCATTGCAGATTCGCGCGCCCGGCAGCGGATCGACGGCGCGGCGCGCATGTGTCGTGCGACGGCAGCGATATCGGCACGCGGCTTGCGTTCGAGCCGGCCGGCATGCGTCGTGTCGCGACCCGGCATGGGGCCGTGCGCGGCGCAGGCGCGAACAAGGAGAGACACGATGCAACGACGATATCCCGGACGGCACGGCGAGCGCGGCATCCCGGACGACCCGGCACGATGGCCGGACGAAGACCCTGAATCGGCGCGCCGTCGCTCGGTGAGCGAGAGCGTCGGCGCGGAAGACTGGGGCAGCGAATGGACCGAGCGCGCCGCGCGGCCGGCGGACCAGCGGCGCGGCATGTCCGACCCGGGCCGGCAGGGCGGTGCGCGCCAGCCCGGATGGGAGGCAGAACGCGGCTACCGCGAACCGGGCCGCCGTGCGGAGGGCAGTGAAGGCCCGTACGGCGGCGACCGTCCGGAATTCCGCGGTCATTACCGGATGGGCCGGTACGGCGGCGAGCACGACCGTGGCGACCCGCAAGACATCTCGCGCTACGGCGGATACGCGCCCGACCGGTCGCGGCATGGCAGCGACGCCGACCGCGACGCGCTGCGCCATCGTCGCGGGCCGAAAGGCTATACGCGTTCGGACGAGCGCATCCGCGAGGACGTGTGCGAGCGGCTCGCGCATGCGCTCGACATCGACGTGAGCGACGTCACCGTTCAGGTACAGGACGGCTGCGTCGTGCTGGACGGCACGGTGCCGTCACGCTGGATGAAGCACGACATCGAGGATCTGGCCGACGGCTGCATGGGCGTGCGCGACGTCGAGAATCGCGTGCGCGTGCACCGCGACGGCGAACACGATACGGGCATGGTGCTGCATCCCGACCAGCGAACCGTCACGCCGACGCTGCCGCCCGCGCGCGATCCCGAGCCCGGCACCGCCGAACGCGACCGCGAGCGCAAGCCGCATCATTGACCGGCCGTGCACGAAACGGCGCGACTGCGGGCTGCGTGTGCATGACGACAGCGCGTGCGGCCCGACGCGGGCGCGTGTTCCGGTATCGATCGGTTCACGCGCGGCCGGGTCGCGCACCGTGCGACGACGTGGCAGCATGACGGGCCGCGTTTACGGGGGCGTCGCGTTCGACGGGCTGGTCGTGTCGGTCGCGACGGTTGTGCCGGTTGCATTCGCGGACCCGGCGGCGTTCGTCGCGGCGCCGCCGTTCACCGCATTGCGTTCATGCTCGGGCAGCAGTGCGAGACGGTTGTACAGCGTCTTCAGGCTGATGCCGAGCGCTTTCGCGGTGCGCGGCTTGTCGCCGTTGAAATGCCGCAGCGACGCGACGATGAAACGCTGCTGCGTATGCGCGAGCGTCGTGCCGAAATGCAGCGTCATCGCGTTGTGGCGCACGTCGTCGCGCGGCAGCAGCCGGCGCGGCAACTGCAGGTCGATCTGCTCGTCGGCGAGGATGAAGGCGCGCTCGAGCGCATTGCGCAGCTCGCGCACGTTGCCGGGCCACGAATACGCGCGCAGCGCCTTCATCGCCTGCATCGACAGCCGCTTGCGCGTGCGGTGCCGCGCATTCAGCCGCTCGACGATCTGCAGCGCGATGTCGTCGACGTCGTCCTCGCGCTGCCTGAGCGCGGGCACGTGCAGCGCGACCGGCGCGATCCGGTAGAACAGGTCCTCGCGCAGCCGGCCGCTGCGCACGGCCTCGACGGGATCGTGATGGGTGGCCGCGACGATGCGCACGTCGAGCGGAATCGGCTCGTGACCGCCGACGCGGACGATCGTGTTCGATTCGAGCGTGCGCAGCAGCTTGACCTGCAGTTCGGCCGGCATCTCGGCGATTTCGTCGAGAAATAGCGTGCCGCCGCGAGCGGCTTCGAACATGCCGACATGCTGGGCGATCGCACCGGTGAAGCTGCCTTTCTCGTGCCCGAACAATTGCGACTCCGCGATATCGGGCGGGATCGCGCCGCAGTTCACGGGGACGAATGGCCCGCGCCGGCGCGGGCTCAAGTCGTGCAACAGCCGCGCGACGATGTCCTTGCCCGCGCCGCTTTCTCCGACGATCAATACGCTGATGCGCGTCGCGGCCACGCGCGACACCTTCATCAACAGGGTCTGGATCGAACGCGAGCGTCCGGACAGACGCTTGCCGTCATCGACGGATTTCGACATGACGTGATATCGAATGGGGAAGATTTGACCGACTATGACCCAGGCACATGAAAAAACGACACGTTATGCGCCGTTATTCATGCGCAAAGCATACGTGTTATGTCGCCGCGGCCGCATTGAATCTCGCAATGCATGCCGCGCGGGCGGATAGATTTATTCGATGAAGGGCCGATGCGCGACGTCGCTCTTCTATACTGCTAAGCGATTCCTTCGTCATGGCAGCATGGCCTGCCAGTTCATTCGCTGCAGCGTGGAATGCATTGCCTCGTGCCTGGCGGCGTGCGATGCGCTGCACATCTGTCGCGATGTCCGGTCGACACTTGCACCGGCTCGCATCACGAGGAGCTTCGATGCCCTACGTCCTGATCGTCGAAGACGATGCCGATACGCGCACGATGCTGGCGACGCTCGCGCGCACGCAGCAACTCGCCTGCGATACCGCCGCGACGCTGGAGGAAGCACGCGCGCTCGTGTCGACGCATACCCCCGATCTCGTGCTGTGCGATCTCGTGCTGCCCGACGGCAACGGGATGGACCTGTTCGATGCGTTGCCCAAGCGCGCGCATTGCGAGATGGTGCTGACCACCGGCCATGCGAGCCTCGAAACCGCGATCGACGCATTGCGGCGCGGCGCGACCGACTATCTGGTGAAGCCGCTGAACATGCAGCGGCTGAACAGCATCTTCGCGCGCGTGCCGCGCACGACCGCGCTGCACGAGGAAATCGCGGAGCTGCGCTCGGAACTGCAGCGCCTCGGCCGTTTCGGCCGCATGCTCGGCAGCTCGCCCGCGATGCAGGCCGTCTACGATGCGATCGGGCGCGTCGCGCGCACCGAGGCGTCGGTGTTGCTCACCGGCGAATCGGGCACCGGCAAGGAGCTTGCCGCGCAGACCGTGCACGACCTGAGCCTGCGCCGCCGCGGCCCGTTCCTCGCGGTGAACTGCGGTGCGATTGCCGCGAACCTCGTCGAGAGCGAGATGTTCGGCCATGACCGCGGCAGCTTTACCGGCGCGGAGCGCCAGCACAAGGGTTTCTTCGAACGCGCGGACGGCGGCACGCTGTTTCTCGACGAGATCACCGAGATGCCGCTCGAATCGCAGGTGAAGCTGCTGCGCGTGCTCGAGACGGGGCGCCTCACGCGGCTCGGCTCGACGCGCGAGATCGACGTCGACGTGCGCATCGTCGCCGCGACGAACCGCGATCCGGAAGCCGCGATGGCCGACGGCAAGCTGCGGCCCGACCTGTTTCACCGGATCAACGTGTTTCCGATTCCGCTGCCGTCGCTGCGCGAGCGCGGCGACGACATCCCGATGCTCGCCGATGCGTTCCTGCAGCACTACAACGAGGAAAGCGGCCGCAACCTGCGCTTTGCGCCGGCCGCGCGCGAGGCGCTGAAGACCTACGAATGGCCCGGCAATGTACGCGAACTGCGCAACTTCGTGCAGCGCGCGAGCATCTTTACCGACGCCGACGTGATCGACACGCTGCCGCCGCCGATCATGGAGGAGCTGTCCAGCATGGTCGATTCGCACGAGGATCGCGTGACGGTGCCGTTCGGCACGCCGCTCGAGGAAGTCGACCGCAAGCTGATCCTCGGCACGATCGCGCAGTGCGGCGGCGTGAAGGCGCAGGCGGCCGAAGTGCTCGACGTCAGCCTGAAAACGATCTACAACCGGCTCGCGCAACTGGAAGACGAAACGGAGAAGCCGGACTCCTGATGCCGTCGCGATCACACTCATGCTCCCGTTTCCGCATCACGCGTGCGCAACCGGCGACGGCATCGCCGGGATGCGGCGAGACGAGCCCGCGCGCCGGCGCGGCCGTCGCGTGAATCATCCCGTGGCGGGCGGCTGCGCGGCCGGTTCCGGCCGGCCGTCGCGCGTCGTGCCGGTCGGCGGTGTCCGGGGTCGCGGCCGTCGGCCGGCCCCGCAGGAGCGTGTCCGATGATCGATCTTCCCCGGCGGCAGGCCGGAAACTACGCGACGGCCGCGATGCTGGTCGCGATCGCGACCGTGCTGCAGGTGCTCGCGATCCGCTTCGGCGGCGTGAACCTGCCGTTCGTGATGTACTACCCGCTGCTCGCAGGCGCCGCGTGGGCGACGTCGTTCCTGTTCGGGATCGTGTCGACCGTCGTCAGCGGGCTGCTCGTGTGGACCCTGTTCCTGTCCGATCCGGCCGCCTATCCGGCGCCGCTGCCCGAGCGGCTCGTGCAGCTCGGCACCTTCATCCTGATCGGTGCGTTCGTTTGCGCGATCGCGTCGATGTTGCGACAGACACGGATCACGAACGATCGCGCGCGCCGACACGAGGCGGCTTTACGCCGGCAGCTCGAAGCCGTGCTGAGTGCGCTGCCGCACGGCGTGATCGCGGTCGACACGAAAGGGCGGCTGACCTATATCAACGCGGCGGCGGCCGAACTCGCCGGCTGCCGGCCGGACGACGCGGCGGGGCGGCCGGTGCGCGACGTGCTGCGGATCGTCGATCGTGACGGCCGCCGCGTGCAGACGACGCCGCTCGATCGCGCGCTCGACGGCGCGGACGCGGTGTCCGACCGGCACTGGCTGCAGCGTGACGGCACCGGCGATCCGGTGCCGATCGTCGAGGTCGCCGCGCCGCTCGGCGATCCGGACGGCAATCTCGACGGCGCGGTGCTGCTGCTGCGCGATGCCGGCGCGGATCGCGCACGCGTCGACGCGTCGCGCTTGCAACGCGCGGTGGTCGACGCATCGCCGGACGCAATCGTCGGCATCGACGCGAACGGCCGCATTGCCAGCTGGAATCCGGCCGCGCAGCGAATCTTCGGTTACGACGAGGCCGACGCGCGCGGCCGCATGTTCGACTCGCTGATCGCCATGCGCTGGTTGCGGCGCAATCCGCTGGCCGAATCCTTCGAAGCGATGCGCGACCCGGTCGGGCCGCTCGAACTGCTGTGCGTGCGGCGCGACGGCCGGCGTTTTCGCGCGACCGTGTCGGCGTGCCCGGTACGCGGCGAGGCACGCGAATGCGTCGCGCTGTCGCTGACGCTGCGCGAAACCGGTGCGCAGCGCCGGCGCGACCTCCGCGCGCAGCGCTCGCTGCGGGGCGCGCGCGACGCACGCGACCAGGCCGATACGTCGAACCGGCTGAAGGACGAGCTGCTGGCGACGGTGTCGCACGAGTTGCGCACACCGCTGAACGTGATCTATGGCTGGGTCGAGGTGCTGCGCAATTCCGGCGACCAGGCGCTGCAGAACCAGGCGATCGATGCCATCGACCGCAGCGCGCGTTCGCTCACGCGGATGGTCGGCGACATTCTCGATGCGTCGTCGCTCGCGACCGGCAAGCTGCGCCTCGACGCGACGCCGGTCGACATCGTGCGGCTGTTCTCCGATTCGGTCGGCGCGTTCCAGACGGCCGCGTCATTGGCCGGCATCGAGCTCGAATTCGATTGCGAGACCTCGTCGTGCATCGTGTCGGGTGACGCCGAGCGATTGCGGCAGATGTTGTCGAACCTCATCTCGAACGCGCTGAAGTTCACGCCGGACGGCGGCAACGTGACGGTCGGGCTCGCGCGCGACAACGCGCGGGTGATCCTGACCGTGACCGATACGGGGCAGGGTGTCGCGCAGGAGTTCCTGCCGTACGTCTTCGACATGTTTCGCCGCGCGGACGATTCGCCTGCGTCGTCGCGACGCGGCCTCGGTCTCGGCCTGTCGATCGTGCGGCATATCGCCGAGCTGCATGGCGGCCGCGTGACCGTCGTGAGTGCGGGCCGCAATCGCGGCACGACCTTCACGGTGACGCTGCCGGCCGGCTGGCAGCCGGTCGGCGCGATGGCGTGGGGGCTCGCGCAGGCGGGCGGGCAGCGCGAGCCGCTCGTGCTCGATGCGCAGCGGATCCTGATCGTCGACGACGATGCGACGACGCGGGCGAGCCTCACGGCCGCGCTGACCACGTTCGGCGCGTCGGTCGCGATCGCGTCGTCGGGCCGCGAGGCGCTCGCGGTGGCCGCCGACTTGCGGCCGACCGTCGTGCTGTCCGATCTCGCGATGCCGGACGGCGACGGCTTCTGGCTGCTCGATGCGTTGCGGCACGGGGCGATGAACGGCGACAGCGGTCCGCCCGACGTTTGCGTGCTCGCGGTCACCGCGCATGCCGGCCTCGCCGACCAGCGCCGTGCGCTGGAGGCCGGGTTCGACGGCTATCTGTGCAAGCCGGTCGACGTGCGCGAACTGGTGCACAAGATCGCGCACGCGACGAAGCGAGACGACTGACGCGCGGGCCGCGGTTGCTTGACGTCGAGGGCGCCGGTAGTCACGACCCTCTCGCACGGATGTGAACCGGGAAAGATGTCGCTGCCGTCGACGAACCCGCGTTTTATCTCGCAGTCTTCCGTTGAGTATTTACGTCGCGTCGCGCGAGTAGGCCACGGCATCGTGGTCGATCTCGCGCTTCGCAGATTGCTTCGCGACGTCCGCAACTTGAATCCTCCGCCCGCCCGCGTCCACACCGCCGGCTCCCCGCAACCGCGATACGTGTTCACTGATCGACGCGCTTCCTCGCCGGGCGATGCCCCCGAGGTCCGGCCCGCGCAAACGGGCCGCCGTGACTGCCTGTCGGCAAGCGGCATACCCGCACCGCTGCCGGGGGGGAACCGCCGGCCGTCATGCCGAAAAAATTACAACGCATTGGATGAAAGCGCGTCCGGCCGGCGATTGCCGCCAGCACCGGGCGGCGCGACCGCGGCACGCGGTTTGCGCCCGTCGTGTCCGCCCGCCGGCCGTGCCGGCTCGACGAAAGGAGGTCACGATGAAGGTATTCCAGCTGCAAGCCCGCTCCCTGCACATCCGCCGCCATCGCGCGAAGCGTGTCGGCATGGCGATCGCGATCGTCGCGGCTAGCGCCTGCGTCACGGCCGTGCCGGACGTGTTCGCCGCCGGCGACGACAGCGCCGCGTCGTCGTCCATGTCGTCGACGTCATCCACGTCGTCGCATTCGACGGCCGGCAGGAAGATCCGCGACGCGACGATCACGACCAAGGTGAAGGCCGAGCTCGTCGGCACGAGCGGCCTGTCGTCCGGCGACATCCACGTGAAGACGCGGCACGGCATCGTGATGCTCACCGGCAGCGTGCCCGACGAACAGCAGCGCACGCAGGCCGTCGGCGTCGTGAAGCAGGTGGACGGCGTGCAGGACGTGCGCGACCAGCTGACCATCCGGGCCAAGTAACGTTGCCGCTACAGGAGTTCCGTCATGAACTGCATGCTCAAACCGGTCGGCGAGCAGACGATCGTGATCACCGGCGCGACGAGCGGCATCGGCCTCGTCACCGCGCGCAAGGCCGCACGGCGCGGCGCGAAGCTCGTGCTGTTCGCGCGCAACGAGGGCGCGCTGAACACGTTGTGCGAGGAAATCAGGCAGCACGGCGGCCTCGCGGTGCCGGTCGCCGGCGACGTCGCGAACCTCGAGGACGTGCAGCGTGCGGCCGCGAAGGCGGCGGACACCTACGGCGGCTTCGACACCTGGGTCAACAACGCGGGCGTGTCGATCTTCGGCACGGCGGCCGCGGTGCCGCTCGAGGACCAGCGTCGCCTGTTCGAGACCAACTACTGGGGCGTCGTGCACGGCTCGCTCGTCGCGGCCGATCACTTCCGCCGCAAGCGCGATTTCCACGGTGGCGCGATCGTCAACATGGGCAGCGAGGCATCCGATGCGCCGGTGCCGCTGCAAAGCGCGTACGTCGCGTCGAAGCACGCGGTGAAGGGTTTCACCGATTCGCTGCGGCTCGAGATGGAATCGGACCACCTGCCGGTGTCGGTCACGCTGATCAAGCCGGCCGCGATCGACACGATGTTCGTGATGCACGCGAAGAACTACATGAACGTCGAGGCGAGGCTGCCGCCGCCGATCTACGACCCCGACCTCGTGGCCGACGCGATCCTGTTCGCGGCCGCCCATCCGCGCCGCACGCTGTTCGTCGGCGGTGCCGCGAAATTCACGTCGGCGAGCGCGTACCACGCGCCGCGCCTGTTCGATCGCGTTGCGGCCACGCTGTTCTCGCGCGGCCAGCGCACGGTGCGGCCCGCGCGCCCGCGCGACGACAACGCGCTGTACGACTCGCGTCATGCGCTGCACGAGCGTGAAGGGATGGACGGCCCCGTGCTGCGCAGCTGTGCCTACAACACGGTGGTGCAGCGGCCGAAGATGGCCGGCGCGGTCGTGCTCGGCGCGGCGGCGCTCGTGTTCGCCGCGCTCGCGCGTGCGCGCCGCGGGCCCGCGTGATGCCGTTTCCTTTCATTCGATCAAGGAGGTTTCGATGACATCCCGACAACACACGGGCCACGAACTCAGCCGTGCCCGCGCGCACGAAGGCGAGCGCGCGCAGCAGGACCACGACAAGGGCGGGCACCAGACCGGCCACGGCAAGCCGCCGGGCCCGGTCGACGTGCAGAAGGCGCTGAAGGGGATGGACTACCCGGCGAGCAAGGCGACCATCGTCGAATGCGCGCAACGCTCGCATGCGGCCCACGACGTGCTCGACATGCTCACGCGCATTCCCGATCGCGAATACGACACGCCGGCATCGGTGTCGAAGGAGCTCGGGCGGCTGATGTGAGCCGTGCCGCCATCGTGCCGTGCGCGCTCGCGCGCGGCGTACCGCGACAAGGAGCACGAGCATGGCGATGATCGTCGCAGGCCGCTTCACGACGTTCGATGAAGCCGAGAGCGGGGCGCGCAGCCTTTACGAGCGCGCGTTCGGCACGGACGACGTGTCGATTTTCTTCCTGAACCCGGGCGGCCAGCACGCGCGCTTTCCGATCGGCGGCGACGTCTACGCCGACACGGCGGCGAAACCCGGCGGGCGCGGCGCGATGGTCGGCGCGATGCGCGGGTTGCTGATCGGCGCCGTTGTCGGGGTGGCCGTCTATGCGGTGGGCGTGCGCTACTGGTTCGTGCCGGCGGCGGGCGCACTGGCCGGCGCGTATCTCGGCGCGCTGGGCGGTGCGCTCGGCCGGATGCGCGGCGAGCAGGACGAAGGCAAGGGCACGCTTGCACGAAGCGAGACGGGCGTGATCCTCGCCGCGCATGTGACGCCTGAGACGGCCGCCACGGCGGAAGACGTGCTGCGCGCGACGGGCGCGAGGTCGATCGAGCGCGTCGACGGCGACTGGCAGGACGGCAAGTGGCGCGATTTCGATCCGGTGCGCCGGCCAGACGAAGCCGCACGACGACGCGGCCGGTGACGTGGGCAGCGGCAGGCTGGCCGGCGAGGCCGCGCCCGTGGCCGACGGCGCGAGCGACATGACGGGGCAGACGCTGCACCCGAACGGCGGCTCGATCGTCGGCGGCCGCTTCCACGCAAGTACAAGGAGAAGGCAGATGAAACATCCGAACTGGACGATCGCGGCGCTTGCCGCAGGCGTGCTCGCCGTATCGGGGCTCGCCGGCGCGCAGGCGCCGAGCGAGCCGCCCGCATCGAATTCGCATGTGCCGGGCGGCGTGATCAATCCATCGTCGGGCGCGGGCGCGGGCGACGCGCGGATCGCGAAGGCGCCGCAAGGCGGTGACGCGGAATTCATCGACAAGGCCGCGATCGCCGGCAAGGCCGAGGTGCAGGCCAGCCAGCTCGCGCTGAAGCAGGCACAGTCGCCCGACGTGCGCGGCTTCGCGAAGCAGATGGTGAACGACCACGGCAAGGCGAACGCGCGGCTCACCGAGCTCGCCGCGCGCAAGGGCATGAAGCCGCAGGTCGAACAGATTTCGGACCCCGACGTCGAGGCGCTGCGCGGCAAGAACGGCCGCGACTTCGACGTCGCGTATGTCGCGGCGGTCGGCCCCGACGCGCATCGCAAGGCCGTCGCGCTGTTCGAAGGCGAGGCGCGCGACGGCAGGGATCCGCAGCTGCGCGAATTCGCGAGCGCCACGCTGCCGACGCTCAGGCATCACCTGAGCATGGCGCAGGCGCTCGAACGCAAGGTGGGCGCGCGATAACGCGTGCCCGTTCAACCCCGGGCCGCGTGCGGCCCGTTTTTTTCGGAGAGGCAGTCATGGCCCATCGGCAACCGAAACACGAAGGCATCCGCGAATTGCTCTGTCAGGCATACGAAACCGAGCTTGGCGGCGCGAAGCTCTACGAGGCCGCGCTGCAGTGCGCGACCGACGGCGATCTGCACAAGGAATGGGAGAAGTACCACCGCGAGACACAGCATCACCAGGAAGTGCTGCGCAAGGTGTTCGAGGCGTTAGGCATGGATCCCGATGCGCAGTCGCCCGGACGCAGCGCGGTCGCGGCCACCGGCAAGTCGCTGGTTCACGTGATCGAGCAGGCACGGAAGCACGCCGATCCGGCAGTCGCGCAGGTCGTCGCGGCGGAGTGCGTGGTGCTCGCCGAGACCAAGGATCACCTGAACTGGGAGCTGATCGGCTACGCGGCCGACCAGTTGTCGGGCGATGCGGCGAAGACATTGAAGGACGCGCACGACGAGGTCGAGGCCGACGAGGATCACCACCTGTATCACACGCGCGGCTGGGCGCGCGAGATGTGGATCGAGTCGATGGGCTTCAAGGCCGTGCTGCCGCCGCCGGAGGAAGTGAAGAAGGTCGAATCGGCGGCGGAGGCGGCGCGTGCCGAGCGCTCGCGCGGCAAGATGATGTGACGGCAACGGGGCGGCAGCCGGGGCGTTGCCGCTCCCGGTTGCGGCGCACGATGATGGCCACCGCGAGCTGCACGGCGATCGGTTCCGGCGACAGGAGAAAGGAGCGGCGCGATGCAACCCGACCCCGGCGCCGATCCGGCCGCCGCCCGGCATCGCGCGTGTTCTCCCTCGCGATCGGCGCGGTGCCGTAGCGCACATCACGCACACAACGCACCTCACCTTCCGCCGTCCCGGCATGCAAAAAAGACGCCCCGCGCGAGCGGGGCGTGTAGAAAGGAAAGCGGATGGCGTCGGCGAACCGGCGCCCCATCGTCGCGCGATCAGTGACGGTCGCGCTCGCGCGGATCGTTCAGTTCCTCGGTCGGGTCGGTCAGCCCGAGTTCGTCGCCGCCGCTCCAGTACGGCGCGCTGCCGTAGAACTCGTGCAGCGGCTCGGCCCATTGCGGATCGGCCATCGCCGGCCAGTGGTCCTTGTCGAACCCCGGCGCGTTGCGGATGCGCTCGGACGACACCGACAGCAGGAAGCATTTGCGTTCGGTGTCGAGCGTGAGCGCGCTCCACGGAATGGCGTGCAGCTTGTCGCCGATGCCGAGGATGCCGCCGCTCGACAGCACCGCGTAGGCGACGCGGCCTGAGCGCACGTCGAGCATGATGTCCTTGATCTTGCCGACGTCGTCGCCGTCGGTCGTATAGACCTTGTCGCCTTCCAGCGTATCGGCCGCCATCACGTCGGGGCCGGGGCCGGCCGCCGTTGCGGCGCCCTTGCCGATGATGCGGGTCTGACCTTGATCGGAAGTGTGCATGGTTTCCTCCAGGCTGCGTGGGGCGCGACGGTGCCCGGGGCGGGCCCTGCGGGTCGCGCGGGTAGCGTGCGGCGCAAGGATCGCGCCGTCACGTCTGCTTCGGTTGCGACACGCCTTCGAGCGTGTTCGCGACGTCGTCGCGCGCCGGGCCGGCCGAGCGCGTCGCGATGTCAGCGAGCGACAGCATGCCGACCAGCCGTTTGTCGTGATCGACGACGGGCAGGCGGCGCAGCTGCGCGTCCGCCATGTAGTGCTGGATCTCGTCGAGCGAATCGTCGTCGAAGCACCATTCGATCGGGCCCGATGCGACTTCGTGGACCCGCGTTTCCGGCGGCTTGCCGGCCGAGATCGCGCGCACCGCGAGATCGCGGTCCGTCACCATCCCGATCAGCCGGTTGTTGTCGCACACGGGCAGCGCGCCGATGTCGTAGCGCTCCATCAGTTGCGCGGCATGACGGATCGAGTCGGTCGGCGCGATGCGCACGACGTCCTGCGACATGATTTCGTTGACGCGATGCATGACTTCCTCCTTGCAGGTGGGGATGGCGATTCGTCGCTGGAGTCCGCAAGCCGCGTGCCTTCCTGCACGCGCGGTTCGCTTGGGTACGTCACGCGCCGTCATCGCGTTCGCGCGGGCTCCGCCACGGCCCTTCGTCGTGCGTGCCGGGCGGCGTGTCCGGCTCGATCCGCGTGACGCCGCCGGTCGCCGGCGGGTCGCTTGCCGGAAACGTGTCCTCGAGCTGCTTGTCGATATGGCGTTCCGAATGGCGCGTGCGCGTGCGGTCCTGGTGCTTCAGCGGCGGCGTCGGGTCGGGATGCCGCTCGTGGGCCGGCGCGTCGTGGCCGGGCCGGGTCGAATCCTTCATCGCGAGGCTCCGTATCGGTGACGAGGAGCCGGGATTGCCGCAACGGCCGTGCCCGGCTCGCGGACGCGGCACACGACTTGCCGTATCGACTGCGATGACGACGCGCGGCCCGACCGGTGCCTGCCGTGCGCATTTCGAGCGGAGGCACGATGACGATTCCGAAACGACGACCAGGCGTGCGTTATGAGATCAACGTATGCGGCGGCGGATTCGATTCGGTGAAGAGCCATTTCAACGAATGGAAACACGAACCGCTGATCTACCGGCCCGAGCGCCGGATGTTCGAAGGCAAGGCCGACGTGCGGCCGTTGGGCGACGAGACGTTCGGTTCGACCGAACCGGCGCGTTTCGCGCTGCAGCGCGCGTGCGAGCCGTCCGATTCGTATGCGCTGGCGGCGTGCGTGAAGGACAACGGCCGCGAGCTGTGGCTCGTGATGGCCGCGTACGACGCATAACGAGGTGCTTGAAAGATTTGCAGCGAACGGTGTAGCGAAGGCACGACGCGTCGCATGGGGCCGCGCGGGTTCGCGCCGGCGCCCGCATGCGGGCGTCGCGACTGAACGGCATGCGCATTGCGGGACCTTCGTATCCAGTCACGACCGCCGCACACGATGCCGATCCGAACCCGCCCCGATGGAATGCCGATGAAACACGATCCCGCGCAATGGCTGCAGCGGCCCATCCCGCCGTTCCCCGACCTCGAGCCGGATCCCGACGACCCCGATCCCGACGACTTGCCGCCCGACGTGCCCGAACCGCACCGGCAACCGGCAGGCGATCCGCCCGGGACCGCGCCGCCCGAGCGCGATCCGCCGTCGCGGCCGCCGCCCGTGCATGCGCCGCCGGTCGGCGGGACAGGGCGACTGCATGCGCAGGCGCGGCGATGAGCGTCCGCGTGAAACCCGGCGTGCTGCGCGAGATCGCCGAGACGCTCGGCCGCCATTTCGAAGCGCGCGCGATGCCGTTCCACATCGAGGAGCGGCCGGCCGGTGCATTGCATATCGGCTTTCGCGTCGACGGCCATCCGGCGTCGCTGTCGGTGTCCTTCGACGCCGACGCATTCGCCGCGCTCGAGCGGGCCGGCATCGAACGGCAGCGCGGCACGCTCGCGCGTGTCGCGGCCGAATTCGACACGATGATGGCGCGCCGCACGCCGACCGCCTATGCCGGCGATTTCCATTTCAACCGGCTCTGAGCCATCGATCCAACGGAGGTATTCGATGAACACGATCCAGACGATACGCGCGGGCGCCCTTGCGTTCGCCGCCGCGTGCGCGCTGGCCGCCTGCACGCAACCGACGAACGGCCCCTACGGTGCGCACGGGGCGCCGCCCGCACCGCCGGATGGCCGCGGCGCGCAGTCGACCACGACGATGCCGGACGCGAATACGCGCTACGACACGCGTCCGTCGCCGGGCAACATGATGCCGCAGGGCGCGGCCGGCGGTGAACCGGCCGACGTGCCGCCGCCGGGGCCGAACGGTGCGCAGGGCGACCGGCCGTTGCCGGGCACGCCGCCGCCGATGCAGTACTGATCGAGCGTTTTCCGCGCATCACGTACGGCAGGTGGCGGCGTTCGGGGGGTACATCCGGATGCCCTTACGGACGAGCGAATGGCGTGCCCCAAAACTTGCCGCGGGCTTGTAAAAAAGCGGCCCCGGCCAGCGTCGAAGCGGGGTGCGAACCCGCGAGAACTGCGAGGCGACGCGCTTCGCCGAATTGGCACGAAAGCTGCGTAAGTCGTGCAGACGACCTAACGCGAACCGAATAATCAGGAGGCTTTCGATGCCCGTCTCGCTTGCGTTGCAGATGCGACAGCATCTGGCACTTACGCCGAGGCTTCAGCAGTCGCTGCGGCTGCTGCAGTTGTCCTCGCTCGAATTTCAACAGGAATTGCGGCAGGCGCTCGACATGAACCCGTTTCTCGAAGACGGCCCGGGCGACGAGGAAGCCGCCGACGGCGCGCCGGAGCAGCCGGCGGAAGCGGCCGCGCCCGAAGCGGCGCCCGAGCCCGAGGATGTCCGGCCGCCCGACGGCGAGGTGCCGCTGACGGCGGCGCCCGCGCCGCGCGGCACGAACCGCCAGGGCGACGATGCGGACGGCCTGTCGCCGGGCGAATGGATCGCCGCCGAACCGTCGCTGCATCAGCAGCTGCACGATGCGCTCAGGCTGTATCCGTTGAACAGGCACGATCGCGAAGCCGCGCGCATCGTGATCGACGCGCTCGACGACGACGGCTACCTGCGCCAGGAGCTGGCCGAGCTGCGGGTCGCGGCCGATCCGGCGCTGCTGCTGTCGGAGCAGGATCTCGCGATCGCGCTGCGGCTCGTGCAGATGCTCGACCGCCCGGGGATCGCGGCGCGTTCGCTGTCCGAATGTCTCGTGCTGCAACTCGACGCGATTCCGGCCGGCACGCCGGCGCTCGCGGAAGCGAAGGCGATCGCGCACGAGCATCTCGAACGGCTCGCCCGCCGCGAGACGGCGGAGATCCAGCGGCGTCTCGGCTGCAACCCGCAGACGATGCACGCCGCCTGCGCGCTGGTGCGCGGGCTCGACCCGCGCCCCGGCAGTCATTACGGCAGCACGCGCGGCGACTACGTGGTGCCCGACGTGATCGTGCGCCAGGTCCGCGACGAATGGATCGTGACGATCAACCCGGCCGTGCTGCCGCGCGCGCGCCTGCACGAGCGCTACGCGACGCTGTTCGCGCAGTCGAGCGGCGAGCGCGATTCGCCGCTCGGCCAGCAGCTTCAGGAAGCGCGCTGGCTGATCCGCAACGTGCAGAAGCGCTTCGACACCATCCAGCGCGTAGGCGAATGCATCGTCGCGCGGCAACGCGATTTCTTTCGTTACGGCGAGATCGCGATGAAGCCGCTCGTGCTGCGCGACATCGCGGAAGAGCTCGACCTGCACGAATCGACCGTGTCGCGCGCGACGGGCAACAAGTACATGGCCACGCCGCACGGCACGTTCGAGTTCAAGCATTTTTTCCCGCGCAAGCTCGAGGCGGCCGGCAAGGGCGTGTGCTCGGCGTCGGCGGCGAAGGTGCTGATCCGCGACATGATCGCGGCCGAGCGGCAAACCGAGCCGCTGTCCGACGTCGCGCTCACGGAGAACCTCGCGGGCCGCGGCATTCTTCTTGCGCGTCGTACGGTGACGAAGTATCGGCAGGCGATGAAGATTCCGGCGGCCGACCTGCGGCGTCGCGATGCCGCGTGACGTGACGGCTTGCCCGCCGAACCGATCTTCGACCGCGCGCGGCGCCGCCCGTCGTGTCGGCCCGCGCATCCATCCACGACAGGAGTGCAACCATGCCAGCAAAATCCCAGGCCCAGCAGCGTGCCGCAGGCGCGGCGCTGTCGGCCAAGCGCGGTGAAACGAAGATGAAGGATCTCAAACCGCCGGCGAAGTCGATGGCCGAGTCGATGAGCGAGAAAGAGCTCGAGAAAATGGCTTCCACGCCCGTGCGCGGCAAACCGAAACACAAGCACGATGCGTGACCGACGACGACGTTTGGTGACGACCGCTGTCATCCAGGAGGGTTCCATGCTTCGATACGCCATCATCTTCTTCATCATCGCGATCGTCGCCGCCGTGTTCGGCTTCGGCGGGATTGCGGCCGGCGCGGCCGAGATCGCGAAGATCCTGTTCTACATCTTCGTCGTGATCTTCCTGGTCACGCTGCTGCTGGGCGTCGTGCGACGATGAGTGCCGCGCCCGACCGGTCGCAGCGCGTGGCCGAACTCGAACATGCGCTCGCGATCGGCTTTCCGTCGCAGTCGACCGTCGTCGTGCACGCGGACGACGCATCCGGCGGCCTGACGATCCAGGTGTCGTGGGTGCGCGTGCCGTCCGACGAGGACGCGCGCGAATGGCGTTGCGCGGTCGACCTGCGGTTCGATCCCGACGTCGTCGATCGCTACGTTTTGCTCGACGCGGCCGACCGGCTGCGCGTGCGCACGCAGTTGTGCGACCGCGCGCGGCGCGCGGTGGACGAGCGCAAGCCGCGCGTCGAGGATGCCGCGATCGAATGCAGCGTGACGCTCGACGTGACGCGCGCCGAATTCGACGCGGCGCTAGCCGCGCCCTGACGCCGCGGCCGGCGTCGCGGGCGCGGTCGAGGCCCGTCGTACCGGTTTCGCTGCCGTCAACACGCGCGCCGCGACGCGGCGGTTTGCGTGGCGGCTGCCCGTCCGGCTGCTCATCCGAATGCCACGAGGATCTGTCGATGACCCGTTCCCCATCCGCCGGCAACACCGCATCCGCGCAGTCGACCGACCACGCGAAGTCGCACCAGCTCGGCGAACACCGCTCGCGGCCCGACCACGAAGCGCCGTGTACCCGCCCGGTCACGCGGATCGCAACGCCCGGCGCGCGCCCGGCGCCCGTCGAACAGATGCGCGACGCGCTTCACGCCGCCGCGCTGCCGGCCTAGCGCCGCGCGATCATGGACATCGTCGTCGCGCTGTTCGGACAGGGCCGGATGCTCGGCCCCGGGCAGATGGCGCTGCGTGCGATCGTCGTATCCCTGGTCGCGCTCGTGCTGATCCGCATCGCCGGGCGGCGCGCGTTCGGCCAGCGTTCGCCGTTCGACTACGTGGTCGGGATCCTGCTCGGCGCGATCCTGAGCCGCGCGATGGTCGGTGCGTCGCCGTTCGTGGCGACCGTCGCGGCGTCGTTCGCGATCGCGCTGCTGCATCGCGCGATCGGCTGGGCCTGCGTGCGCTCGCGCCGGCTCGAGCGGCTGCTGGTGGGCGTCGAGCGCGAGGTGTATCGCAACGGCCGTTTCGACGACGCGCAGATGCGTGCCGCGCTGCTCACGCCCACCGACATCCGCGAAAGCGTGCGGCAGGCGCTCGGCGCGACCGACCTGTCCGACGTCGATGCGGCGATCCTGGAGCGCAACGGCCACGTCAGCATCGTGCGGCGCAGCCGCTGCCGCAGGCCGTGACTTTCGCCGGACCCCACACGCCGCAAGGAGGACATCGATGGCACGGATGATCTGGAAAGGCGCGATCAGCTTCGGGCTCGTTCACGTGCCCGTGCAGCTGTTCCCGGCCACGCGTACGGTGAAGCCGTCGTTCCGCCTGCTCGACAGGCGCTCGATGGACCCGGTCGGCTATCGGCAGATCAACAAGCGCACCGGCCGAGAAGTCACGCGCGAGGACATCGTGCGCGGCTACGAGTACGAGAAGGAGCGCTATGTCGTGCTGACCGACGACGAGATCCGCGCGGCGAACCCCGAATCGACGCAGACGGTCGACATCGTCACGTTCGTCGACGAAGGCGCCGTGTCGTTCCTGTATCTCGACACGCCGTACTACCTCGTGCCGGACCGCAAGGGCGAAAAGGTCTACGCGCTGCTGCGCGATGCGCTGAAGGACAGCGGCAAGATCGGCATCGCGCACGTCGTGATGCGCGACCGTCAGCATCTCGGCGCGCTGATTCCGGTCGGGCCGCTGCTCGCGCTCGATACGCTGCGCTGGCAGGAGGAGCTGCGCCCGCTCGACGAACTGTCGGTGCCGGCCGGCGATGCGAAGCGCGCGGGCGTCAGTGCGCGCGAACTCGCGATGGCGAAGAAGCTGATCGACGACATGTCGGGTTCGTGGACACCCGACGAGTATCACGACACGTTTCGCGACGACATCCTCGACCTGGTCGAACGCAAGGTGCGCGCGGGCCGGATCGAGGAGATCGAGGACAGGCCCGCGCAGACGGGGCGCGCGGCGTCCAACGTGGTCGACCTGACCGAGTTGCTGAAGCACAGCCTGAAGGGCGGCGGTGCGCGGGCAGCCGAAGCGGACGACGAGGCGGATGCCGGGGCGCCGGCATCTTCGCGTGCCGCCGGTGCGCGGCGCAAACCGGTTGCGAAAGCGCCGACGAAAGCGCCGACGAAAGGGGCCGCGAAGGGTGCAGAAAAGGGTGCAGAAAAAGGTGCCGCGAAGGCGCCCGCAAAACGCGCGGCCGCGAAGCACGGCACGGCCGTGGCGCACCCGGCGAAGAAGATCGCCGCGCGCCGCAAGCACGCCGCATGACCGCGCGCGACGGAGGACGACGCAATGGCCGCGAAACTCGACCCCTATCGCCGCAAACGCCGCTTCGACGCGACGCCGGAGCCCGAGGGCGCGCACGGGCGGCGGCGCGCGCCCGCCGACGCGGACGCGCGGCAGTCGCGGAAGGCGGGAACGTCCGCGCGCACGGCCCGGCCGTTGCGCTTCGTGATCCAGGAGCACCACGCGAGGCGGCTGCACTACGACTTCCGTCTCGAACTCGACGGCACGCTGAAATCGTGGGCCGTGCCGAAAGGGCCGAGCGTCGATCCGGCGGTGAAACGGCTGGCCGTGCACGTCGAGGACCATCCGCTCGAATACGCGTCGTTCGAAGGCGAGATTCCGGCCGGACATTACGGTGCGGGCTCGGTCGTCGTGTGGGACGAAGGAACGTGGACGCCCGACGGCGGCGTCGCGCAGGCACGCGCGGGCTACCGTGCCGGCAAGCTGACGTTCCGGCTCGACGGCGCGAAGCTGCACGGCGGCTGGGCGCTGGTGCGCAGCGGGCGGCAGCAGGGGCGCCAGGAGCAATGGCTGCTGATCAAGGAACGCGACGACGACGCGCGCGATGCGGCGGCGTTCGATGTCGTCGCGCAGCGGCCGGGCAGCGTGCATGACGGGCACACGCAGGCCGCGCGCGGGAAGGGGAACGGCGCGGTGCCGCCCCCTGCGCGTGCCGCGCGGCGCGGCCACGGCAACGCGCCGGGCACGCACGACGGCGACGCGGGCAGTCCGTCGACAGACCTGTCTCGCATGGACGGCGCCGTGCGCGCGGCGTTGCCCGAGCGCATCGCGCCGCAACTCGCGACGCTGGTCGATGCGCCGCCTGCGCACGGCGACTGGCGCTACGAAGTGAAATTCGACGGTTACCGGATCCTCGCGCGGATCGCCGGTCGCGGCGCGCGGCGGCACGTCACGCTGATGACGCGCGAAGGCCGCGACTGGACCGCGAAGCTGCGTGCGCAGCGCGATGCGCTCGCCGCGCTCGAGGTCGACAACGCATGGCTCGACGGCGAAGCCGTCGTGCTCCGCGAGAACGGCCTGCCCGATTTCCAGGCGCTGCAGAACGCGCTCGGCGCGGGCCGCTCGGACTCGGTGACGCTGTTCGTGTTCGACCTGCCGTTTCTCGACGGATACGACCTGCGCGACGTGCCGCTCGCCGCCCGTCGCGCGCTGCTCGAGCCGCTGCTCGACGGCTGCGATCCGGCCCGGCTGCGTTTTTCACCCGACCTCGGCGACGACGTCGTGCCGCTGATCGCGCACGCGTGCGACACGGGGCTCGAAGGGTTGATCGGCAAGCGCGCGGAGTCGCGTTATCGCGGCGGCCGCTCGCCCGCCTGGATCAAGCTGAAATGCCGGCGGCGGCAGGAGTTCGTGATCGGCGGCTACACCGAGCCGGCGGGCAGCCGGCACGGCTTCGGCGCGCTGCTGCTCGGCGTGCATGCGCCGGACGCGGGCGGCAAGCGGTCACGCGGCACGCCGCCGTTGCGCTATGTCGGCCGCGTCGGCACCGGGTTCGACACGCGCCTGCTCGACCGGCTCGCGGCCATGCTGCGCAAGCACGAGCGCGACACGACGCCGTTCGACCCGCCGCCGCACGAACGGTCGCGCACGCGCGTGCACTGGGTCGAGCCGACGCTCGTCGCCGAATGCGAATTCGCGGAATGGACGGGCGACGGGATCGTGCGGCAGGCGTCGTTCATCGCGCTGCGCGAAGACAAGCCGGCGCGGCGGATCGTCCGCGAGGTGCCGCGCCATACCGAATCGGAGACGACGATGGACGAACCCCAGGCAGCGCATGGCAATCCGCATGCACCGCATACCGATACCGGGCACGACCGCCGGCCGCGCGCGCGAACGCATGCGTCCGCCGGCCGCGCGCCCGGCGAACCCGGCGTCGATCACGTCGACCGCGTGCGCATCACGCATCCCGATCGCGTGCTCGACCCGCGCAGCGGCACGCGCAAGATCGACCTCGCGCATTACTGGTCATGGGTCGCACCGTGGCTGCTCCCCGACCTGAAAGGCCGGCCCGTATCGCTCGTGCGCGCGCCGGGCGACATCGCCGGCGAACTGTTCTTCCAGAAGCATGCGGAACGCCGGGAAATCCCGTTCGTCAGGCAGCACGAGGGGCTTGATCCCGGCCACGGCCCGCTGCTGTCGATCGACAGCGTCGACGCGCTGCTCGGCGCCGCGCAGATGGGCACGATCGAGCTGCACACGTGGAACGCACACGCGTCGAACATCGAGCGGCCCGACCGGATCGTGTTCGACCTCGATCCCGATCCGGCGCTGCCGTGGCGCGCGATGATCGACGCCGCGCAGATCGTGCGCGGGCTGCTCGACGAACTGGGGCTCGTGTCGTTCTGCAAGACGAGCGGCGGCAAGGGGCTGCATGTCGTCGTGCCGCTCACGCGGCATGCGGGCTGGGACGACGTGAAGGACTTCTCCCGCGCGGTCGCGCAGCACGTCGCCGCTACGGTGCCCGAGCGCTTCACCGCGACGATGGGGCCGCGCCACCGGCGCGGCAGGATCTTCGTCGACTACCTGCGCAACGGCCGCGGCGCGAGCACGATCGCCGCGTACTCGCTGCGGGCGCGGCCCGGCATGGGCGTGTCGGTGCCGCTCGAATGGGACGAGGTGCCCGCTACGACGGGCGGCGCGCAATGGACGATCGACACGCTGCGCGAACGGCTCGACGCGCTGAAACGCGACCCGTGGGAAGGTTATGCGCACACGCGCCAGCGCATCACGGCGTCGATGCGTGCGCGGCTCGGGGCGCAAACGTGAACCCGTCAGCGCCGATGCTGCAGCCGGTGATACCAGTTCATCAGCGGCGTCGCGGAGATCCCGTGCGCGATCACCGAGGCCGATACGACGACCAGCACCGGCGCCGCCAGCGAGCGCACCGCGCCGGACGGCGCGTGCTCGATCGCGAACAGCAGGTAGTAGAACGAGCCGATCCCGCGAATGCCGAACCAGGCCATCAGCCGACGCTGCGCCTGCGTCGCACGCGAACCGGCGAGCGTGACCAGCACCGCCAGCGGCCGTACGACGACGAACAGCACGGCGGCCAGCGCGGCCGCCCCCCACGTGAGCAGCGGGCCCGGCAGCGTCGCGAGCACGCTGCCGACCATCGTCATCACGACGGCTTCCGCGATCCGTTCGAGTTCGATCGTGAAGCCGAGCACCGATTCGGCCATGAACGCGTGCGCCTTCTCCGGATGCTTCTCGGTGGCGACGACGTCTTCCGAATCGATCTGGCCGATCACTTCACGCGGCCTGCGGTCGCCGCTCGCACGGTGCTCGACGCGGCGCATCGCGACACCGGCCGCGAACGTCGCGACGAAGCCGAACGTGTGCGCGAGCTGCGCGGCGCCGAACGACAGCACGATCAGCGCGAGCGCGAAGAAGCCTTCGAGGCCGAGCGCCTGCGCGTGCCGCGTGCGCAGCCAGCCGATCAGTTTCGTCGTCGCCCAGCCGAGGGCGCCGCCGATCGCGGCCGCGCCCGCGATGCCCCACAGCGCGACGAGCGCGAACGCGCCGGACAGCGGCGCGAGCCCGTAGGTCGCGTCGCGCGTGCCGCACAGTGCGAGCCCCGCGAGCGCGAACGGCAAGGCGATGCCGTCGTTCAACCCGCCTTCGCCGGACAGCGCGAAGCGCACGAGATCGCGATCGCCCGGGTCGTGCACCTGCACGTCGTGCGCGAGCACGGGGTCGGTCGGTGCGAGGATCGCCGCGAGCAGCAGCGCCGGGCCCCAGCCGAGCCCGAGCGCGAGCACCGCGCACGCGGCGAGCAGCGGCACGGTGACGATCATCGCGAGCAAGCCGAGGCGGCACGGCACGAGCCACAGCCGGTCGGTCAGCGGCACGCGCAGCCGCAGCCCGATCGCGAACAGCGACACGAGCAGCGCGATTTCGACGATTTCACGCAGCAACGGCGCGTCGCGTTCGAGGTCGAGCTGCAGCAGGCCGGCGCCGGCCGGGCCGAGCGCGACGCCGAGCACGAGATAGATCATCGCGGTGCTGCACGGCAGGTGGCGCAGCGCCGACGTCGCGACGCCCATGCCCAGCAGTACCGCGCCGATGATCAGGTACCAGAGCGTCTCGTGCATGCGCGGGTTCGCGGCAGGCGGGGAAGGCGGACGCGCAACCCGTCAGGGCTTGCGGCCGAATGCCTCGCGCAGTTTGCGTTTCGCGCGTTCGAGCGTCGTGCGGCGCGTTTTCGGCAGGTTGCGGCCCGCGCGGTTCACGTAGAAGTTCAGCATCGACATCGCCGACTGGAACGGCGACGCCTTGCGGCGGCGGCTGTGTTCGGCCGAACGCTTCAGCGACGCGGCGATCGCCTCCGGATCGTCGGACTTGAAGATGTCGGGTTCGATGTCGAGCGCATCGCTGCGTTGCGTGACTTCGCCCGACCAGCGCTTGCGGTGTGCCGGATCGGCGCTGCGGGCGCGGCCGGGACGGCGCGTGAGGCGCTTGCCGTGTGCGTGGGAAGCAGAAGCGGAAGGCATGTGACGGGGCTCCGTATGGGGTCGAGGGATGGTCCTGCGGAGACGGGCGACGCAATCCGCGTGCCGCGCCGCGGGCGGGCGCGGACGTCGGCATGGGCATTGCTGGAACGGCGTTGCCGGAAGGCACGAGCAGGCATTTCCGTTACCGCATCATCACCACGGAGCACACGCCATGAAGCCGGCAACCGATCCGAAGCCGGTCGCGCGGCGCGATGACGGCGCGGTTTCCCGGGACGGGCGCGCGGCCACCACGCAGGAGGACATCATGCAATCGAATTCCCGGATTTGGCTGGAGAACGACGAGATCGACGGCGAGGCGGTCGACGTGGACGATCTCGACACGACGGTTCATGTCGACGTCGCGACGGGCAGGGTCATGTTCCACGCGGCGTGGGCGAATGCGCTCGAGGCGCCGCCCGAGGTGGCGCGGTATTCGGTCGTGCTCGCGCTCGACTGCGACACGATGGAGCATTACGCGGATCTCGACGACGGCGCACGCACGCGCGTGCATGCGATGCTGCACGAGGCCGTGCAGCAGACGCTCGATCAGTTGCCCGACACCGACGAATACCTGACGCTGACGATCGAACTGACCGACGCGATGCTCGATGCGGCGCGGCACCTGCAGTAATCGTTGCGGGCCGACGTGCCGCATTGGATTACATCCCGTTGAAATCTTTGCAGCCGGGCACGCGGCGACGTCGAACCGGGCCGGCCGGGCGCATGCGCGTGCCGGCCTCGATGCGATCGCGGGTCGTTCCCCGGCTGGTGCCGCGATGCGAACGGGTGCGACCCTGGACGTGCGTGTACGGCGGCCTCCCCGGCCGGCACGCCGATTGCTGCACGACCGATGCGGCGCGACGTGTGCCGCCCATCCGAAGGAGACGTTCATGAGCGGCAGGCTGGAGCATTGCAAGGTGGCCATCCTCGCGGTCGACGGATTCGAGGAAGCTGAACTCGTCGAGCCGCAGCGCGCGCTCGCCGCCGAGGGCGCGCAGGTCGACGTGATTTCGCAGAAGCGCGGCGAGATCCAGGGTTTCCGGCACGTCGACAAGGGCGAGCGCGTGAAGGTCGACCGCACGTTCGACGACGCGCGCGAAGGCGATTACGACGCGGTCGTGCTGCCTGGCGGCGTCGTGAACGGCGACGCGATCCGGATGCTGCCGGCCGCGCGCGAATTCGTGACGGCGGCCGTCGGCGCCGGCAAGCCGATCGCGGCGATCTGCCACGGCGGCTGGCTGCTCGTGTCGGCCGGGCTCGTGGAGGGCCGCACGATGACGAGCTGGCCGAGCCTGCAGGACGATATCCGTCATGCGGGCGGCAAGTGGGTCGACGAGGAGGTCGTGCGCGACGGCAACCTGATCACGAGCCGCAAGCCCGCCGACCTGCCCGCGTTCAATGGCGCGCTGGTCGAGCGCCTTGCGTCGCGGGGGGCGTAAGCCGATGCCGGCCGAATCCGCCCGTCGCGTGACGCTGACCGACACGCCGCCCGTGTTCGACGGAGCGGCGCTGCAGTTGAGTTTCATCGTCGACGTCGATGGCGTGCCGCAGACCTGCGCGATCACGGTCGAGGCGCTGGAGGATCATTTCGGCGCGCAGTCCGCGCTGGAGGCCGACCTGCGCGATGCGTTCGAACGCGGCCGCGCGCGCATCGAGGCCGCGTGCGCGGAGGTGCTGGCCGACGGCGGCGGGGCGGACGTGGTGCTGCATAGCGGTTATTTCCGTGCGCCGGGCGGTCGGGCGCGGGCCGGGCTGTTTGGTCCGGGGAAGTCCTGACCTCCGTCGCGCTTCCCGAAGCGTCATTTCGCGACGCATCCAGCCACCCGGCCATCCAGCCACCCGCATTACACGCCGTTGAAAACTTTGCCGCGCGCCGCAGGCGTTGCCCGGTGCCACATCGCGCCGCGCGCCGAGCGCGCGGTGCGGTTCGCATGGCGTCGACTGGCATGTTCCCTGCATGAATGGCCTGTTGCCGGCGCACGATTCGCGCCGCATGCCGATGCGACCCGTTCGTCGCATCGCACGTAGCCGCAGACGGGGAACGAGCATGCTGACCGCCCATGAATTTGCCGTGCTGTTCCTGGTGCATCACGCGCCGGAACAGATCCAGATCGACCGCGACGACGTCGTCGCCCTCGTCGAGCAACGCCTGATCGAGATGCAGCGCGACGACACGTCCGGCGAGCGTCGGCCCGTGTTGACGGCCGGCGGTCTGTCGGTCCTGAAGTGCGTGCAGCGGCATGACGGGGTCGCGACCGACGTGTCCGATCTGAGCGACCTGAACGACGCGTGATGCGCGGCGCCGCGCGGCATTCACCGCGCGATCGCGACGCCCGCGTTGACGGGTACGACAGGTGTCCGGCCGTCGAACGGCGGCGCGGGCAGGAAGCGGTCGATCACGCCGGCTTCGAACAGCAGGCAGTACGTCGATCCGCCGAACTGGAAGTAGCCGATCTCGTCGCCTTTGTCGACGCGCTGCCCCGGCACGACGTCGATCACGCACGACGACACGTCGCCCATCCCGACGAACACGGCCGCCACGGTGCCGATGCCGGGGTCGTCGCAGGAGAGCGCGACCACCGCGCGCGTGGCGACGGCCGTCGTGTAACCCTGCGAGTCGTTCAGCCCGGCCGGATCGGTGCCCTCCGCCTCCGCGACCGAGTAGTAGGTCCCGTCGACACGGTACGCGTGCGTGACGACGCCGCGCACCGGTGCATGCCAGCGATGGTAGTTGTACGCGCTCAGGTAGGCCTGGTAGATGTCGCCGCCGACGAAGCGTTCGGCGAGCGGCAGCCACGCGGGCGTGAAGAGGTCGCGCAACGAATACGGCTGTGCCTTGATCCAGAACGTGTCGCGCAGCTTCACCTTCGATTCGGTGTGGTACGGCGCGGCCTCGCATGCGCTGACGATCACGTGCGGATCGTCGGGTGCCCGACCGGGCGCGCGCCGTCGCGAAAGCGTCGCGTGAAGAAGTCGTTCCACGAGGCGAAGCCCAGGTGCGGCTGGTCGTCGCGATACTCGAACTGGGACAGCCCGAGGCGCCTGCACGCTGCGTCGCAGAACCAGCCGTCGGGCGCCGACGTGTCGAGATGCGTGCGCGAATGCGGGCCGCCGAGGAAGTCGCACCACACGTTCAGCACGCGCTTCAGGTGCGCGTTGACGGTCGCGTCGCGAAACACCGCATGGCCCGACGGCATGCACATCGGCCAGTCGAGGAACGCGTTGATCGGGCACACGATCAGGCTCGTTTCGCTGAAAGGGGGCGTATAGGTCATCAGGTGATCGAGCACCGTCATCAGCTCGCCGATCGACGCGTAGCCGAGCCGCAGGCCCGTGTCGAGCGCCTCGTCGATTGCGCGGGTCAGGCCCATGCGCAGGACGGCATGGTCGTCGAACAGCCGCGCGAGCGCCTGCACGGCCGGCGTGCGCAACCGGTCGCCGGCATGCGCGCGGGCTTCCGCCGCGATCCCTTCGCGGAACGCGGCCATGTGGGTTTCTTCGCGCGCCATCCATTCGCCGAGCCGATGGCGCGTGGCGGGCGGCGGGTTGCGGTCGGTCGGCATGGCTTCCTCCGGACGTTGGTTCGGCATGAACGTGATCAGCAAGATGCTTGCCCGGCGGCGGCACCGAAATTGCGGCGATCGTTCGTCCGTTTTTCATGACACGGGAGACGAAGATGAACGCGGCTTCGAATGCACGACAGGCGAACAAGACGAGCGAGACGAGCGCGACCGACGCGCGCCGCAGCGGCGATCCGCACACGGTGACGCCGACGCGCCCACGCGTGCGAGCGGCCAAGCCGGCGTCGCGCGACGCGCGTCGGCCGGCCGGGCGCGGCTTAGGTGACTCAAGCGGGACGGGCGGGACGAGCGGCTCAAGCGGGCCCGTGGCCGCGCACGACGGCGACGGGAAGGGCAACCCGCTATGGGAGGACGACGGTGGCGCAATGCCGCCGGAAGAGTGGTCGTGACGGGGCAATCGCGTTTGGGCACTTGCGCAAGATCGCCGACGTTCGGCCGATTCGATTGACGATCGCCGGTGTGCGAGGTACGACCCGCACCGGCAGGGCCGGGCAGCTTTCAATCGCCGGCACGCGTCGCCACGAGCACCGCAACAGGCAATCCCGCCAGGCAGCGGCGTAGCGCCAGCACCCCGTCGGGCGCATCGATCGCGTCCCGACCATTCAGCCAGTCGATCCAAGGCCCCGCGATTCCGCGCGGCAGCACGACCGCCGTATCGCCCCACTGCGCGGGCGCCACGCGCGGTATCCCGGGCGCTTCCCCGAGCAACCGGCTCGCGAGCCGCGTCGCGACGATCACCACGGTGGCGGCCGCGTCGCACCGCGCGAACGCCACCGCGTGTCGCCCAAGCGGGCCGCGCACGCGTAGCGGCACATACGCGCCGTCCGCGAACGTCGCCGGCCACCGTGCGCGCAGCGCGAGCATCCGCTCGATCAGCGCGCGTTTCACGCGTGCATCGGGCCAGGCCTGCAGATACGACGCGACCGGATCGTCGACCCGTTCGGCCGCCAGTGCGTCGAACGGCACGTCGCGCCGGTTGTCCGGATCGACGAGCGAGTGATCCCAGCACTCGGTCCCTTGATAGAGGTCGGGCACGCCGGGCGACGCGATCCGCAGCGCTGTCTGCGTCAGGCTGTTGACGATGCCGGCCGGTGCGATCCGCGCGACGAACGCTTGCAGCCGGTGCGCGAAATCGCCGGCGCCGCGCGGCGTCAGGATCGCGCGGACGAATGTTTCGCAGGCATGCTCGTAGTCCGGTTCGGGCGCCAGCCAGTCGCTGTGCCGCTTCGCTTCGCGCAATGCTTTCGTCTGCCACTGCGCGACGCGCGCGGCGAGTCCGGCGAGCCCGGCCGCATCGTCGGGCGCGAGTGCCGGCGGCCAGCAGCCGACGAGCGTCTGGTACAGCATCGCCTCCGCGGCCGGCCCCGGCGCCCACGCGAGATCGCGAGGCGCGCGGCCCCGGTGCGGCAGGTTCAGCGCGCTCCAGTCGAGCGATATCACGCGCCATGCGTCCGGGATCTCGCTGAGCACCGCGAGCCGTGCACGCGCGTCCTCGCCGCGCTTGTGGTCGTGCGTGGCTGTCGCGACGAGCCCATGCGGCACGGTGCGCGCGCGGCGCCGGTTGCGTGCGTGGAATGCGCCGCGCGACAGGCTGAAGTCGCCGGCATCGGCGCCGACCTCGTTGCGCGACAGCAGCCGGCCGTAGCGATAGTGGGCCGTATCCTCGACGCCTTTCGCGGCGAGCGGCGCGGTGAGCTGCGCGAACGCGACGCGCGCCGCGGCCAGCGCGTCGGCGTTCGCGCGCGGCACGCGTGCGGCCGGCAAGCCCAGCCACGCGGCGACGCGATCGAGCGCGAACCGGTCGGCCGGATCGACGGCCGCGCACGCGCTTTCGTACGCGTGCGCGAGCACGCGGCGGTCGGCATCGGCCGGCTCCTCGCGCGGAGCCGGATACATTCGGTACACGGGCAGCCGCACCGCCAGTTCGCCCAGCACGCGCCGAATCGCGATCAGGCTGAGGTCCCGCGTGGCGGGCGACGCGCGCGCGATCCCGTGCAGCAGCCGTGCGGCGCGCGCATGTTCGACGGCGAGCTGGCGCAACAGCACGCGCCGCTTGCCGTCGAGCGCTTCCTGCGCGAACGTGCGCGACGAGCCCGACACGGCCGCCCAGTGCGCGGCGAGCGGTTCGGCGCCGGCCGGGTCGTGTAGCAGCGCGCCGACGTCGTTCATGAAGTCGTAGCCGGTCGTGCCGGCGACGGCCCAGTCGGCGCGCAGCGATTCGCCCGGCGCAAGGATCTTCTCGACGACGACATACGGCGGCGCGCTGCGCTGCGCGGCCAGTCGTGCATGCAGCCGCCGGCAGTAGGCGCGCGGATCGGCGAGGCCGTCGACGTGATCGACGCGGATGCCGTCGACGAGCCCGGCCGCGTGCAGGCGCAACGGCAGCGCGTGAACGGCGTCGAACACCGCGTCGTCGTCGACGCGGACGGCCGCGAGCGTCGCGATGTCGAAGAAGCGCCGCCAGTTCAGCTCGTCGGCGGCCGTGCGCCACCACGCGAGCCGGTAATGCTGGCGTTCGAGCAGCCGGTGCAGGCTGGTACGCGAGCGCGCTACGCGCGGGTCGGCGCCGCGCAGCACCGCGTCGAGCGCGTGCGGGCCGTGCGCGGCCGCGTAATCGCGCAGCGCGGCATGCGCGGCGGCCAGCCGTGCGCTGTCGCGCGCCGGCGCGGCGTCGAAGCGTTCGGCGAGCGCGTTCAGGTCCGCGCGGTTCGCGAGGCGCAGGATGTCGGCATGGGTGGCGGCCGCCACGGGCAGCCGCCGTCCGGGGCACGCGATGAAGAAGCGGCCGCTGGCCGGGTCGGCGCCCAGCGTGATGTCGCCGGCTGCGAGCGCGTCGCCATAGGGCATGCCGAGACACGGCAGCAGCACCTTGCCGTCGAGTGCCGGATCGGGCGAGTGCCAGTCGATGTCGAAATGGCGCGCGTACGGGCTGGCGGGGCCCCATTCGAGCACGTCGTTCCACCAGCCGTTCGACGAGCCGCCGACGCCCATATGGTTCGGCACGATGTCGACGATCACGCCGAGGCCGCGCACGCGCAACGCGTCGACGAGCCGATTGAGACCTGCTTCGCCGCCGAGTTCGGGATTGAGCGTGCCGTAATCCACGGTGTCGTAGCCGTGCCGCGAGCCCGGTTCGGCGGTCGCGACCGGCGACAGGTACAGGTGGCTCACGCCGAGCCGCGCGAAGTAGTCGGCGTGCGAGGCCGCGTCGTCGAACGTGAAACCCGCATGAAGCTGCAACCGCAGCGTCGCGCGCGGCATCATGCGCCGCGCTCCCTCGAACGGCGCGCCTGCACGACGGCGGCGATGCGTTCGCGCACGTCGGCGTCGAACAGCGTGTCGATTGTGCGCGGCAGCCGTTGCCGCCAGTTCGGGTGCCCGCACGGCGGCCCCGGCAGGTTCGGCTGCGCGTCCAGCGCGAGCAGGTCCTCGAGCGGCACGATCGCGAGCGGCGACGGGCTGCGCGCGACGTACGCGAGGATCGCGCCGACCGGCGGGGCATCGGCCGGCGG
Organism: Burkholderia cepacia ATCC 25416; assembly: GCF_001411495.1. Taxonomy (NCBI): domain Bacteria; kingdom Pseudomonadati; phylum Pseudomonadota; class Betaproteobacteria; order Burkholderiales; family Burkholderiaceae; genus Burkholderia; species Burkholderia cepacia. The sequence continues at coordinate 963,794 of NZ_CP012983.1, read as the reverse complement.
GGCGGCGGCGCCGGCCGGTGCGCAGCCGGCCTGCTGCAGCGCGTGCCATAACGCCGCGCGTTCGGCGGCGCGTTCCGCGTGCGCGGCGGGAAGGCCCGGGGGAGCGTCGGGCGGCGCCGCGTTGCCGGCTTCCGGGCGCGGCGCGGTGTCGTGCCCGCGCGCCTGCACGATTTCGTCGGAATCGTGCGCACTGGCGTCGTCCGGCGCGGGAGCGGCCACGTCGTGCCTGTCCGGCTCGTCGTGCTGCGCGGCGACCTGGGCCGCGGCTTGCCGCCAGGCCAGGTCGACGCCGCGCCACCAGCCGGCCACGGTCGGCAAATCATGTGTCGACGTCGTCGCGATCGCGTCGCGGTCCCACTCGGACGGCTGCCGGAACGCGCCGCCCGCGTCGCGCTCGAACCACAGCACGCGCATGCCCGCGACTCCCTGCGCGCCGAGCCGTTCACGAAACCCGGCGGGCACCGTGCCGAGATCCTCGCCGATCGCGAGCGCGCGGTGGCGGGCCGCCTCGAGCGCGACGAGCCGCATCAGATCGTCGACCGGATAACGCAGGTACGCGCCGTCGCGCGGCGAGCCGCCGTCCGGCACGATCCACATCCGCGCGAAGCCGAGCACGTGATCGATGCGGATGCCGCCCGCGTGCGCGAACGCCGCGCGCAGCAGCTCGATGAACGGCACGAAGCCTTCCGCGCGCAGCGCGTCCGGCGTCCAGGTCGTCACGCCCCACGCCTGGCCGGCCGCGTTGAACAGGTCGGGCGGCGCGCCGAGCGACACGCCGCGCAGCAGCGTCGCGCCGTGCGCCCACGCGTCGCTGCCCGCGCGATCGGAGCCGACCGCGAGATCGGCGATCAGCCCGGTGGCCATGCCGGCACGGCGTGCCGCATGCTGCGCGTCGCCGAGCGCGCGCGCGGCGCACCATTGCAGGAACGTATGGAACGCGACCGTATCGGCATGCGTGTGCGCGAATGCGTCGACTTCCGCCGATGCCGGGTCGCGCCACGGCGCCGGCCACTGCCGCCAGTCCGCCCCGAGCCCGTGTTCGAGGCAGAACGCCTGCAGCGCATCGAAGCGCGCATGCGCGTCGAGCGCCGCGCCGCCCGTCGCGCGAAACCGCTGGAACGCGTCGCGCGACGGGGCGTCGTCGGCGCGCCACGCGTCGAAGCACGCGCGCAGGCGGCGCAGCTTCAGCGGCAGCACGTGCGGCCAGTCGATCAGCGGCGCATCGGCTGCCGCACCGGCTACGTGACGCACGGCCTCGGCGCCCGGCACCGCGTCGCAGTCGAGATACGCGACGTTGTGCCAGCGCCGCGACGACGGCGAATACGGGCTGTCGTGCGCGGGCAGCGCCGGATAGCCGGCGTGCGTCGGGCTGATCGCCACCGCCTGCGCGCCATGCCGCGCCGCGCGCGCGGCCAGCCGCGCGAGCGCGGTGTAGTCGCCCGCGCCGCCGTCGCCCGCGCGGCGCAGGCTGTAGAGCTGCGCCGCGATACCCCAGCGGCTGCCCGCATCCGCCGCACGCGTGTCGAACGGGTGCGTGCGCGGCGGTGCGATCGTCAGCCCGATGCGCCGGTCGCCGACGTCGAGCGCGTGGTAACCGGGCATCGCGAACGGCGGCAGCGCGCCGTGCGCATCCACGCGCCCGTCGATGTGTCCGCCCGCTTCGAGCGTGATCCGGAAGCGCGCGCCCGGTTGCGCGAGCGCGGCGGGCAGGGGCAGCGGCAGGCCCGCGTCGCCGGTCACGACGCGCGGCACCGCCGCATGTCCGCCGGCGAGCGCCGCCGCGCTGTCGACGCGCTGAGCCGCCGTGCCGCACGGCCAGCCCAGCGCATCGACGAGCGCGGCGAGCGCGCGATCGTCCACCCGCCGCGCGATGCCGCCGGCATCGGTCCAGTCGGCGTCCAGGCCGGCCGCGTGCGCGAGGGTCGAGATCGAAACGTCGGTCGTCATGATCGGCTCTGCCCGTTCGCGCGATGATGCCGCGCATCGTGATTGACCGCACCGTCCCGCCACGCGATGCATGCGCGTGGCGGCAGCTTCAGGTCGGTCAGCCGGTCGCGGGCGCGCGGCGGCGTCTCGAACACGATCTTGCCGACCGGCAGTTCGGGCAGTGCCGCGTCGAGCGAGCCGAGATTCAGCGCGATCGACAGCGTGCTGCCGTCGCCGAGGCGCCAGCGCGCGACGAGCGCCGAAGGCTCGCCGTCGCCCGCGAGCAGGTCGACGCCGAGTGCCCGCGCACCCGGCAGATGCGGCGTCACGAGCACCGCGCGCACCGTCAGCGCACTGCGGTAGAAGCGCTGCCACGCGGCCGCATCGGGCCAGTTGTCGTCCGGCGGATGGTGCGACGACGAACGGACGAACGTCGCGATGTCGTTCGGGTCGGGAATCAGGTCGCGATGCGCGGGATCGGCGAACGCGGGAAACGCCGCGAATTCGCGGCGCCGGCCTTCGCGCACCGCGTCGGCGAGCGCGCCGCGATAGTCGGTGAAGAACTGGAACGGCTGCGTGCTGCCGTCTTCCTCGCCCATGAACAGCAGCGGGATCGGCGGCGCGAGCAGCATCAGCGCGGTGGCCGCGCGCACCGCGTCGTCGTTCGCGAGCGCGCGCAGCCGCTCGCCGAACGCGCGGTTGCCGATCTGGTCGTGGTTCTGCAGGAACGCGACGAACGCGGTGGGCGGCAGGTGCGCGCTCGGCTCGCCGCGCGCGGCGCCGTCGTGCAGCGGCGACGGTTCGCCCTGGTACGCGAAACCTTCGCCGAGCGTGCGCGCGAAATGGCGCAGCGGCGCGTCGGCGTACGCGCGGTAGTAGCCGTCGCGCTCGCCGGTCAGCAGCACGTGCGCGCTGTTGTGGAAGTCGTCGTTCCACTGCGCATCGAAACCGCCGGGGCCGAGCAGGCTCGCCGTGTTGCGTTCGTTCTCGAGCACGAGATGAAGGTGGCGTGTGTCGCCCGCAACCGCCCGCACGCGGCGCGCGAGTTCGCGCAGCCACGCGTCGTCGCCGATCGCGTGCGCGGCGTCGATGCGCAGCCCGTCGAAACGGAATTCTTCGAGCCAGTACAGCGCATTCTCGATGAAGAACGCGCTCGTCTGCGGATGCGAAAAATCGATCGCGGGCCCCCACGCGGTCCGCCGGTCGTCGCGGAAGAAGGCGGGCGCGTAGCGCGGCAGCAGGTTGCCTTCGGGGCCGAAGTGGTTGTACACGACGTCGAGGAACACCTGCAGCTCGAGCCCGTGCGCGGTGTCGACGAGCGCCTTCAGTTCCTCGGGCCGCCCGTACGACGCATCGGGCGCGAACGGCAGCACGCCGTCGTAGCCCCAGTTGCGCGAACCGGGGAACGCGTTGACGGGCATCAGCTCGACGGCGGTCACGCCGAGCGCGGCAATGGCCGGCAGCCGCCGCTCGACGCTCGCGTAGCCGCCGCATGCGCCGACATGCAACTCGTACAGCACCGTCTCGTGCCACGGCCGGCCGCGCCATGCGCCGTCGCGCCAGCGATACGACGCCGGATCGACGACCTGGCTCGGGCCGTCCACGCCGCCGGGCTGGAAGCGCGACGCCGGGTCGGGCACGGTGAAACCGTCTTCGAGGCGGTAGCGATACAGCGCGCCCGGGCCGCACGGCGCGACCGTCTCGAACCAGCCGTCGCCGACGGGTGTCATCGGGATCGTGTGTTCGCTGTCGTCGTGCAGTTCGACGGCGGCCGTGCGGCTGGCGGGCGCCCAAAACCGGAAGCGTGTGCGTTCGGTGTCGACGCAGGTCGCGCCGAACGACGATTCGAACGCGTGCGTGCCGGTTGGACGATCGGAACGGGATGTCATGGCGGTCCTCAGGAGGGCGGGTCGGGCGGCACGGCGGCCACCGCGATCGCGGCTGCATGCGCGGCGACGTCGAGCCCGTCGGCCGGCCAGTTGCGCGGGCCGGCGTCGGGCGTGGCCGTGTCGACCAGCACGCGGTATTCGAGCACCGGCGCGGGCGGCGCGAACACGATCGTCTCGGACGACGCGTTCAGCATCACCAGCAGCGCCTCGGTGCGCCCGGTGCGGCCCGTGCCGACACGCCGCATCGTCAGCGCGCGGCGTTCGCGGTCCTGCCACGCGGGCACGGTCATCGCGGCGCCGCGCTCGTCGAACCAGTCGATCTCGGCCATGCCCGGTGCGGCGTCGCGGTCGCCCGACGGATAACCCGGCGCGGACATCACCGGATACATGCGCCGCAGCGCGGCGAGCCGCGACACGAAGCGCATCAGCGTCACGGCTTCGTCGCCGTGAGCGAGGTCCCAGTCGAGCCACGACAGCTCGTTATCCTGGCAATACGCGTTGTTGTTGCCGTGCTGCGTGCGGCCGAACTCGTCGCCGGCCACCAGCATCGGCGTGCCGAGCGCGGTGAACAGCGTCGCGAGCATCGAGCGCGCGACGCGCGCGCGCACCGCGCGGATCGCGGCATCGTCGGTGGGCCCTTCGGCGCCCCAGTTCGCGCTGCAGTTGTCGTCGCGGCCGTCGCGGTTGTCCTCGCCGTTCGCTTCGTTGTGTTTCGCCGAATACGAGACGAGATCGGCGAGCGTGAAGCCGTCGTGCGCGGTGACGAAATTGACCGATGCCCACGTATGGCGCCGCTGGTGGTTGAACAGGTCGGCCGACCCGGCGAGCCGCGCGGCGAGCTCCGGCCGCTGGCCCGCGTCGCCGCGCCAGAAGCGCCGCACGGTGTCGCGAAAGCGGTCGTTCCACTCGGCGAAACCGGGCGGATGGCGGCCGAGCTGGTAGCCGCCGGGGCCGAGGTCCCACGGCTCGGTGATCAGCTTGCGCTGCGCGAGCACCGGGTCCTGCCGCAGCGCGTCGAAGAAGCCCGCGCCGGGATCGAAGCCGTGCGCCTCGCGCCCGAGCGTCACGCCGAGGTCGAAGCGGAAGCCGTCGACGTTGAACGCAGTGGCCCAGTAGCGCAGCGAATCCATCACCATCTGCACCACGCGCGGATGCGACAGGTTCAGCGTGTTGCCACAGCCCGTCTCGTCGACATGAAAGCGCGGGTCGCCCGGCACGAGCCGGTAGTAGCTCGCGTTGTCGAGGCCGCGCCACGACAGCGTCGGGCCGAGCTCGTTGCCCTCGCACGTATGGTTGTAGACGACGTCGAGCACGACCTCGATGCCGGCCGCATGCAGCTGCCGGATCGCGATGCGCATCTCGTCGAGCCGCCGCGTCGCGAGATACGCGGGCTCCGGCGCGAAGAACGCGGCCGTGTCGTAGCCCCAGTAGTTGCGCAGCCCGCGGTTCACGAGCGCGCGCTGCTGCAGGAACGCGTGGACGGGCAGCAGCTCGACCGTCGTCACGCCGATCGACAGCAGGTGATCGATGAACGCGGGATGCGCGAACGCCGAGAACGTGCCGCGTTCGGGCGGGCGCAACCCGGCGCGGCGCATCGACGTGCCGCGCACGTGGGTCTCGTAGATCACCGTGTTGCGCCACGACACGCGCGGGCGCCGGTCGGTGCTCCAGTCGAACGCCTCGTCGACCACCACGCATTTCGGCATCGCGGGCGCCGAATCGCGGCGGTCCATCGACAGGTCCGCGCGATTCGAATGGACGCGATAGCCGAACAGCGCGTCCGACCAGCGGAACTGGCCGACCAGCTTGCGCGCGTACGGGTCGAGCAGCAGCTTGGTGGAATTGAAGCGATGGCCGTGCTGCGGCTGGTACGGGCCGTCCGCGCGAAAGCCGTACACGGTGCCCGGATGCGCGTTGGGCAGGTAGCCGTGCCACACCTCGTCGGTGCATTCGGGCAGGTCGAGGCGCGCGAGTTCCTTGCGGCCGGTCGGATCGAACACGCACAGCTGGATGCGCTGCGCGTGCGCGGAAAACACCGCGAAATTGGTTCCGAGGCCGTCCCAGGTCGCGCCGAGCGGATAGCTGCGGCCGGATTCGAGACGGGCGGGCAGGGCGGTCGGCATGGGGCGGATCTCCGTGTCGAGGGCGCGGGCAATCAGGCGGGGGTCAGCCACAGTGTCGCGAGCGGCGGAAGGCGCAGCAGTGCCGACCACGCCTCGCCGTGCGCGGGCACGGCCTCGGCCCACACGGCGCCGTCGTTGCCGGCGTTGGTGCCGCCGTACGGGGCGGCATCGGTGTTCAGCAGTTCGCGCCACTGCCCGGGGGCGGGCAGGCCGATGCGGTAGGCCGCGCGCGGCACCGGCGTGAAGTTGCAGACGGCGACCACGAGGTGCCCGGCGTCGTCGCGGCGCGCGAACGCGAACACGCTGTTGTCGCGGTCGTCGCCGATCAGCCAGGAGAAGCCGGCCGCGTGACAGTCGAGCGCATGCAGCGCCGGTTCCGCCGCGTACGTGCGGTTCAGGTCGCGCACGAGCCGCTGCACGCCGCGATGCGCGGGCGCGTCGAGCAGGTCCCAGTGCGGCGTCGCGTCGTGCGCGAACTCGGCCCATTGCGCGAATTCGCTGCCCATGAACAGCAGTTTCTTGCCGGGGTGGGCCCACATGAAGCCGAAGTACGCGCGCAGCGTCGCGAGCCGCTGCCACGCGTCGCCCGGCATCTTCGCGACGAGCGAGCCCTTGCCGTGCACGACCTCGTCGTGCGACAGCGGCAGCACGAAGCGCTCGGAGAACGCGTAGACGAGCCCGAACGTCATCCGGTCGTGGTGATAGCGGCGGTGCACCGGGTCTTCGCGCAGGTACGCGAGCGTGTCGTGCATCCACCCCATGTTCCACTTGAAGTCGAAGCCGAGCCCGCCGTCGCCGGTCGGCGCGGTGACGCCCGGCCACGCGGTCGATTCCTCCGCGACGGTGACGACGCCGGCCGGCGCGGCCGCACCGTGCAGCGTGTCGTTCAGCATGCGCAGGAACGCGACCGATTCGAGGTTCTCGCGGCCGCCGTGCACGTTCGGCACCCATTCGCCTTCCTTGCGCGAATAGTCGCGGTACAGCATCGACGCGACGGCGTCGACGCGGATGCCGTCGACGTGATACCGGCGCGCCCACGCGAGCGCCGACGCGGCGAGGAACGCGCCGACCTCCGTACGCCCGACGTTGAACACGCAGGTGTGCCAGTCGGGGTGCAAGCCTTCGCGCGGGTCGGCGTGCTCGTACAGCGCCGTGCCGTCGAACTGCGCCAGGCCATGCGGATCGTCGGGGAAATGCGCGGGAACCCAGTCGACGAGCACGCCGATGCCGGCCGCATGCGCGCGGTCGACGAAGCGCGCGAAGCCGTCGACCGGCCCGAAGCGCGCGGACGGCGCGAACTGCGCGAGCGGCTGGTAGCCCCACGACCCGCCGAACGGGTATTCGGCGATCGGCATGAACTCGATATGCGTGAAGCCCATGCCCCGCGCGTATGGAATCAGCCGCTCGGCGAGTTCGTCCCACGTCGCGCTGCGGTTCATCTCGTCGGGCACGCGTTGCCACGATTCCGGGTGCACCTCGTAGATCGACCACGGCACGCGGTAGCGGTCGGCACGCGGCCGCGCGTGCATCCAGCCGTCGTCGTGCCACGCGAACGCGTCGAGCGCGGCGACGTCGGCGACCACCGACGCCGTGCGCGGCGGCGCCTCGGTCGCGCGCGCACAGGGGTCGGCCTTGTGCGGCAGCACGCGCCCGTCGGCCGCGCGCAGCTCGTACTTGTAGCACTCGCCCGCGCCGATGCCCGGCACGAACAGCTCCCACACGCCCGACGGCTGCCGCAGCCGCATCGGATGGCGGCGGCCGTCCCATGCGTTGAAATCGCCGACCACCGACACGCGCTGCGCGTTCGGCGCCCAGACCGCGAAGCGCACGCCGTCGGTGTCGTCGATGCGCAGCGGCGTCGCGCCGAGGCAGTCGAGCACCGCGGCCGGATCGCCGGCCGACAGGCGCGCGAGCGTCGCGTCGTCGAGCAGCGTGCCGAACGCGTACGCATCGTCGATCACCTGCCGCGCGTCCGGCCAGTCGACCGCGAGCAGGTAGTGCGGGGCGCCGCCGTTGCGCGCGATCGTTCCCGCGAAGCAGCCGGCGCGATCGACGCAGTCGAGCGTGCCGAGTTCGTCGCCGTCGGGCGACAGCACGTGCACGCCGGTCGCGCCGGGCAGCAGCGCGCGCACGACGGTGCGGCCGGTCTGCCCGTGCGGGCCGAGGCACGCGAACGGATCGGGATGACGTCCGGCGAGCAGCGCGTCGATGTCGGACCGTTCGAACAGCGTATCGGTCATCGGGTGCCTCCGTCGTCGGATGCGCCGCCGTCGTCGAGCAGCCGTTCGACCAGCGCCGCGAGCCCGCCGACCGGCACGCTCAGCCAGTCGGGGCGGTTCGCCGCTTCGTAGCACAGCTCGTACGACGCCTTGTCGATCAGGAACAGCGCGAGCAGGCGGTCGGCGTAGCGCGGATCGACGAAGCGTGCGGGCGCGAGGTCGGCGGCCGCGCGATAGCAGTCGACGAAACGGTCGGCGGCGGCCTGCCCGAAGCGGTCGAACAGCGCACGCTTGCGGCCGGCCGCCTGCGGCGGCGCCTTCTCGATCGCGAACTGCGCGGTCGCGCTCACATACGACAGCGAGCGTAGCAGGCCCGCCACGTCGCGCAGCGGATGCGACTTCGCGCGGCGGCGCTCGAGCGGGCGCGCCGGCTCGCCTTCGAAGTCGATCAGCAGCGCGTCGCCCTGCACGTCGAGCACCTGCCCCAGATGGAAGTCGCCGTGAATCCGCATGCATTGTGCGTCGAGCGTGCGCGGCACGAGTGCGCCGAGGGCCCGCACGGCCGCGTCGCGCGACGCGAGCAGCGTGTCGGCCGCCGCGCGCATCGCGGGATCGAGCGCCTCGAGCCGCGTGTGCAGCACGTCGAGCGCCTGCTCGAACGACGCGATCGCGTCCGCGCACCAGCCGTCGACATGGCCGGGCGTCGCCCGCTCCGGCGCGAACGCGGGGTCGTCGGACGGCTGCGCGAGCGCGACGTGCAGCTGGCCGAGCCGCGTGCCGATGATGCCGGCGAACGCCGCGTAGCCGAGCAGCGCTTCGGGTTCCTCGTCCGCTTCGTCGGTTTCGTCGTTGTCCGCGGCCGGCAGCGCGAGTTCGTCCACCGCGCGGCGCAGGAAGTCGAACGAGCGCGTCCACGCGTCGCCCTGGTTGTCCGCGTAGCGCTGCAGGATCGCGACCGTGTGCGGCGTGCCGTCCGGGTCGACGTGCACGACTTCGCCGGCGAGCGTCGCGGTGTTCGGGTAGCCGATCCGCGTCAGGTAGCGGCTCATTTCCGCTTCCGGATGCACGCCGTGCGCGACCTTGCGCACCAGCTTCAGCACGATCGCGTCGCCGATCACGAGCGAGCTGTTGCTCTGCTCGGCCGCGAGCCAGCGCACTTCGGCGTCGTCGCCGGGGTCGAGCGCGGCGAGCGCGTCTTCCGGCATGAACGCGAGGCGGCCGCCGTCGGAGGTCGGCACCACGGCGCCGTCGCGCAGCTTGCGCAGCATCCCGCGTGCGAACGCCGGCAGCGCGAACGCGTCGGTCAGGTAGCCGATCGTGTGGCCGCGCCGCACGCGCGCGAGCGCGAGCTGCGTGAACAGCGGCTGCGAGGTCTCGCCGCCCCATGCGGCCGCGAGCGGCACGACGTAGCGTTCGACGTCGCGCTGCGCGCCCGCTTCGACCCAGGCCTCCGCATACTCGAACGGCTCGCCCGGCACCGGCGTGACGACGTTCAGCCTGGCTTCGCCGATCGTGCGATCCTTCGACGCGAACCAGCGCCGCCGCGCGAGCCACGACGGCAGCGCATCGTGCGCGAGCGTGTGCAGCTGCTCGAGGTTCGGCCGCGCCTCGCCGCGCCGCATCACGAGCGTCACGTATTCGGGCAGCGCTTCCGCGTGCGGCTGCCGCCACGACGGCTCGCGGCCATGTTCGGCGAGCACGAACCACAGGAAGCCGTACGGCGGGAAGGTGAGGAGATACGGGAGCTGGCCGATCGGCGGAAACGGGGAATCCGACGTCATCTCGATCGGTACGCGGCCCGCGAACCCGGACAGGTCGAGTTCGACGGCCTGCGACGCGCGCGACAGGTTCGCGACGCACAGCACCGGATCGTGGCCGTCCAGCTCGCGCAGGTACGCGAGCACCTTGCGGTTCTCCGGGCGCAGGAAGCGGATCGTGCCACGCCCGAACGCCTGCGACGCGCGGCGGGTCGACAGGATGCGGCGCGTCCAGTTCAGCAGCGAATGCGGGTCGCGCGTCTGCGCCTCGACGTTGACCGCGTCATAGCCGTACAGCGAGCCCATCACCGGCGGCAAGACGAGCAGTTCAGGGTCGGCGCGCGAGAAGCCGCCGTTGCGGTCCGACGACCACTGCATCGGCGTGCGCACGCCGTCGCGGTCGCCGAGATGGATGTTGTCGCCCATCCCGAGCTCGTCGCCGTAATAGATCACCGGCGTGCCGGGCATCGACAGCAGCAGCGAGTTGATCAGCTCGATGCGGCGCCGGTCGCGTTCCATCAGCGGCGCGAGCCGGCGCCGGATGCCGAGGTTCAGCCGCGCGCGCCGGTCGCTCGCGTAGGTCTGCCACAGCAGGTCGCGCTCGGAGTCGGTGACCATCTCGAGCGTCAGCTCGTCGTGGTTGCGCAGGAACACGGCCCACTGGTTGCTCGGCGCGAGCGCCGGCGTCTGCCGCATGATGTCGACGATCGGGAAGCGGTCCTCGCTCGCGATCGACATGTAGATGCGCGGCATCAGCGGGAAGTGGAACGCCATGTGGCATTCGTTCTCGTCGCCGAAATACTCCTGCACGTCCTCCGGCCACTGGTTCGCTTCGGCGAGCAGCATCCGGTTCGGGTACTCGGCGTCGATCGTCGCGCGGATCTGCTTCAGGATCGCGTGCGTCTCGGGGAGGTTCTCGTTGTTCGTGCCTTCGCGCTCGACCAGATACGGCACCGCGTCGAGCCGCAGCCCGTCGATGCCGAGGTCGAGCCAGAAGCGCATCACCTGCAGCACCTCGCGCACGACGGCCGGGTTGTCGAAGTTCAGGTCGGGCTGGTGCGAATAGAAGCGGTGCCAGTAGTACTGGCCCGCGAGCGGGTCGTGGGTCCAGTTCGACGTTTCCGTATCGAGGAAGATGATCCGCGTGCCCGCGTATTTCGTGTCGGTGTCGGACCACACGTAGTAGTCGCGGTGGTTCGAGCCCGGTTTCGCGCGGCGTGCGCGCTGAAACCACGGATGCTGGTCCGACGTGTGGTTGATCACCAGCTCGGTGATCACGCGGATGCCGCGCGCATGGGCTTCGCGGATGAAGCGCCGCACGTCGGCGAGCGTGCCGTAGTCGGGATGCACGTCGCGGTAGTCGGCGATGTCGTAGCCGTCGTCGCGGCGCGGCGACGGGTAGAACGGCAGCAGCCAGATCGTGTCGACGCCGAGTTCGGCGATGTAGTCGAGCTTCGCGATCAGGCCGGGGAAATCGCCGATGCCGTCGTTGTTCGAGTCATAGAACGACTTCACGTGCACCTGGTAGATGATCGCGTCCTTGTACCACAGCGGATCGTCCGCGCAGAGTGCCGGTGCGCGGCGGCGCGCGCGGCGCCGGCGCGGCGTGCCGGCCGGCTCGAGCGACGGGAACTGTGCGCGACGTACGTCGTCGAGGGAATCTTCGCGTTTCATCATCCATGGGCTCCCGAAATGGGCCGGGCGTCGCCCGGTTCGCGCGCCGCCGCCCGCGCGGCGCCTGGAGACGGCGTGAGCCGCCAGATCGCATACGGCCGCACGTGCGGATCGAGCGAGACGTACTGGCGATGCCCGCGCCAGGTTTCCGCGTGCGTGGCGTCCTGTTCGAGCGCGTCGAGCGGTTCGCCGTCGACGAGCCCGAAACCGCGCCACAGCGATGCGTCGAGCGTGAAGTTCGCGACCTGCGGATGCCACGGGTCGGTGCTGATCGCGACGGCGACCACGCTGTCGAACGCCGGCGTCGCCTTGACGAACACGAGCACCGCGTCGTTGTCCGCGTCGGCGAACGTGATGCCGAGATGCGTCTGCAGTGCCGGGTGAGCGCGCCGCGCGCGGTTCAGCCGCGCGATCTCGGCGCCGATGTGCGCGGCGCGGCGCCAGTCGCGCGCGCGCAGCTCGTACTTCTCCGCGTTCGCGTATTCCTCGCTGTCCGGCAGCGGCGCCGATTCGCCGAGCTCGAAGCCCGAGTACATGCCCCACGACCCGGCCAGCGTCGCCGCGAGCGCCGCGCGGATCACGAACTGCGTGCGCGGCGCGTTCTGCAGGTGGCGCGGGTTGATGTCGGGCGTGTTGACGAAGAAGTTCGGGCGGAAGAACTCGCGCGCGGGGCCGGCCGTCAGCTCGGTCAGGTAGTCGATGAATTCGCGCTTCGACTCGCGCCACGTGAAGTACGTGTACGACTGCGAGAAGCCGACTTTCGCGAGGCGATACATCATTCCCGGCCGCGTGAACGCCTCGGACAGGAACACGACGTCCGGATGCCGGCCGCGCACGTCGTCGATCATCCACGCCCAGAACGGCAGCGGCTTCGTGTGCGGGTTGTCGACGCGGAAGATCCGCACGCCCGCGTCGACCCAGAACAGGATCGCGTCGCGCAGCGCGAGCCACAGGTCGGGCAACGCATCGGGCGCGTAGAAATCGGGGTTCACGATGTCCTGGTAGCGCTTCGGCGGATTCTCCGCGAAGCGCAGCGAGCCGTCGGGCCGCCACGCGAACCAGCCCGGATGCGCGGCGAGCCACGGATGGTCGGGCGAGCACTGGATCGCGAAATCGAGCGCGATCTCGAGCCCGTGACCGCGCGCGGCGTCGACCAGCGCGCGGAACGATTCGAGCGTGCCGAGCTGCGGATGCACGGCCGTGTGGCCGCCGTCCGGCGAGCCGATCGCATACGGGCTGCCGACGTCGTCGGGGCCGGCCGTCAGGCTGTTGTTGCGGCCCTTGCGCGCGGTCGTGCCGATCGGGTGGATCGGCGGGAAATACAGCACGTCGAAACCCATGTCGCGGATGCGCGGCAGGTGCGCGATCACGTCGTCGAACGTGCCGTGCCGGTCCGGATCGTCGCTCGCCGAGCGCGGAAACATCTCGTACCAGCTCGAGAAGCGCGCTGCGCGGCGCTCGACGTCGACCGGGAAGGGTGTCGTGTGCGTGACGAACGGGCGGTAGCGCAGCGCCGCGAACGCATCGGCGAGCGGCGCCGCGCCGAGTTGCGCGAGCCGCGCGCCGGCCGGCGCATCCTTGAACCCGGCGGCCAGCTGTTCCATCCGCGCGAGCGCGCGCGCGTCGAGCGGATCGGCGAGCCTGAGCGCGGTCGCGAGCAGCAGCTGCGCTTCGCGCAGTTCGAGCGTTACGTCCTGGCCGGCCGCGTCTTTCTTCGCGACATCGTCGACGAGCGACGCCCAGTCGTCTCGCCACGCGATCACGCGAAACTCATGGCGGCCGAGCCGGTCGAGCGTGACGCGTGCGTGCCAGCCGTCGTTCGGTTCGGCTTCGAACGGGATTTCGCGCCAGTCGTCGTCGCCGGCGGCGCGCCACTGCAGCGCGGCCGCGAGATGCGCGTGCCCGTCGGTGAAGATCGATGCATGGACGACGAGCGTCTCGCCGATCACGCGCTTGACCGCGAAGCGGCCGCCGTCGACCGACGGCTCGACGTGCTCGATCGCGATCCGGTCGGCCGCGAGCGCGGCGGACAGCGCGCCGCGCTCGCGCGCGGCGTCGGCGCGTGTCGTGGCGGGCGGGGCCGGCCACGCATGCAGCAGCGCGTATGCGCCGGGTTCGAGCGTGAACGGTTCGAGCGCGGCGGGCGGATTGGCTTGCGCACCGTCGTGCGTGACGACCCGCGTGAAGCCGCCCGGCACGCCGGGCAGGATCGTCGCGGGGTCGACCGTTGCCGTCGCGTCGAGATCGGGATTCAGGGCGATCAGCAGCGCGGCTTCGTCGTGTTCGAGCGACGGCCCGATGCCGCGCAGCAGCGCGGTCGCCGCCGCGCCGGGCGCGCTCAGCTGCACGATCTCGCCGCGCGCGGCCGCGACGGGCGTGGCGCGGCGCCACGCGTTCGCATCGGCGATCGCGCCGGACAGGTCGAAGCGCGCGCGCTCGAACGCGGCGCGGTAGCGCGCTGCATCGGCGTCGCGCGCCATCAGCGGCACCGTGACGCCGCGTTCGAAGCCCATCGGCACGAGCCAGCCGGTGCCGACGGCCGCGGCCGTCCACAGCGCGCGGCGATAGGCGCGGGCGACGGTATCGTCCGGCGCGTCGGGCCAGTCGTCGGCGAGGCGCGCGCCGTCGAACGCGTCGGGAAACGCGATCGGCGAGCCGATGCGCCGCAGCAGCCGGTGTTCGTCGACGAACCACGGCGCGCGCAGGTCCCACCAGCGTACCGATGAAAACACCGCGTCGAACCCGGTGCCTTCGAGCTGCGCGAGCGCGTCCCGCGCATGGCCGGGCACGCCCGCGAGCACCGCGACGTCCGGGCGCGCCCGGCGCAGCGCCGCGCGCCAGCCGGGCCACCAGTCGGCCGGCAGATGATGCGGCGCGTCGACCAGGAAGCCGGCGGCACCCGCATCGGCGAATGCGCGGAGGTGCGCGCACCACCACGCGGAAAGCCGGTCGCGTACCGCGTCGCTGTCGAGGTTCGCGTGGGCGACGTCCAGCGCGTGCGCGGTGCCGCGCGGGTCGATCAGCGCGTCGTCGTGCGTGCGCTCGACGTACCAGTCCGGATGCTCGGCGCGCAGCGGGTTGTCGCGCGCGATGCGATCCGGCACGGCTTCGAGCAGCAGGCGCAGCCCGTGGCCGTGCGCGAGCTGGGCGAGCCGCGAGAAGGTTTCGAGTGCGCTTGCACGCGTCGCGAACGATTGGGCCGGACGCAGGAAATCGGCCACGTGGCGCGGAAAGCCGGCGACGCTCGCGGCCCAGAAGCCGCCGACCAGCACGTGATCGAAGCCCATGCCCGCGATGTGCGCGAATGTCTGCGGCCATGCGTCGAGCGGCCCGACGAGGCGGGCGTCGCAGAAATAGATATGCGGGGCGAAGGTCGGCGTGGAGTCCATGGCGTGGCGCGGGGCGGGTGGCGGCAGTCGATAGCGCCGATGTGCCGCAACCCGCGTGCCCGCCGGGCGGTGTCCCGCCGGGCAAGGCGCGTGCGGGAAGCCGGCCGGTGCCGGGACTGTCGTTTTTACATGAACGCCGGGTACATGCATGCACTTACATGCGCGGTATCGAGCGGATGTCCGTGCTGTCGCCCGTGCCGCGATCGTCGTCCGCGTCGGGCAGCGGCACGCCGGGGTCGTAGCGCACCACGGCGCCGTGTTCGATCCGGTGCGCGAACGGCGGCGGCGGGTCGATCTCGTCGCCGAAGCGCGCGCGGACGAACGCGCGCAGCAGCGCCACGCGTGCATCGCGGGCGTGCGCGCCGCAGGTCGACGGGCCGTCGGCGAAGGTGGCGTCGCATTCGACGTCGTCGCCGTGGCGGGTGATCCGCAGATCGTCGACGCGGTCGAGTACCGTGCCGGCGTCGGCCCACGATGTCGACGGCGTGAACGGGGCACCGAGGTGCCGGAACGCGTCGCAGGCGGCCGTCACGACGACGGTCGGCGTGACGGCGGTGAAGCGCAGCGTGTCTTCGTCGTCCACGCACAGTGCGCGGGCGCACCAGTAGTCGAGTGCCTGTCCGTCGAGGGCGTCGGTTCGCATGGGTGGGCTCCGTCCGGTCGAAACCGGCTCACCGCGCAAGCGACGTGCCCGCCGCGGGCTTCACGCGCATTCGCGCGACCGGCGGATAGTGGTCGGACGCATGCCGCGCGCGCACGCTGCGACGCACGGCCACGTCGGCCGGCCGCTCGCCCGGACGGGCCCGGGTCGGGGCCAGCGAGAACACCGGGCACACGGTCGGGAACGTGCGGGGCGCTGTCGGCCGTCGCGTCGGCGCGTCGGCGCGTGGCGAGTGTCGCGTGATCCCGCACGATCATCGCGCGTCGACGTCCCGGTCGCCGTCGATATGCTGCAGCAGCGCGTCGCAGCGTGCGCGCAGCGCCTGCAGTTCGGGCGAATCCGCATCGAGCCGCACGCGTTCGCCGCCGGCCGGATCGCCGTGCGCGACCGCGATGGCGTAGATGCCTTGCGCGATCGTCGTCGAGGCGTCCGCGATCTTGATTCGCTCGAGCCATCCGCATTCGGCGCGATGGCAGGCGAGCCATGCGCGCAGCGCGTCCACGAGCTGGCGGGTCGAGAGCCATGCGCCGGACCGCATGCGCGCGGCCAGCTGGCACGACACGAGATGGGAGAGCAGGTCGGCGCGGGTCACGCGAAGCTCCTTGACGCGGTATCGGGTTGACAGGTCCGTACGCAGGCGATGCTTTGCAGCGTTTCGCAGATGGCGGCGAATTCCGGTCCGCTGGTGCGCGAGAACGAAACCGAAATGTCGTCGGTGTCGGGATCGTCGTCCGACTGCTGGACGATGAACCGCTTCACGCGCACCCGGCCGGGGCCGAGCGCTTCGTGCAGCGTGCCGAGCGTCAGGCCGCCGCGCTCGACCACGAGCTGCAGCGTGCGTTGCTGGCGCTGCGCGATGAAGCGGCGCTCGAGCGGCTTCACGCCCGCGAGGATCGCGAGCACGATCGCCGTCGCGCCGACCGACGCAACCACCATGCCGCCGCCCGCGGCAAGGCCGACACCGGCCACCGCCCACAGGCTCGCGGCGGTCGTCAGCCCGCGCACGACTTCGCCGCGCAGCAGGATCGAGCCCGCGCCGAGAAAGCCGATGCCCGACACCACCTGCGCGGCGACCCGCGACGGGTCGAGCACGACGCCGTTTTGCCCGCGCACGTCTTCGAAGCCGAACGTCGACACCAGCATCACGAGCGCGGAGCCCACGCACACGAGCATGTGCGTGCGCAGCCCGGCGGCCCAGTTCAGGCGTTCGCGTTCGAGCCCTATCACGCTGCCGAGCAGCGCGGCCAGCAGCAGGCGTCCGAGAAGTTCGAGGTGGCCGATCATGATGGGAAATCCTTGCGGCCCGCGCGAGGCGGCCCGGAGCGGTCAAGACTGTCGATACCGGTCGATACGTAACGGGACGGGACGCAAGCCGCGTGCCGGCCGGGCACGGCGCGTGCGCACAAGGTTCGCCGCGCGCGCGGTGGTCACGCGGCGCGCATTTTTTGCATCGGAATCGCAGATAAGGACAGGAGGCCACCATGCAACATCAACAGGACGCACAGGTTCGCGACCCGTATCGCGGTCACGAAATCCTCGTCTGGGCCCGGCGCGACGAACGCGGCGCGTGGCGCGACGAGGTGCAGGTGTATGTCGGCGGCGCGCGCATCGAACTGATCGTGCCGGAGCCGGCCGGCCCCGAATGGCTGACCGAGGTCGACGCGCTGCGCGCGGGCGTCGAGCGGGGTCGGTACCTGATCGACAAGCGCGTGGATGACGACTGACCGGCTTGGCGGTTGCGGTGACGGGTGTTCATCGTTGCATGCGCGGCCCGCGTGGAAGGAACCGGTGAGCGATCCGCGCGCGCCCTTTATGTTTACCGCTACGACCCCGATCGAGACGTGCGGTCGTCCTTGCAGCGCTGCTGGATCGACGCGAGTCCTGACGATCGCATGCTGCTCGTCATGAAAATGACGCGATCAGTCGTTGCAGCAAAGGTATTCGCGCCGTCCACCCGTCCATCCTGGAAGGCGGCATGGCGACGAAGCGCAACGGAGACGACTTCGATTGGTCGTAGTAGAAAATATTGTCGTCGCCGTACTCTAGTTCCCGAGGGGCCGCATCGTTAATCGTGCGCACCGCGAAATACCGCTCCGCCAGCACATCCCCTGCCGGCCCTATCACTTGGAGCCGAATTTCGTCGCCGTCGCCAAACGAGCGACGTGCCCCACATAGCTCGATTTTGTATTTCTCGCCACCGAACTCTTTCGTTCCTCCGTTAAGAGCCCGAGTATAGCTTTCGCAACCCTCGTATGATTTCCGCAATGTAAGAGACAGAATCGCCAGCGCCAAAACGAGCGCGATCACGATTAAATTTTTTCTGGTGACCTGCATATTTCACCCAGGCTTAATTTAATGGGATTTGTCAATTTAAGATATCGTAATTCGGAATATGTCACAAAATCCTCTCCGCGATTATGCTTGATTCGCCAGTCGTTGTAGGTTTTGTTGAAAACAGGATAGTACACATCACACGACCTGAATTTCTTGACTAGACCTTTTCGCGTGTCGATCGGTTTATCCAGGAAATCATCGATCAGATACTTCCATTTGATTTTCGACTCAACCTCGATGGAGTTGCCAAGATTCGAATTGACGCCGCCTCGATACAGAAGCTCCCTGATTCTTCCTCCGTTCGTAATAACCATGGCATTCTTATTCCAGTGTCCCAGGTACTGGCTACTTGATGGCGACTTCTCGTCATTGAAGGAATAGCTATCTTTTATGTACGCATAGATATGTGTTATGGATGCGGTCAAGTCGATGCAGTAGGATTTGGTTTTTTCATGATTATCGTATTTGTAATATCTGTCTCCGGAAAACTCCGCACGCCCAATGGCGGCATAGATGTTGAAGTTCGCCAGAGCAGCCGTCAAATCTGTCGGTGCATACGGGAGACCTCCTGTCGTGTCGAAGCTGGACACGTTAACGAGCTGAAATTGCCATTTTCTGCAAAATTCGACGAGATTATCTTTGTCACCGACCGTCTGAAAATCGAAAGCTACCGAAGATGCGAATTTTTCTTTCACCACATGCCGCAGCATATCTCTCAACCTTGCTCTGGCATTTTCATTGTAGATATTTTTCGAGATAAGCTCGTCATACCGCTTTTTGACTTTCCCAAACTTGAGGGCCCAGTCAAGGGTGACGGTGGCATTGTCAAACGGCTGGTCCGTTTTGAAGCTGTTGTCCCAAACGTGCTTGGGGCCACTGAACCATCGTCTGGCGAGCCTGGCCGCAACAGGCCACTTCATTCGTTTCATCGCCTCAGGAACATCCAGCAGGTCGAAGGGAGGGGGATGCTCGCAATCTTCGGCGTCGGCTGGCTCGGACGACTTGCGAGGCGATGCTTGCGTGGGTGGAGGCGTCGTTGCTGGATCAGGCGCTTTCAGCGCCTCGGGTTTTGCTGGTTTGGACTCGGGAGGCTTGAGGGGCTTGGGTTCACCCGGAGCAAGCTTGTCCATGCAAACCCCGTGCGGTGTATTCAAGGGAACACACCCGCTGACGCCAGCGTATTCCTTCCACTTCGGCAATGAGAATGGGATCGATGATGTCTTGATTTCATAATGCGGCACTTTCTTTGCGTCCGGCATAGGGCTTCTGATAGTGATCTTTGAAATAGACGGGGAAAGAATTAATCCATACCCCAAAAAATCGAGCGGAAAAAAATGAAAACAACTGTCACATCATCCTGCGTACTAGACCGGCGTAAAGAAACGGACAGCCCTCGCAGGAGACGAACGGCAGCGCATTCCTGCTGCCTCAGCGTTTCCGCTTTGACTTGCTGATAGATGCAGGCGGCTCCTGTCAGCGTGTCGGCAACGCCTATTCGTTCATCGAAACTCGTCTAGTCTACCGGGATGCGGAATCGCGGCCACTGATGTCAGGGGAAGTGATCTTGTAATAGATCGGCGAATTAAATAATCGCGTCTACTCGCGAATCGCTAATTATGTTTCTCGCATGCGTGAAATTCACGGTTTCACAGATATTCGCGTGTGGTCATTATTTGTTGGCAAAAACGCGCAGGCGTCGCTCGCAGTGAGCGTTGATCCTGACGTTGTACGCATCACGCTCTTTGTGCCTACCGCGAAGCCCGACGTGAATGCCGGACAATTGTGCGCAATTGCTGCACCGCCCGTCGTGTAGCCCCGTTGTCAGCGCCGACAGGCCGGCCGACGCCTACGGCCGCGCCGCGATCTCGTCGAGATGCCACAGCAGATCGGCCGGATCGTCGTACACGCGCAGCGCGCCCGCGCGTTCCAGCTCGTTGCTGCCGTAACCGCCCGACAGCAGCCCGACGCCGAGCGAGCGGCAGCGGCTCGCGGCGAGCATGTCCCAGATGCTGTCGCCGACCACGACCGTGTGTTCGATCGGCACGTTCAGTTGCGCGGCGGCCGTCAGGAACAGGTCGGGGTCGGGCTTCGCGTACTTGACCTGGTCGCGCGTGACCACGACGTGCTTCGCCGGATCGACGCCGAGCGCCTCGAGATTGATGGCGGCCGTTTCCATCCGTCCGCTGGTCGCGATCGCCCAGCGGATGCCCGCCGCCGACAGCGCGGCGAGCAATTCGCGCGCGCCGGGCAGCGGCCGGACCTGCGCGCGCAGCCGCTGGTACGCGGCCGCATGCAGGCGGGCAAGGCGCTCGACGCGCTCGGCGTCGAGGTTGCCCGACGTCTCCCGCAGCAGCTGATTCAGGAACAGGCCGCCGCTCATGCCGATCTTGCGGTGGATGCGCCACACCGACAGTTCGATGCCTTCGGCATCGAGCGCCTCCTTCCACGCGAGCACGTGCTGATAGACGCTGTCGACGAGCGTGCCGTCGAGATCGAACAGAAATGACGTTTCAATGCGCATGTGAATCTCCTGGCTCGCCGGGGGCGAGCGGACAAAGGTCGAGCGAACGGGTCGTGAAAGCGTGCCGCACATTATCGGCGCAAGGCCATGTCATGACCATGTCCCGCGGCCACCCCGCGCCGCGCCGCGTCAGGCGCCGCTGGTACAATCGCGGCGATCGCCGGGCCGGGTTCTCCGCGCCGCGCGCCCCCAACCCTCGTCTCGTCGAATCCACGTATGGCAACACCGGACGCAGTCAGTTCCAGGCACTCGTGGTGGGGCGTACTGGCCCTGGCCCTCACCGCCTTCATTTTCAATACCACCGAATTCGTGCCCGTCGCGCTGCTCAGCGCGATCGGCGACAGCCTGCACATGCAGGCGACCGACGTCGGCCTGATGCTGACGATCTATGCGTGGGCGGTGGCCGTCGTGTCCCTGCCGCTGACGCTGGCCACGCGCCATGTCGAGCGCCGCAAGCTGCTGTCGGTGGCGTTGCTGGTGTTCATCGGCAGCCATGTCGTGACCGGCGTCGCGTGGAATTTCGCGGTGCTGATGGTCGGCCGGCTGGGCATCGCGTGCGCGCACGCGGTGTTCTGGTCGATTTCCGTGCCGCTGGCCGTGCGCCTCGCGCCGAGTGACCGGAAAAGCCGTGCGCTCAGCCTGCTGGCGATGGGCACGGCGATCGCGATGGTGGCCGGCATTCCGCTCGGGCGCGTGGTGGGCGAGACCTTCGGCTGGCGGGTCACGTTCCTGATCATCGCCGGCGCGGCGGCCGTCGCGTTGCTGCTGCTGCGCGCCACGTTGCCGGTATCGCCGAGCCAGGGCGCGGGGTCGCTCGGCAGCGTCGGCGTGTTCCTGCGCAGGCCCGCGCTGGTGGCGCTGTACGCGATCACCGTGCTCGTCGTGTCCGCGCACTTCACGTCGTACACGTACATCGAGCCCTTCGTCCAGAGCGTCAACCACGCGAGCAGCAGCCGGATCACGTATGTGCTGATCCTGTTCGGCATCGCCGGCATACCGGCGGCGATCTGCTTCAACCGCATCTATCCGCACCGTCCCGACGACTTCCTGCTCGGGTCGATCGTCGCGCTCGCGGGATGCCTGCTGATCCTGTTCCCGTGCGCGCTGAACATCGTCACGCTGTCCGTGCATACGCTGGTGTGGGGCGGGGCGATCGTCTGTTTCGGCCTGGCCATGCAGGCGTGGGTGCTGAAGCTGGCGCCGGAGGGAACCGACCTCGCGGTGTCGATCTTCTCGGGGCTGTACAACGTCGGCATCGGCGCGGGCGCGCTGATCGGCAACCATATCGCCGGCGACTTCGGGCTGCCGTGGGTCGGCACCTTCGGCGGCGTGGTCGGCGCGGTCGCGGTCGGGATCGCGTGGCTCGCGTTGCGACTTCACGCGAAACGGGCGGACGCGGAGCCGACAGCGGCCACCGGCGGGTAACGACGGCGGCCCGGCCCGGGGCATTTGCTTCCCGCACGAACAGGGATGGGCGAACCGACGGCGCGCAGGCAAGGCGGCAAGTCGCGTGCGCGTGGCGCGGTTGCCCTGCCACGGGGGGCCGCGCCCTTCGTCGCAAGACACGCGGAACGCCGGCAAATTGCGGCATCATGGTGCCGCCGCACCCGCACGCGGTGCCCGATATTCGACTGGAGACCCTGCATGCCGATAGCCCGGATTGAAACCCGCGACGCGATGGGCGACCCCGACGAGGTCTATCTGAACCCCGGCCACGTGCTGTGGATGTCGCTGCCGACCGCCGCGCAGCGGCGGCCGGGCGGGATGGCCATCCGCGTGGACGACCGCGTGAAGGGAGGTGCATTGCTGATGGCCGACCAGCCGCCGGCCGCCCGGCTCCTTCAGGAGCTCGGCCCGTTCGTGACGGTGACGCTGGCAAACCCGTCGTCCGACTATCCGGACGGTCTCGTGCATGTCCGCGCGCATGCGATCGTCAAGATCGCGACGGACGACCACGACAAGCCGCTCGCCGAGCGCACGCTCGGCTGGGTTCACGTCCGCGACGGTTCGGCGTTCAAGGTCAGGGATTACGCCGGCGTGGCCGCGTTATGGCAGGCGTCGGTCGCGGCGGCGTCATGAACCTGTCCGTCTCCGACATCACGCCGGAGGAACTCCGGCTGTTCGGCGACATCGTCGCCCGCCTGGAAGAACTGGGGCCGGTCGTCGACGTGCGGACGGTCGTGCTGCCCGAGATCACGCAGCTGATCCGCGCGGATTTCGCCGCGTCGTTCGATTGCGACGAACACACCGGCCTGTGGCGCAACGGGTTCGCGTACAACGTCGATCCGCTGCAGATCGCACGGTACGAAGCGTGGTTCCAGCATATCGACCCGGTCACGTCGCAACTGCGCGCGCGCCGCGTCGCGACCTGCGTCGACGAGGTGGTGAGCCGGCGCGAGCTGGAACGAACCGAGTTCTACAACGATTTCCTGCGCCGCGAAGGCATGCATCACGGCATCAACGTCTATGCGCTCGACGGTGCGACACACGTCGGCGACCTGCGCATCTGGCGCGTGCAAGGGCGGCCGGATTTCACCGAGCGCGACAAGCTGCTGCTGGACGGCATCGAGCCGTTTTTCCGGCGTGCGCTGCTGAGGCGGCGTCATGCGTGTACCGGGCTGACCGAACGCGAGAGCGACGTCGCGCGGCTCGTCGCCGCCGGTTATACCGACAAGGACGTCGCACGCACGCTCGGCATCGGGCTGTCGACGGTCCGCACGCATCTGCGGCGCGTGATGGCGAAGAAGGGCGTCGCCAACCGCGCGAGCCTGGCCGCCGCGCTGGCGTGACCGGCGGCACGCCGTCGGCCGGGGTCATCCATTGTGATGATGGCCGTCAAAATCGGCACACCCTACCTTGTAGCGATCCCCCGTGACGAGGAACGACGACGATGGCCACCCTGGAAACCCTGACGCTCACCGAAGCCCGGAACGCGATCCTGCGCCGGGCGTTCTCCTGTGTCGAGTACGCGTACGCGCTGATCGAGCGGCACGCACGCTGGCGCTACCTGAACGGTTTCACGTGCGTCGACGAGGCGCGGCTGCTCGCCGAAGCGGCCCGCTGCGACCGCGACCTCGCGACGTCGGCCACCCCGCACGCGCTGCTGGGCCTGCCGATCGCGATCAAGGACAACATCGACACCGCCTGCCTGCCGACCGGCAACGGCACGCTGGCGCTGCACAACCGCGTGCCGCCGCAGCACGCGCCGGTCGTGGCGCGGCTGCTCGCGCACGGGGCGCTGATCGCGGGCAAGGCCAACCTGCACGAGCTGGCATTCGGCGTGTCGGGCAACAACCGCGTCACGGGCGCGGTACGCAACCCGTACGATTTCAACCGGATTCCGGGCGGTAGCAGCAGCGGCTCGGGCGCGCTGGTCGGCGCGGGCGTGGTGCCCGCCGCGCTCGGAACGGACACCGGCGGCTCGGTCCGGATTCCGGCCGCGTTGTGCGGCGCCGTCGGCCTGCGGCCGACCGTGGGGCGTTACCCGTCGGGCGGCGTGGCGCCGATTTCGCGCACGCGCGACACCGTCGGCCCGATCGCGCGGTCGGTCGAGGACATCGCGCTGCTCGACGCGATCCTGTCCGGTTCCGGTGCGCCGACGTCGATGCCGGCGCGCAGCGCGTCGCGCCCCGTGCGCCTGGCCGTCCCGCGCACGACGTTCTGGCGCGGCCTCGCGCCGGACGTCGACGCGGTCGCGAATGCCGCGGTGGCGAAGCTGGAGCAGGCGGGATTCGAATGTGTCGACCTCGACCTGAACGACTATCCGGGGTTCTTCGACGACGAGCCGGCCGTCATCGCGATGTACGAATTCCGTTCGTCGATGCACGCGTACCTGGTCGAGAACGGCTACGAGCTGTCGGTCGACGACATCGTCGCGAACGTCGGGAGCCCGGACGTCGCGAAGATCGCCCGCCATGTCACCGGCCCCGACGGGATCGGCGAAGCGGCCTACCGCACCGCGCTCGACCGGCGGACGCGTTCGCGTGCCGCGTATCGGCAGTGCCTCGCCGACAGCGGCGCCGACGCGCTGGTCTTTCCGACGACGATCGCCACCGCGTGCCCGATCCCGGCGGGCGACACGATGATGCTCAACGGCGAAACCGCTTCGGTGTTCTCGACCTACATCCGCAATACCGAGCCGGGCAGCAATGCCGGCGTGCCGGGCATGACCGTCCCGGCCGGCCTGACGGCGGACGGGCTGCCGGTCGGCCTCGCACTCGACGGCGCGGCCGGCACCGATCGCGAACTCATCGCGGTCGCGCTGGAGGTCGAGCGGGTGCTCGGGCGACTGCCGGCGCCGGACGACGGGTTCGGGGTCGAGGGCCGGTTGGGGGGGTATCCGGGCTGACGCCATGCCGCCGCGCTGCCATGTTGCCGCGCCGTGGACGTGGACGTGGACGTGGACGTGGCGGCGGCTGAATCGCCGAAGCCGGCGGCG
The DNA here is from genome assembly GCF_001411495.1 of Burkholderia cepacia ATCC 25416. NCBI lineage: Bacteria > Pseudomonadati > Pseudomonadota > Betaproteobacteria > Burkholderiales > Burkholderiaceae > Burkholderia > Burkholderia cepacia. The sequence goes on along the minus strand of NZ_CP012983.1, from coordinate 938,863 downwards.
CTCGCCGCGAAACCGGCCGGCATGCACGACCGGCGGATTCCGCTGACGCCGAACGGCCGTGGATCGGCACCTTGGGCGGTGGGGGCGGCACGGTCGGGATCGTGTGGTTCACGTTGCGGCCGCACGAGAGGCGGGCGGGGGCGCAGGCGCCATCGCCGCACGCAGTATCAATGCGCGCCGGCGTTCGTGATTCCCGCTGCATCGAGCTGCCTGAGCTTCGCGTACAGCGTGGTGCGCGAGATGCCCAGTTGCCGCGCGGCGGCCGACACGTTGCCATCGTGCTCGTCGACCGCACGGCGGATCGCGTCGAGCGACTGCTCGTGCAGGCTCGCCTGCGGGCTGGCGGCCGGTGCGGTGCCGCACACGTCGGCGGCGTCGTCCAGCGCATCGGATTGCCGCCGCATCGTCGCCCGGTCGAGCGGTGCGCGCACGGCCCGCACCCAGACGTGGCTGCCGTCGTCGCGCGCGATCCGCTGCGGCGTATGCGCCGGTGTCAGCAAACGACGCTGCTGCGCGGGCGTCGCGCCGGGAAAGAGTTGCCGGAGATCGTGTGGTTCGATCGGCCCGGCAGGCGCGAGCTCGAGCATCTGCCGCGCGAGCCGGCTCGCCGCGCGCACGCGGCCCGCCGCGTCGAGTGCGACGACGCCCGCGAGCGGCGTGCCGAGCCAGCGCGGATCGTACTGCACCTGCAGCAGATGGCAGTCGCGCAGCATCGCATACAGCCGCTGCTCGGCGGACAGCGCCGCATGCCGGAACTGCTCGCGCAACTGCACGACGTTGCGCCGGCCGACGCCGGTGATGTCCAGCGCGCCGATCACTTCCCCGTCGAAACCGACCAGCGGCACCGCGAGACAGAACACGCGCGAGAATTCGTCGAGATAGTGCTGGGCGCCCGCGACGACCGCCTCGGTGCCGTCGTGAATCACGCAGCTCGGCGCGGTCGTGCCGATGTTCGGCTCGACGATCCGGCGCCCGGCGACGATCGGCGTCAGCAGCGTGTCGTCGCAATGCGGGCTGCGCCGCGCGTGGACGATCGTGCCGCGCGGATTGACGCAGAAGATCGTCCACTCGCTGCCGCCGAAAGCGGCCCACAGCTGCTCGATTTCCTGCGCGACGCAGCGGGTCAGCCGGCGGTCCGCGCGCGATTCGTCGAGTTCGCGCTGCATTTCGTAGCGGGCGGTTTGCCACGGCCGGAGCCCGGCGTCGCGCGAACGCAGCCACGAGCGCGCGACGCCGGCCGGCAACGCCGTTTCCGGCAGCGGTTCGCCCGCGGCGAAGCGGGCGCGGAGCCGGTCGAGGTCGACCGGCCGTGCAGGGGATTCGGGGGCTGTATTCACGCTGCGCTCCAGTTGGGTCGAAGGTTCGGGCCGGACGTGCCGGTCCGCGTGTCGCGCGAATGCGTAATATAGCCCGGCGCCCGCGGCGCGGTATTTTCGCGGCGGCTACGCCGCCGTACGAGGCCCATGCGCGCCCCCGGTCGCGATTTACCCCGCGACCGGGGGCGTGTCGCCGCTCAATGCGGCAAACGCAGGATCGGCTTGAGCGTGATGCCGCTGCTGCTGTCCTCCGCGGCCTGGTTGATCTGTTCGAGCGGATAGAACTTCACCAGCCGGTCGAACGGAAACCGCCCCTGGAGATGCAGCTGGACGAGCTGAGGAATGAACGTCTGCGGCACGCTGTCGCCTTCGACGATGCCGCGGATCGAACGGCCGCCGAGCAGCAGGTTGTTGACGTCGAATTCCGCCTTCGTCCCGAGCTTCGGCGCGCCGACCACGCCTATCGTGCCGCGCGAGCCGAGCGCTTCGATTCCCTGCGACAGCACGGCGGGCAGCCCGGTCGATTCGAGCGCGTAGTCGACCCCGCCGCCGGTGATCTGGCGGATCGCGTCGACGACATCGACTTCCTTGCTGTTGATCGTATGCGTTGCGCCCAGCTCCAGCGCCAGCGCGAGCCGCGACGGCACGATGTCGACGGCGATGATGGTCGTCGCGCCGGCGACGCGCGCGGCCATCACGGCGCTCATGCCGACCGCGCCCGCGCCGAAGCTTGCGAAGCTGCTGCCGGCACGTACGGCGAGTGAATTGATCACCGCGCCTGCGCCGGTCTGGATCCCGCAGCCGAGCGGCCCGAGCAGTTCGAGCGGGGCTTCCGGCGGCACCTTGATCGCGTTGTTCTCGCGTGCGAGCGCATAGCTGGCGAACGACGACTGCGCGAAGAAATGATCGTGCAGCGGCTGCCCGTGTTCGTCGCGGATCGCGGTCTGTCCGTCGGCGTCGGCGCCGCCGAAATTCAGCCCGAAGAAGTGCCGGCAATACGCGCCGTGGCCGCCGACACAGGACGGGCAGTGGCCGCACGCGCCGTAGGTGAGCACTACGTGATCGCCCACGGCGAGCGTCTTCACGTTCGGGCCGACCGCCTCGACCACGCCGGCGCCCTCGTGACCGAGCACGGCCGGCAGCGGTACCGGATAGTACTGGTCGCGCACGATCAGGTCGGTGTGGCACAGGCCCGTCGCGACGACGCGCACCCGCACCTCGTCGCCGCGCGGCGCGCGCAGGCGGGCGGATTCGATCGAGAAGGGCGCGCCGGCCGCGCGCGCGACGGCCGCGGTGACGGCGCGTGAATCGTTTTCCGTGTACATGTTCGGTCTCCTTGTCAAATCGGATACAGCGGCGCTTCACCCTTGATCGTCAGCCACTGCCACTGCGTGAACTCCTCCCAGTTGGCCGCGCCGCCGATGCTCGAGCCGTTGCCCGATGCGCCGACGCCGCCGAACGGGTTGATCACTTCGTCGTTGACCGTCTGGTCGTTGATGTGGAGCAGCCCGGTGTTCAGGCGCTCGCCGATCCGGAGTGCCCGGCCGACGTCGGCGGACAGGATCGCCGTCGACAGCCCGTATTCGGTGCGGTTCGCGAGCGCGATGGCGTCCTCGTCCGTATCGAACGGCACGACGACCGCGACCGGCCCGAAGATCTCCTCGTCGAACGCCGGGTTGCCCGGCGCGACGCCGCTCAGCACGGTCGGCTCGAAGAACAGGTCGCGATGGCCGCCGCCCGTTTCGACGCGCGCGCCCGCGCGACGGGCCGCGTCCACCAGGCTCGCCGCATGGTCGAGCTGTGCGGCATTGATCAGCGGCCCGAGGCCGACGTCCGCACTCGCGGGATCGCCGACGCGCAGGCTTCGCGCCTTCTCGACGAGCTTCGCGACGAAGCGGTCGTGAATGCCGCGCTGCACGAGCACGCGGCCGGTCGCCATGCAGATCTGGCCTTGATGCAGGTACGCCCCCCACGCGGTATTGGCGACGGCGCGCTCGAGGTCGGCGTCGTCGAGCACGATCAGCGAGTTCTTGCCGCCGAGCTCGAGCGAGACCTTCTTAAGGTGGCGGCCGGCCGCTTCGCCGACCTTGCGCCCCGCCGCGGTCGAACCGGTGAACTGGATCATCGCGATGTGCGGATCGGCAACCAGTGCGGAGCCGGCTGCGCCGTCGCCGGGCAGCACGTGTAGCACGCCTTCCGGCAGGCCGGCGAGCTCGAATACGCGGGCGATCGCGACGCCGCCGCACACGGCGGTACGCGGATCGGGCTTCAGCACGACCGCGTTGCCGAGCGCGAGCGCGGGCGCGACCGCGCGCATCGCGAGGTACAGCGGGAAGTTGAACGGCGAGATCACCCCGACCACGCCGCGAGGGCGGCGGCGCGCGAGCGACAGCCGGCCGGCCGCCGACGGCAGCACTTCGCCGGCCGCGCGCGACGGCAGCCCGGCTGCTTCGTGCAGCGCCTTGATCGTGACCGACGTTTCGAACGACGCCTTCGCGCGCGTCGAGCCGCTTTCGCGCACGAGCCAGTCGACGATCGCATCGAAGTGAGTTTCCGCGACGGCGGCCGCGCGGCGCAGGACCGCCGCGCGCTCGTCGTATGGCAGCGCGAACCATGCGGGCTGTGCGCGGTGCGCGGCGGCTGACGCTTCGGCCACCGCTGCGCCGTCCGCGACGCCGATGCGGCCGAGCGTGTTGCCGGTCGCGGGTTCGATCACGTCGGCCGCGTGCGCGCTGGCGTGCCAGCGTCCGTTGAAGGTTTTGCCGCGCCAGATGTCGGCGTCGAACAGTGCGGTATTGCTGCTGCTATCCATGTACGCTCCTGAGGAATTCGGATCGGCCGGATCGGGCCTTGCATCGTCCCGACCGGCATGCGCGCGAGGGTAGGCGGGCGCGGCGAAGCGGGGCTATCCGGATTTCTTCCCACCCGCGGAGGGCGCGTGGAATGGGGGCGTCTGCGAATTTGTGTGCGGAAACTGAACAGTCGTTGTGCGGGTTGGTGCCGCACGCCGTCTGGGGACTCGGCAGGTTATGGCAGGTGTAGTGCGACGTGCGCTGCGTCTGAAGGCTCGGCGCGCAAACCTGTGGGAAGACACCTGAGCTCACGCTTCGTCGGAGCGGTAGTTGGCGACCCGCAAGGGGGTCGTGTTTGCGCAAAACGGACATTCGAAGCATTCGCCACGAACGTTGCACCGCATAGCGGTGCCTATCCCGGTGCTAGCGCGTTAAAGCTTCCATGGTTTGGACAATACGGCCAAACTTGTCATTGCCCTCAAAGGCCGCACAGGTCCGTGCGTATACCTGTTCCTTCCCGTCATTCTTGGAAAAAAATACTTCCGCGCAATCGCAGCGTAAGGTTGCCACCTTTGCATGAGTCCGGGTATCGCTTAACGTCGCGACCCAGCAACTATCGGCACATCCACAGCTACCGTAGGCAAGTACTTGATGGCGCCGGTGCCAAGGCAACGGCTCGGTCCTCACGCCTTGCGCTCCAACCTTTGACAAGAATAAGAGCGCGAGCAAACACACGGCCGTGCGCGTTCTATTGCGGTTCATATCTATAACCATCGAGATTTGATTTTACTAATAGTGACCTGCGGCGGGATTTTGTAGCCACGCCCGATGAGTATCTTGGCCTCGGCGCGACTGCGGAATCATTCCCGATTAAATCGCTTCTCCCGCAGCGTGCCGTTGGAACCTTCAACGGAGTCGTTCTGCCAAGGGCGGCAAGAACGGACACAGCGTGTACGATCTGGTCTTCAAGAAAACCATCCAAGGAGAGAGGAATGAGTCCGGAACAGGCCCGAGCCGAAGAAACCCAGGCGATGGAGCGCATGGTGGCCGCCACGCTGCGCGTGCAGAGTACGTTCGCCTCGATGCAGAAGCAATTTCCGCCGCAAGGCAGCGGCGAGCCTTCGCCGTTCGCGCTGCAAACCTTTGATGCCGCCCTGCAGGAACTTGAAGACGCACAGGCCGCGTTCGATGCGCTGCTGAACGATCTGATCGACGGTAACCGCTAAAGGCTACGCCCTTATCTGCACCGATTGTCGACGATCTAAAAAGCTGTGTCGAACGGCCGCTTGTGGCCGACAGCGCCCGTCAGCCTCTGATGAACAACGGACATCGACAACGAACGTCGATACCCGCCTGCCCGATTCCTTCCGGTTGTTCGCGGAAACCGACGCCGAAGCTGAAGGCCGGGTGGCCAGCCCCACCATTTTTCCCGTCAGGAAAACCCTGATCGACTCGGCAGGCCGTCGGTTTCAGGCCGTTTTCCCGCCGCCGCAAGCCGCCGCAGTGCGCCCCCGTCCAAACCGTACCCCGCACCCGCACGACCGCGCCCCATCAAGCCTCTCAGCCCGCATACCTAGCCAAAACAGGTATGGCGCACCGCAGTATTCAGCGTGATGAGGGCGAATTCAATACCTGTCAGGTATCAAAAATCCCGCCTAAAAGTATTGGACGCTCCATCTGGCCGGGACGTATAAATCGCCTCAAGAACTTCACCCCCCACGGCGTGCCCCATGTCCTCCGTCACCATCGAACGTATCGAAACCCGCCTCGTCGACCTGCCGACGATCCGCCCGCACAAGCTGTCGGTGGCCACGATGCACGGCCAGACGCTGATGCTCGTGAAGGTGTTCTGCAGCGACGGTGTGACGGGCCTCGGCGAAGGCACGACGATCGCCGGCATGGCCTACGGCCCGGAAAGCCCCGAAGCGATGAAGCTCGCGATCGACGCGTACCTCGCACCGGCGATCGTCGGCCGCGATGCGACGCGCATCCAGACGTTGATGGCGTTCCTCGGCAAGCTCGCGAAGATCAATCACTTCGCGAAAAGCGCGCTCGAAACCGCGCTGCTCGACGCGCACGGCAAGCGGCTCGGCGTGCCGGTGAGCGAGCTGCTCGGCGGGCGCCGGCGCGATCGCCTGCCGGTCGCATGGACGCTCGCGTCGGGCGACACGGCCACCGACATCGCCGAGGCCGAGCGCATGCTCGACCAGCGCCGCCACAACGTGTTCAAGCTGAAGATCGGCGCAAAGGCGCCCGAGACGGATATCCGGCACGTGGCCGAGATCAAGAAGGCTGTCGGCGATCGCGCATCGGTGCGCGTCGACGTGAACATGGCGTGGAGCGAAACGCAGGCCGCGCGCGCGATTCCGGCGCTGGCCGATGCCGGCTGCGAACTGGTCGAGCAGCCGGTGGCCTCGGCCGCGGCGCTGGCGCGCCTGATGCGCCGCTTCCCGGTCGCGCTGATGGCCGACGAAATCCTGCAGGGCCCCGACAGCGCCTTCGAGATCGCGAAGCATCACGGCGCGGACGTGTTCGCGATCAAGATCGAACAGAGCGGCGGCCTGTTTGCCGCGCAGCGCGTGGCCGCGATCGCGGACGCGGCCGGCATCGAGCTGTACGGCGGCACGATGCTCGAAGGCGCGTTCAGCACGGTGGCGTCCGCGCACCTGTTCGCGAGTTTCGCGAACCTGCAGTGGGGCACCGAACTGTTCGGGCCGCTGCTGATCACCGAAGAGATCCTGACGCAGCCGCTCGATTACAGCGACTTCGAACTGACCGTGCCGGACGGCCCCGGTCTCGGCATCGAACTCGACGAGGACAAGATCAGGCGTTTCACCCGCGACGGACTCACCCGCGTCGCGCGGTAGCCCGAGTCAGGCACAGCCGTCATTCCCCCCAAATACACGTGGAGACACCATCATGAGCGTCAAAGTTTTCGAAACCCGGGAAGTGCAGGATCTGCTGAAGGCCGCGTCGAACGCGGGCGCGGACAACACGAAGGGCGGCAACGCGCGCACGCAGCAGGTCGTGCTGCGGCTGCTCGGCGACCTGTTCAAGGCGATCGACGATCTCGATATCACGCCCGACGAAGTGTGGGCGGGCGTGAACTACCTGAACAAGCTCGGCCAGGACGGCGAAGCGGCGCTGCTCGCGGCCGGCCTCGGCCTCGAGAAGTTTCTCGACATCCGGATGGACGCCGAGGACGAAGCGCTCGGCCTCGACGGCGGCACGCCGCGCACGATCGAAGGGCCGCTGTACGTCGCCGGCGCGCCGGTGCGCGACGGCGTCGCGAAGATCGACCTCGATGCGGACGACGGCGCGGGCCCGCTCGTGATCCACGGCACGGTCACCGGTGTCGACGGCAAGCCGGTGGCCGGCGCGGTGGTCGAGTGCTGGCATGCGAACTCGCACGGCTTCTACTCGCACTTCGACCCGACCGGCAAGCAGAGCGACTTCAACCTGCGCGGCGCGGTGAAGACGGGCGCCGACGGCAAGTACGAATTCCGCACGCTGATGCCGGTCGGCTACGGCTGCCCGCCGCAGGGCGCGACGCAGCAGCTGCTGGACAGCCTCGGCCGCCACGGCAACCGCCCGGCGCACGTGCACTTCTTCGTGACCAGCGACGGCCACCGCAAGCTGACGACCCAGTTCAACATCGACGGCGACCCGCTGATCTGGGATGACTTCGCGTATGCGACCCGCGAGGAGCTGATCCCGCCCGTCACCGGCAAGACCGGCGGCGCCGCGCTCGGCCTGAAGGCCGATGCGTACCAGGACATCGAGTTCAACTTCGTCCTGACGCCGCGCGTCGAGGGCAAGGACAACCAGATCGTCGAACGCCTGCGCGCTTCCGCCACGGCCTAACCGCCCGACGGCAGGGCGGCGCGCAGGCGCCGCCGCCGGCCGGGTTCCCGCGAGATTCAACCGATTACCGATGCGAGCGTGCTTGCAGGACGCGGCACGCGCATGGGAGGAGCCATCATGTCCGCCACGATCGACCAAGCCACCGACCTGGATCACCTGCTCGCCACCGCCGTGCAGGACGACAAGGAGGCCGGCGTATTCCGCTGCCGCCGCGACATCTTCACGAACGCCGAGCTGTACGAGCTCGAGATGAAGCACATCTTCGAAAGCAACTGGGTGTACCTGGCGCACGAAAGCCAGATTCCCGACAACAACGATTACTACACGACGTGGATCGGCCGCCAGCCGATCGTGATCACGCGCGACAAGACCGGCGAGCTGCACGCGGTCATCAATGCCTGCGCGCACAAGGGCGCGATGCTGTGCCGCCGCAAGCACGGCAACAAGGGCAGCTTCACGTGCCCGTTCCACGGCTGGACGTTCTCGAACACCGGCAAGCTGCTGAAGGTGAAGGACGAGAAGACGACGGAATACCCGGTGCAGTTCAACACGCACGGTTCGCACGACCTGAAGAAGGTGGCGCGCTTCGCGAACTATCGCGGCTTCCTGTTCGGCAGCCTCAGCGCCGACGTGCTGCCGCTCGAGGACTACCTCGGCGAGGCGCGCGTGATCATCGACCAGATCGTCGACCAGGCGCCGAACGGGCTCGAGGTGCTGCGCGGCAACTCGTCCTACATCTACGAAGGCAACTGGAAGATGCAGATGGAGAACGGCTGCGACGGCTACCACGTCAGTACCGTGCACTGGAACTACGCGGCGACGATGGGCCGCCGCAAGGAAGACGGCACCAAGGCCGTCGACGCGAACAGCTGGAGCAAGTCGGTCGCCGGCGTGTACGGCTTCGACAACGGCCACATCCTGCTGTGGACGCAGACGATGAACCCGGAAGTGCGGCCCGTGTACCAGCATCGCGATGAAATCAAGGCGCGCGTCGGCGACGTGCAGGCCGACTTCATCGTCAACCAGACGCGCAACCTGTGCGTGTACCCGAACGTGTTCCTGATGGACCAGTTCAGCACGCAGATCCGCGTGGTGCGGCCGCTCGGCGTCGACAAGACCGAAGTCAGCATCTTCTGCTTCGCGCCGAAGGGCGAGAGCGAGGCCGACCGCACGACCCGCATCCGCCAGTACGAGGATTTCTTCAACGTGACGGGCATGGGCACCGCCGACGATCTCGAGGAGTTTCGCGCGTGCCAGGCCGGTTATGCGGGCATCACGGCGATGTGGAACGACCTGTCGCGCGGCGCGCCGCTGTGGGTCGACGGGCCCGACGAGAACGCGAGGAAGATGGGGCTGAACCCGCGCATTTCCGGCGAGCGCAGCGAGGACGAAGGGCTGTTCGTGTGCCAGCACGAACACTGGGTGAACGTGATGCGCGATGCGCTGAAGAAGGAACGCGGGGAGGTGGCAGCATGAGCTTCGATTACCGGACTGTCTGCGCCGCGCTGTATCGCGAAGCGCGCCTGCTCGACGATCGCCAGTGGGACGAGTGGCTGACCTGCTACACGGAGGACGTCACGTACTGGATGCCCGCGTGGGACGACGACGACCGGCCGACCGACGATCCGCAAAGCCAGATCTCGCTGATGTATTACGCGGACCGCGGCGGCCTCGAGGATCGCGTGTTCCGGATCAAGACCGAACGCAGCGGCGCATCGACGCCCGAGCCGCGCACCAGCCACAACGTGACGAACGTCGAGGTGCTGGCCGAACGCGAGAACGAAGTGGACGTGCGCTACAACTTTCACACGCTGAACCACCGCTACCGCGTGACCGATCACTTCTTCGGCACGATGTTCGTCACGTTGCGCAAGGCGGGCGATGAACTGCTGATCTCGTACAAGAAGATCGTGCTGAAGAACGACTACATCCGGCAGGTGCTCGACGTCTATCACGTCTGACGCTGTTGTTTTGTCATGAAAGGAAGTGGAGGTGACACCATGTCCAGCTACAAGATTGCATTGAACTTCGAGGACGGGGTAACCCGCTTCATCGACTGCAAGGCCGGAGAGAAGGTTCTCGACGCGGCCTTCCGCGCGAAGATCAACCTGCCGATGGATTGCTCCGACGGCGTGTGCGGCACCTGCAAGTGCCGCGCCGAAAGCGGCCGCTACGATCTCGGCGACGACTACATCGACGACGCGCTCACCGAAGACGAAAAGGACGGCGGCCTCGTGCTGACCTGCCAGATGGTGCCGCAAAGCGATTGCGTGATCGCGGTGCCGACGTCGTCGGTCGCGTGCAAGACGGGCCAGAGCGGGTTCGCGGCCACGGTGACGAAGGTCGAGCAGCACAACGATGCGGCCGTCGTGCTCGAACTCGACGTCGGCGCGGCCGCGCCGGTGTTCCTGCCGGGCCAGTACGTGAACATCGACGTGCCGGCGAGCGGCCAGCACCGTTCGTATTCGTTCTCGTCGGCGCCGGCCGACGCGAAGGTCAGTTTCCTGATCAAGAAGATCCCCGGCGGCGTGATGAGCACGTGGCTCGAATCGGCGCAGCCCGGCGACACGCTGGAACTGCACGGGCCGCTCGGCAGCTTCTACCTGCGCGACGTGCAGCGGCCGCTGCTGTTCCTCGCGGGCGGCACGGGGCTCGCGCCGTTCCTGTCGATGCTCGAGGTGCTCGCGCGCAGCGGCTCGCAGCAGAAGGTGCACCTGATCTACGGCGTGACGCGCGATCTCGACCTCGTGCTCGTCGATGCGATCGAGGCGTATGCGGCGAAGCTGCCGAACTTCAGCTTCGCGACGGTCGTGGCCGACGCGGCGTCGAGCCATCCGCGCAAGGGCTGGGTCACGCAGCACATCCCGGCCGATGCGCTGAACGACGGCGACGTCGACGTGTATCTGTGCGGGCCGCCGCCGATGGTCGACGCGGTGCGCAAGTATTTCGACGACGAAGGCGTGAAGCCGAACAGCTTCCACTACGAGAAGTTCACCCCCAACGTCACGGCAAAGGCGGCATGATCATGCAACGATTCTCAGGCAAGGTCATCGTCGTCACGGGTGCCGCACAGGGCATCGGCCGCGGCGTCGCGCTGCGCGCGGCGGCCGAAGGCGGCAGGGTGCTGTTCGTCGATCGCGCGGATTTCGTCGCCGAGGTCGCGGCCGAAGCGACGGGTGGCGAGACGGCCGGGTTCGTCGCCGATCTCGAAACGTACGAAGGGGCGCATGCGGCGATCGCGCACGCGGTGCGGACGTTCGGCGGCATCGACATCCTGATCAACGGCGTGGGCGGCGCGATCCGCATGCGCCCGTTCGCCGAATTCGAGCCCGCGCAGATCGACGCGGAAATCCGCCGTTCGCTGATGCCGACGCTCTATACGTGTCACGCGGTGCTGCCGCACCTGCTCGCGCGCGGCGGCGGCACGATCGTCAACATCTCGTCGAACGCGACGCGGGGGATTCGCCGGGTGCCGTACTCGGCGGCGAAAGGCGGCGTCAACGCACTGACGTCGGCGCTCGCGATGGAATATGCGGAACACAACATCCGGGTCGTGGCCACCGCGCCGGGCGGCACCAGCGCACCGCCGCGCCGCGTGCCGCGCAATGCGGCCGGCGACAGCGAACAGGAACAGGCATGGATGGGCGAAGCCGTGCGTCAGGTCACGGAATCGACGTACCTCAAACGCTACGGCAGCCTCGACGAGCAGATCGCGCCGATCCTGTTCCTCGCATCCGACGAGGCGAGCTATATCACCGGCACGGTGCTGCCGGTCGCGGGAGGCGATACGGGTTGAGCCGCGCGTCGTCGCGCCGCCTGGCCCGTGTTCAGGATGTTCGTCGACAACCCATCCACCTATTCACCCACCAACCAACCGGCCGGCGCGAAGACGCCGGCCACGGAGACTTCCATGCGTGATCGCAAAGCCATCGTTCCGGCGGGAATGGAAGCGGTGTACGAGAAGATCGGCTATGCGCCCGGCCTGAAGGTCGGCGATACGCTGTACGTATCCGGCCAGATCGGCCGCGATGCGGCGATGCAGCTCGTCGAGGATCGTGAAGCACAGATCGTGCAGGCGTTCGAGAATCTGAAGCGGGTACTGGACGCGGCGGGTGCATCGTTCAGCGACGTGGTCGACCTGACGACCTTCCATACCGACATGCGCGACCTGCCGTTGTTCATGCAGGTGCGCGACCGCTACCTCGATGCGCACCCGAAGCCGGCATGGACGGCGGTCGGCGCGCACATGCTGGGCGGCGCGCCGGGCTATATCGTCGAGATCAAGGCGGTGGCCGTGTTGCCGGCGTGACGCGTGCGGGCGGGAGGCCGGCACGAGGCGACGTAGCGCACGCATCGAATCGACCCGACTCGCCGCGTGCCGGCACGGAACGAGAGACTTCGCGATCCACCGGGCAATCCTGACGAAATGCTTTCTCGCGACGTCGGGCGTGCGTCGTTGCGCCGCGGTCGGCGACAAGTCGCGCGAGTTCGTTTATGGTGCGAGGGAACGCAGCGTCATCTCTTTCCTTCCGTCGAGAATCCGCGATGAAATGCCTGCCACGCGCCGCCTTCGCCGCCCTCGCTTTCACCGTCGCGCAAGCCGCGTTCGCCCAGGCGCCCGCCACGGTGCGGCTCGAAGACATGACCTGGACCGAGCTGCGCGACAGCATCCGGGCCGGCAAGACCACCATCCTGATTCCGGTCGGCGCAACCGAGCAAAGCGGGCCGTACATCGCGCTGGGCAAGCACAATGCGCGGGTCGCGGTACTGTCCGAGCGGATCGCGCAAGGCCTCGGCAACGCAATCGTCGCACCCGTCATCGCCTATGTGCCCGAGGGCGGTTATGCGCCGCCGACGTCGCACATGCGCTTTCCCGGCACGATCACCGTGCCCGACGACGTCTTCGAAAAGACCCTCGAGTCCGCAGCCAACAGCTTTCGGGTCCATGGCTTCACGAACATCGTGTTCCTCGGCGACCACGGCGGTTACCAGAACGACATCCGGCAGTCGGTCGCGCGGCTGAACAAGTCGTGGGCCGGCACGGGCGCGCGCGCGTTCGTGCCGGCCGAGTATTACGGCACCAGTTCCGACGGTTACGACCGGATCCTGCGCGAGCACGGCGTGCCGGCCGCGGACATCGGCACGCACGCTGGGCTGGCCGATACGTCGTTGCTGCTGGCGGTCGCGCCGGGCATGGTCAGGGTCGACAAGCTGCGCAACGCCTCGAAGCCCGGCGCCGCTGACGGCGTCTACGGCGGCGATCCGCGTCATGCGAGCGTCGAACTCGGCCGGCTCGGCACCGACGCGATCGTGTCGCGCACCGTCGACGCGATCAGAAAGAACACCGCCGGCCGCTGACGCCGCCGCGCCATTGCGCCACCTTTGCCGTCGTTCCATTCCATCGAACCGGGACATCGTCATGCAACCGCGCCTTCGCCGTCACATCCGCTTCCCCCGTCCCGCGATCGTCGTCGCGGCTGCGCTGGCCGGCTTTTGCGCCCAGGGTGCGATCGCGGCGTCCGCCGTCGCGGCCGTACCCGGCATGCCGCCCGTGATCAACCCCGACAACCTGTACGGCGAGGCACGGGCCGGCCGCATGAGCGCGGCGGTGGCGGGCGCGCTGCCGCGCATCTATGTGCCGAACCTGCGATCGAACGACGTCTACGTGATCGACCCGGCCACGTACAAGGTCGTCGACCGGTTTGCCGTCGGCCGCGGCCCGCAGCACGTCGTGCCGGCATGGGACCTGCGGACGCTGTGGGTCGCCAACAATGCGGAAGAGCGCACTGACGGCAGCCTGACGCCGATCGATCCGAAGACGGGCAAGCCCGGCCCGGCAGTGAGCGTCGACGACCCGTACAACATGTATTTCACGCCTGACGGCAAGGAGGCGATCGTCGTGGCCGAGGCGCATGCGCGGCTCGACTTCCACGACCCGGGCACGATGGCGCTGAAATCGAGCCTAGAGGTGCCGCAATGCAAGGGCATCAACCATGCGGACTTTTCGATCGACGGCCGGTATGCGCTTTTCACGTGCGAGTTCGGCGGCAAGCTCGCGAAGATCGACCTGGTGAATCGCAAGGTGCTCGGCTACCTCGAACTCGACCGGAAAGGGATGCCGCAGGACATCCGCGTGTCGCCGGACGGCAAGGTGTTCTATGTCGCCGACATGATGGCGGACGGCATATACGTCGTCGACGGCGAGCGCTTCGCGAAGACTGGTTTCATCCCGACCGGCGTCGGTACGCACGGGCTGTATCCGAGCCGCGACGGCACGAATCTCTATATCGCGAATCGCGGCTCCAATCTCGTCCACGGGCCGCGCCACGGCAAGGGCAGCGTATCGGTGCTCGACTTCGCGACGCGCAAGGTGGTCGCGAACTGGCCGATCCCCGGCGGCGGCAGCCCCGACATGGGCAACGTCAGCGCGGACGGCAAGACGCTGTGGCTGTCGGGCCGCTTCGATGACGTCGTCTACGCGATCGACACCACGAGCGGCGCGGTTCGAGCGATTCCCGTCGGCATGGAGCCGCACGGCCTGACGGTGTGGCCGCAGCCGGGGCGCTATTCGCTGGGCCATACCGGCAACATGCGGTAGGGCGGCGGACGGTCAGGGCGCCCGTTCGTGCGTTCGCGTGTCACGACCGGCGGTGCATCACTCCCACGCGTGCTTGCTGAACTGATAGCCCTTGCAGCGGATCGTCTTGATGCGCTTCGGTTCCGTCAGGTCGTCGCACAGCTTGCGGCGCAGCTTGGAGATGCGGCCGTCGATCGAGCGGTCGAAGCCGTCGAACTCGATTCCGCGTAACAGCTGCGTCAGGTCTTCCCGGCTGACCACCTCGCCGGCGCGGCAGACGAGGGCCCACAGCAGGTCGAATTCGGTCGAGGTCAGGCGCGGCGCGCTGCCGTCGGGAAGGCGAATCTTGCGATCCGCCCGGTCGATCGAAAACTTGCCGAACTCGAATCGCTGCGGCGATGCCGGTGCGCCGTCGACCGGGCGCAAGCGCATCCGTCGCAGGTGGGCCTTGATCCGCGCGAGCAGGATGCGCGGCTCGACCGGCTTGCGGAGAAAGTCGTCCGCGCCGAATTCCAGGCCGAGCAACTCGTCGAACTGCTCGTTGCGGGCCGTCATCATGATGACGATGCCGTCGTACTGCATGCGTGCGTCGCGGCAGATCTCGAAGCCGTCCTTGCCCGGCAGGTTGATGTCGAGCAGCACCAGGTCGGGGCGGCGCGCGACGATCGTGGACACGGCGTCGGTGCCGTCGAACAGCGTGTCCACCTCGTACTGATGCATGCGCAGATAGTCTGCGATCAGCGAGGACAATGGGACGTCGTCTTCGACGAGCAGGATTCGGATGGGCATCGCTAAACGAGGGGGCGAAACGGGAAAGTGGCGAGCGCTCAGGCCCGTCCGAACATGGGGAAGCCGAAGAGACGCGCATGATACTGAGAAACATTCCGGCAGAATGTGGCGAAATCTGCATCGTTCGGTGAGCCTCGCCGCGGGCGGCGCGTCGCCGCGTTGCAGGAAGGCGAACGCACGAAGATGCGGCGTCGTGTTTAGTCGAACGACGCGATGTACGCGTCAACACGTTCGGAGCGGTATCCGGCGTGCAACCGGCTGAAATACCGGGCGGGATGTCGTTCGTGCGGAAACGTTTGCGAAAGCGCCGCGCATGCGGGTATCGCGCACGCTCGCCAGAGCAAAACCGGTAAAGATTGCTCTACATATCATTACAAAATATTACCTGCCGGGTGGCGTGCGGCCCGCCGTATCGCCGCGGGAGATTGCCTTCGCGCTACCGTCGGGTCGCCTTGCGCAACCGCGACACCTCCTGCTCCGACACCGGCGCCGCACGATTGCCTCACGCGCTGCGTACACCTGACCACCGATGGCGACGCGCGGGCGCGACCGTCGGGCACGCACGTTGCTCGGCTTTGGGCGGCGCCCGCCTGCGGGCGCGGAACCGCGTGCCGTTGCGCACGGCGGGCCCGCGCGTGCGCCGATATCGACATTCGTATCAGGGAGGCGCCATGCGTGAATCGAACGATCCATCCCGCGCCAGGACGGGCCCGGGCGGCCGGGCCACGACCGATCCCCGGGCCGTCACGGTCAGGCATCCCGTCACGCGCGCGTTCGAACACTTCGCGTCGCACGTGACCGTGTGGGCCGGCTCGCCGGTCGCGTTCGGCAGCGCGGTCGCCATCACGGCGCTGTGGCTCGTCACCGGCCCGCTCTTCCACTATTCGGATGCATGGCAGCTCGTCATCAATACCGGGACGACGATCGTCACGTTCCTGATGGTGTTCCTGCTGCAGCGAAACCAGAACCGCGACAGTGTCGCGATGCACCTGAAGCTCGACGAACTCGTGGCCGTCACGCACGCGGCGAGCGACCGGCTGATCGGGATCGAGGACGCGTCGGAGGAGGAGTTGCGCGCGATGGCGCAGACCTACCTCGACATGGCGAAGCGGGTGGCCGCCGGGGACGGTAATCCGGATGGCGATCGTGACCGCGAGCCGGCGGAGCCTTCGCCGGAATCCTGACGGACGTGACGCTGCACGGCTGGACGCGATCGGCTCGCGGCCGGCGGACGATTTTTCAACCGCTTGTCATTTCTGTCCATGCGGCGCGGCATGCAGCGCATTCGCGCGATGAGCGCATCGTGGCGTGCCGTCCGCTGCCGGGCGGAACGCGTGAAGCGGGCGGCATCCAGCACGCGCGTGCGGCCGAAGCGCTTCGATGCGATGTCCGGCAGCGGCGCTGCCGACGGTGTGCAGTCGAGCATGCTTCCGGCAAAAACGCTTGCGCAATTCCACTGTCTCGAACGCCGCCTGTGTGAGTCGAACCCCCGCCAGACAAGGTTACTCGACATTTCATTACAAACTATTACCGATGTCGCCGCGTATCGTTCCCTACAATTTCGCTTCCTGAGGCGCGCGCATGATGCGCCGCGATTTCGTCCGTCATGCGGACGGTGACAGGCAACTGACGGGAAGGCGACATGATGCCGTGGCAAGTCGTGCAGAGTCTCGAAGCGCTCACGAACGCGATCGAAGCCGCGGTGGCGCGGGCCGACTGGGCCGGGGCCGTCCGGGCCGCCGAGACGCGTTCGCGGTTCGTGCTTGCGCTGGCGCCCGATCAGCCGGACGAGGTCGTGTCGGCGCTCAGGAGAATGCAGGAGACCGATGTCCGGATCTCCATCGTCGCTCGCGACACGTTGCAGGCGCTCGTTGCCGAGAGCTGGGCGGCGTTGCACGAAACGCGGGCGGCGACGCATGCGTTGAAGGCCCGGCAGCGCGCGCTCGACGCGGACGCTGCGGCATCGCGATGCGCGCCCCGCGCCGACACGCGATTCGCGCTTCGTCATTGAGCGCGACGCTGATATCCGCTTTCTTGGGTGGCAGGATGAGATTCAGAAAACGTACCGCCTACGTCGATGCCACACGATGGTTCGTCGATGGCGACCATGACCGGGTGGCGCGGCGCCACGACACGTGGGCAGTCGCGACGCCGGAAGGCTGGCGTCCGGTGAAGCCGGGCGACTGGATTCTGCTCGACGAAAGCGGGAACTGCTGGCCGATGGACAACGGCCTCTTCCTGCGCTTTTACGAACCGGCCTTGGACTGACGTGACCGACGAACCACGCTCGCCTATCGGCGCTTGCGCGAAAACAGCAACGAATCGGCGTCGTTGAAGCGGATACGCTGCGGCTCGCCATAACCCGCCTTCTCCGCGACGCGAATCGACGCCACGTTGGTCGGCGCGATCACGCATACGCTGCGCTCGAACCGTTGCTGCCCGTCGAGCCATGCAAGCGCCGCCGCGAGCGCCTCGGTCGCGTAGCCCTTGCCGTGCGCCCACGTCGCGAGAGCCCAGCCGGCTTCCGGCACACCGCGAATCGACGGCTCGATGAGCCGGTGGAAATCGGCGAAGCCGAGGTCGCCGACATAACGGCCCGACGCCTTCTCTCGAATCGCCCAGTAGCCATAGCCCAGCAGCGGCCACAGCCCGCGATACGCGAGCATGCGCATCCACGAGTCGCGCGGCGCGGACGGCTCGCCGTTGAAGATGTGCTCGACGACCTTGGGCTCGGCCCACATCGTGGCGAGCGCATCGAAGTCGCCGAGCGGATGGCCTTCGAGGATGAGGCGCGGCGTGTCGAGAACGGGCGGGGAAGAGACAGGCGGCATCGTGGTTTCCGAGAAAGAAGGGGGAGCATGGGACGGCCGGGCCGTCGGCACGTCGACGCCGCGCTGGTCGGGGCCCGTTCACGCGCTCGCCGGCAGGTCGGGCGGCGGTGTGGGTCGGTGAGCGGCGGCGTGCGATCGGCGGTACGCGAGCGCGGCACGCTGCGAGCGGGCATGTCCATTTC
Organism: Burkholderia cepacia ATCC 25416; assembly: GCF_001411495.1. NCBI lineage: Bacteria > Pseudomonadati > Pseudomonadota > Betaproteobacteria > Burkholderiales > Burkholderiaceae > Burkholderia > Burkholderia cepacia. The sequence goes on along the minus strand of NZ_CP012983.1, from coordinate 920,512 downwards.
GGCAAGACAGGGCGCGGGAATGATAGCAAAACCCTTGTCGCGGCGGGCGTCGCGTCCGGCGGCCGCGAGTGACGCCGGTGCATCGACGGCGTCGAACCGGAAACGTGCGCGATTGCAGCGGCTGGCCGCGCGATAATCGGACTTTCATGCGGCGCACGCCGCACTTCCGATGTGCGTTCACCCCTCGACATGACACTCGAATCCGACTGGCTGAGCCGCTTCATGGCGCTCGTCACGGTTACCGGGAAATTCGAAATCCGCTGCGCGTTCGGCGCGCCGTGGGCGGTCACGTATGAACGATCGCCTGCGTGCGAGATCCCGTATCACGTGGTGCTGCGTGGCCGCGCGATCCTCGAGAATCCCGACGACGGCTCCGTGCGCGAACTCGGCGGCGGCGATCTCGTGCTGTTGCCGCACGGCTCCCCGCATGTGCTCCACGACGGCAGCGGGTTGCCGCCGGTGCCGGCGGTCAAGCGGCCCGGCGGTCACGTCTTCATCGGCGAGAACGCGGGCACCGGCGAGCGGCTGGACATGCTGTGCGGACGTTTCGTGGTCGCGCCGCCGCACGACCGGCTGATCCGGCGCCACCTGCCGGCCGATCTCGTCGTGCGCGCGGTAGCGGACAGCCGCACGGCGGACGCGCTGGCCGCCACCGCGCGGCTGACCGCCCTCGTGGAGCTGATGCGCGCGGAATCGCTCGAGCAGCAACTCGGCGGTCTCGCGATCCTCGACGCGCTGTCGGCGGCGCTGTTCGCGCTCGCGCTGCGCGCGATCAGCGAATCGGGGCAGGCGCCGACCGGCCTGCTGGCGCTGGCCGGCCAACCACGTCTCGCGCCCGCGATCGTCGCGATGCTCGACGATCCGGCAAGGCCGTGGACGCTGCCCGAACTGGCCGCGCTGTGCAGCATGTCGCGCGCGACCTTCATGCGTCATTTCCAGTCGAAACTCGGGCACTCGGCCGCCGATCTGCTGACGGATATCCGGATGAGCCTCGCCGCGAATGCGCTGCGCCGGCCGTCGGCCAGCGCGGAGGCCGTGTCGGCCGACGTCGGTTATCAGTCGGTGGCTGCGTTTCGACGCGTGTTCACGCGCTGGGCGGGGATGACGCCAGGTGAATGGCGGCGCCAGTCGTTCGGTGGTCCGCGCGATGCGGCGGCATCGGACGACGGCGTGGCCGGCGATGCGGAGTAAATGCGAAGGAGGCGGCGCTTGCTGCGGTTCGATGCAATCGCAGACGGATCGGTCAGATGTCGGCGCACGGTTCGATGCCGGGCCCGTCGCTACGGTTGTCCGGCTCGACGAACAACTCGACGACAGCGCGGCACCTCGGTTTTTTCGATCCCCCAAGCAGCGCCGTGACCGTCATCCAGACGGCACGCCCGCCGCAGCAATGGAGCCGGCGACGGGCGCGATCGAAACGGCAGCGGCACCGCATGCCGTCCCGATGCTCTTGCAGCTGCGCGACTTACTTCACAGGCGGGAAATCGACGACCGTGTCGTTGATGCGGTTGAACGTGTTGGTGAAGATCGTCAGTGCGATCGCGAGCGAGATTTCCGCGAGTTGCGTGTCCGTGTAGCCGGCTTCGCGGATCGCCGCGAATTCGTCGTCGGTGATCGTGCCGCTCGTCTGTTGCAGGTTCAGCACGAAACGGATCAGTGCGTCGCGCTTCGCGTCGCCGGTGTTCGGCTCGCGCGAACGGATCGCGCGCAGTGCGTCGGCCGACAGGCCGGTCATCTTGCCGAGCAGGTTGTGCGCGGCGACGCAGTAGTCACACCCGGTATCGGCGCTGACGAGCAGCTTGATCGTTTCGAGATCCTGCCTGGTCAGCGTGCCGCCGGCGAGCACGCCTTCGGCGTCGAGCACGGCCGCGAGCGCGTTCGGCGCGAGATGGCCGACGGCGGCGAACAGGTTGGGGACAGTGCCACCGGCGACCTTGCGGACTTGTGCGTACACGTCGGCGGTTGCGCCGGTGGCGGTTTCGATGGCGGGGATGGAGATGCGGCTCATGACTGGCTCCTTGATCGGAAAGTTGACGCCCGTTCGTTCGGGGTGACTCCACTTTAGAAGCGCAGGGCGATCCTCATAAGGCGCAAAATCGCCATTGTGATGCTCAAAAGGATCAAGTCGATTCGCCGCCGCTGGCGGTCTACTTCCGGCTTTTCAGGAAGGTCCGCCCTTCGGCCGTGATCGACGCGCCGGAGCGGCCGTGCGCGGAATGGCTGACGAAGCCCGCGCTGACGAGTTCCCGCGCGATCGACCAGCCGAGCGCGGGCGCATCGCGCCCGTAGCGGACGTCGGCGAGGCGCTCGAGCGCCCAGATGGCGGAGGCCGACAGGTTCGGGGTGTTGGACGTGAAGTTGTCGCTCATCGCTTCTCGTGAAAAGGGGATTCGGGGTGGGCGGGATGCCGTGACGCCGGGTGGTGCGCAAATCAGCGCGCTTGCAGCACGGGCAGCAGCGCCTGCAGCGCCGCCTCCTCGTCGGGGCCGGTGGCCAGCACTTGCGCGGCCGCGCCGCCGTGCACCTGCAGCGCTGCGATGGCGGCGCTGTCCTTCGCGTTGCTGCTGATCCCGTTCGCGATCAGCAGGATGTCGCTTTCGAAGCCGCGCGCCGCGTCGACGGCTGCTTTTCGTGCGGCGCCGCCGCGGTTGCGGTTCCAGGCGGGGCCGATTTCAACGTACACGACGGTTGCCACGATGTCGGAAAGCCTCTGAACGGAGAATCGGTGTGCGGTGCCAGGCCGGCGGTGCGCCTGGCGCGCGTGAAACACGCTTTCCCGCGAAACCCGGAGCAGCCGTCGGCGAGGCCGGGGTGTGTGCATCCTGCTTGGATGTGCCGGCATTCTCGTGGAAACGGGTTGCAAATCCGGCGAACGGCGCGAAAGCGGTGATTATAATACAGCGGTCAAGATATGTGAATTGCATTATAATGCCGTGTGCGCCGACGGCGGTCCGCCGATCCGTCGGCGCGTGCCGTCAGGCCGGCCGGGCGACGCTGCCAGCGCGCCCGGCATTTTTATCGACGACCCAACTCCTCCTGAATGGAAGCTGCAATGAACGCCGCCCCCGCCTGCCCGCAATGCGCGATGGAAAACACTTACCCGGACGGCACGCTGACCGTATGCGCGGACTGCGGCCATGAATGGTCGGCCGGTGCCGGCGCCGAAACCGGTGACGAGCCGGCCGGCGACGTCGTCAAGGACGCGAACGGCAACGTGCTGTCGGATGGCGATTCGGTCGTGCTGATCAAGGACTTGCGCGTGAAGGGCTCGTCGATCACGCTGAAGATGGGTACCAAGGTCAAGAGCATCCGGCTCGTCGGCGGCGATCACGAGGTCGACTGCAAGACCGACATGGGCGGCTTCATGCTGAAAGCCTGCTACCTGAAGAAGGTCTGAGTGCACCCGCGCCAATCGACTGCTTGATCGACTGCCCACCATGGCCGAGGAACGATTTTCCTACGATGCGTTCGTCAGGTTCCTGGCGACGCCGCTGAACGACGGCCGACCTTTCGTGCTGGAGACGCAGCACGCACTTTCGCTCCATTTCGATCATATCGGCACGCAGAGCTTCATGTCGCTCCGGGATCCGGGCCGGCTCGAACTCGGCTATACACGCGTGATGATGGGCTTTCTGCTGCTGCAGCCGGAGCCTGCGCACATCTGCATGCTCGGGCTCGGCGGCGGTTCGTTGGCGAAGTACTGCTACCGGCACCTGCCCGGTGCGGCGATCGACGCGGTCGAGATCAACCCGGACGTGATCGCGCTGCGGGACGTATTCAGGATTCCTGCCGACGAGGGCCGGTTCACGGTGGTGTGCGCCGACGCCGCGGATCACCTGGAAAGGGCGGATGTCCGGACGGACGTGATCCTGCACGACGCGTTCGTCGCGGACGGCATGCGTGGCCGGTGCACGGGTGCGGCATTCCTCGCGGCATGCCGGGCGCGCCTGAGTGATACCGGCGTACTGGCGATCAACTTCATGGACGACGATCCGGCATTGCCGCAACATCTCGAGCAACTGCGAGCGGTGTTCGGTGCGTCGTATACGCTGGTGCCGTGCGGCGACGACAACAACTACATCGCATTTGCGTGGAAGGGCGGCCAGCGGCTGCCGTCACTCCGCATCCTGCTCGAACGCGCACTTGCGTGCACACAGGCCGGCGAGCTCAAGCTGGCGGCCACGGCGAGACGCATGAAGGCCGGGGAGTGCATCGAGCCGCAGCGGCTGGTGCAGCGTACGCAGCCTCCGGGGCGGTGGGAGATTGGCGCGTAAGTGGCGTCAAGCGGCGTCAAGCGCCGCCGCGTGCGCGGCCGCGCTTACTTCACGCGCTTGCCGAGCGCGCTCTTGGTCTTGTACGTCACGCCGTGACGGTCGAGATACTCGCGGATCAGTTGCCGCACGACTTGCGAAGGCGTGAGGTCCTGCTCTGCGCAGAGCATCTCGAATGCTTCCTTCTTCGCGGGATCGATCAGGACGGTCAGGCGGGCGGTCTTTGTTTCCATTGCGGGGCGAGGATGGTCGGTATGTTAATCAAATTATAATCGATGAGCCTTCGGCGCTACTACCGGGCACGCGGGGAAACGCGGCCGGGTGCGCGCTCAACGCTTGCTGCGGACCAACGCGAGCAGGTCGTCGATCACCGGTACGATCGCCAGCGTGACGAGCACCGCGGCGAGCGGCACGGTCGATACGTAGCCGACATGCTTGAAGCCGATTGCGCCGGCCAGGCCGCCGATGAAGAACGACGAAAGCATCGTTGCATGAATCCGCAGCTTCGAGCGGTTGGCGACCACCGCATGCGCGTCGACGTCGATCGCCGACCGGTTCCAGTAGAACAGCTTCCCGAGTTCGATGCCGAGGTCGGTCACGATGCCGGTCATGTGGGTGGTGCGGATCTCCGCGCCCGACAGCTTCGTGATCGTCGCGTTCTGAAGCCCCATGATGAAACACAGCAGCGTCACGGTCACCGGTACGAAGAAGGTTTCCCACAGCGCGAGATGGCTGCCGAGCAGCCCGAACAGAAGCAGCAGCGCGGCCTCGACCAGCAGCGGCAGCATGAACTGGCTGTGCAGGCCGCGACGGCGCCCCCAGTTGACGAGGATCGCCGAGCAGCTGGCACCGATCAGGAACGACCCCAGCGAGCTGATGCCGGCCAGCGCGAGCCGCACGTCGCCGAGCGCCGTCTGGTCGGCGATCGCCGATACGATGCCGCTCATGTGCGACGTGTATTGCTTGACCGCGAGGAAGCCGCCGGCATTGGCCGCGCCGGCGACGAACGCCAACGAAAACCCGAGCTGACGGTTTGCGTTCGCGCTGCGGTGTTTTCCCGTCAGGTTTCGAAAGTACTGCGCTGGCATGGTGGCTTCGCTCAATCGCCGCGGATCGCGGGCACGGACATGAAAGCCGGCGCCGGGCGGCAGGGCGGGAACGCCGCATGCGTACGGGCGCCGGGTCTCTTGAATCATGTGATGAACATGATAATGTCATTATCATACTCTGTCAGCCGTATGGGGCTGACAGTACAATGTCGTGCTGCGCGGACCGGCCGCGGCTTCGCTGCCGCATTGCCGTGCCGCCCGCATTCGCGATCACTTCTGCCCACCGTTTCATGACCCCGATCAAGTTCATCCTTCGCTACACTGCGATCCCGTTCACGGCCATCGTGGCCGTGGTGATCTGGACAGTCATACCATCGTCGAAAGAGATCGATGCGAGACAATATGCGGCGCTGTCGCGCGCGTACGCGAGTTTCCCGCTGCCGTTCCGGCGCGAGATCTCGGAAACGATGGACCACGGCCGGATCAACGACCGGCGCTACCAGGCGCTCGTGCGCGATTCGCTGGGCAACGGCGTCGCGCTGGACTGGCCGGCGTCGGGCGTCGGCGCGCTCGCCGACGAGCGGCAAAAACTGGCCGAACTGATTCAGGCCGATTCAGATCTTCAAGGGCATCACCAATGAAAACTCTGCTGGTTTCCGTGGCATTCGCGATGATCATCGCGAGCCTGATCTTCGCGCTGTATTTCATGAATCACGATCGCGGCAAGTCCAAGCGGATGGCATGGTCGCTCGCGGCACGCGTCGGGCTGTCGGTCACGCTGTTCCTGTCGCTGCTGATCGCTTACAAGCTGGGCTGGATCGAGCCGACGGGGTTGCCGATCGGCCGCTGAACGACGGGTGCCCCGTTGCAGCCGGGGCGTTCGCGGAAATTCGCGTTTTTCGAGGCGAGTGACGATGGGATTGCGTACGCGACGTAACGGGCGGAGGGATGGCCGGGTCGTTCAATCCGGCTGAAGGCAAAGGGGCGGCGGCACAACTGCGGCTCGAGCTTCGGGCATCGTGGATGCGTTACTGCCTGGGGTGCTTCATTTCCTCGGCTTCCATCGCGGCGAGTCGTTCCTCACGTGCGGATACGGACTCCATGGCTTCGTCGATCGAGGCCAATGCATATTCGCAGGCCAGTTTCACTTCTTCGACGGTAGCCTCCGGCGTCTGGTCGTCGCTTGGCGGAGGGGAAAGCATGTCTCCGAGCATCATCGCCAACTCAGGGGTGTCCCACGCTTCGCCCTTTTGCGCCTTTTTCTTTATATAGTGCCGGATTTCCGCGTCCTGCTCGGGCGAGAGTGGAAGGTGTCGAAACGTGTTGCCTGGGTTGGCGTCGATCATGATGGTGCTCCTGGGATTGCTCCCTGCAATGCGCGTGCACCCGGAAAAAGAGGGGGGCGAAGAAGGAGTCGGCTCCTATCTTCGGGAGCGTGAATCCTGAATGCGTTCGAGGCGGGCCAGGAGTTCGTCCACCTGGAGTGAGAGAACCTTGTTGCGCTCGGATTGCGTGCGGAGCTTGTTGAGCTTGACTCTCCAGTACGCTGGATCGTTGACGGTCGATCTGTTGATGAACGCGTGTTGCGCTTGCTCAAGCAGCCCGATTGATCGTCTGATATGGGCCAACTCCCGTTCCGCGTCGCAGTACCAGCTCATGTTTTTCGCCTTCTGATTATGGTTTTCATTTTGACTTGCTGCACGGCGAGCGCACGTGCGCTCGCTCGAAAGGCGATGCTGGAGTCAATTTCGGGCAGCACCACGGCTGCACGGCGTGACGAGCGTACTGATCATCCTTCTTGCGGCTGCGAGGCGGCCGGCTTGCCGCCTGCGTCGTCCGGCCACGGTAATTCACGCCGGGGGACGAGATGGCGACGCAAGCGGGCCCCCGGCCGGCACGGCGTGCACGATGTTCCTAGAACATTTTGCGGGGCGGCATCAGGCGCTTCGTCCGCAAGCGCTGCCTGGCAACGGCACTGGCCTTTTTCCGCTTGCGCTCCGTCGTGGGCTTTTCGTAGCTGGTGCGACTGCGCAACTCGCGAATCAACCCGGTCTTCTCGATACTGCGCCGGAATCGTCGCAGCGCGACATCGATTGGTTCGTTGATCTTCAGTGTGATGGTTGTCATGTAACTCCTGGTTGAAAACGGTCGACGGGAAAACTAGCCGAGTCGTGTCATGACGGTGCTTGCGATCTCGTCAGATTCGAATTCCGAATACCCGGCTCCGATTGAAAATGCGCGCACAGCCGCGAACATCTGCAGCTCCTGTTGATGACATAGCGCGGAACGGGTCATTCCTGCGGGCAGGACAGCGTCGCTCCGAGTGACCTTGCACCCTCTGATCAGGTCAAGAAGTTCGTCGACGATCATTTCGTCCTCCAAATTGCTGGAAAGTTACTTTGCCATCGTGAGTCGCGTCAGACGGCGCTCGAAAAGAAGCCCTGCTTTTCGCGATTTTCGTCGATGACACTTTCGGCATAGCGCAATGACGCACGACGTGCGTCACCGGCGGTATCGAACGGACTGTCGTCGAGAAGCCTGAAAGTCTGGCTCTGCGTCAGCGTATCGGTGGTGCCGCGAAGACAAATCTTGACCGCTGCGTCGAAGCCGGCATCGTAGTTATGCGGGTTGCCATCCAACGCAGGCACGTGTGGGTAAATCAGTGGATAGATCTCGAATCCACGGTAAATATGCATGCTCATCATGAACTCCTGGCGATCGATTGCGGCGACTCGCAAGGACGAGCGTATGCTGCCAGCATCGCCTGATGCATGGCGCGGCGGGTCGGTGTGAAAGGGACAAACGTTGCGAGCGAGGCGGTACGCGACGCAACACGGTGGCGAGTGGAGGGCGAGCGGGCAAACAGCAAACGGGCGCTCGAATGAAACCATCATACGCGCATCGTCGATCGGGTGTCCATCTTATTTCGACCGCGACGAGGCAACTGTCTCGACAACCAGTCGACGCCGACCATTCATGCCTTATACGGAAAACGACACCTCTCCCGATTCCGCGACATGGGGCAGGGGGGCATGCACCTGACGTTGCTTGCCGAAATTGTGACAGCCGTCGAATCGACAGGGAGCCCGCGTCTGGACGTCAGTGCGAAGGCGGCGTCAGTCGCCAGCCGATGCACGCCATTCCGTGATGCGCGCGGTGAGCCGGCGCGATTATTCGATTGGTGTTCCACGAAACGGGATTCGGCACGAAGCGCGCATGCACTCGCAGCCGGGCGTAGACAGAAAGGACGTTGTCACCGGCGAGGCTGCGCAAAGGCTTCTGCCAACTTTCGACAGGGCCGTCACGACGGGGACGCTCGTGGTCGCATGTTGTCCGGATCGCAAGTTTGATCTGACTATAGTAGTGTTGTGATAAGAAAACTTATCCCGATGATGTTGATCGGAATGAATCCCATCGGAGGATGGCAGCATCGATGGCGTGACTGAAACGGGTTCTGGGGCGCCAACAGAGGCGGTAGCGTGCCGGGCGATGACGCTAGCCGCCCGCCCCGCCCGTGATGTCATGTCGATAGGCACGAGGAGAGCAACCCACGATGCGCTTGAACGCATGTCCGAACGCGCTATCCGAGTCGTAGCCGAGCATTTGCGCGATTGCCGATATCGATGCGTTCGAGCGTCGCAGTTCCCGCATCGCGAGTTGCACGCGCCAGCGCAGTACGTACTCGAGCGGCCCGAATCCCAGCCGCCGCTTGAAGTGCAGCGCGAACGTCGAACGCGATACGTGGCAGCAGGTCGCGAGTTCGTCGACTGTCCAGCGTCGTGCGGGCTCCGCATGAATGGCGACAAGCGCCGTGCTCACCCGGGAGTCCGCGAACCCGGCAAGCCATCCGACATCGCTGTTCGCGCCGTCGTCCACGTAGCGGCGCAGGATCTCGACCAGCATCATGTGGCCGAGATGCCGAACCATCAGCGACGCCCCCGGCGATGGCTTGCCGAATTCATGTGCGAGCCGCTGCAGCGCCCAGCGCAACACCGCCGCCTGCTCGGAGTCGCCGCTCACGATCACCACGGGCGGCAGGCTGCCAAGCAGCAGCGGCATGCCTTCCTCGTACGAGAAGCGGCCGCCGATCAGAAAGCAGTTCGCCGGTTCGCCATAGTGCGCGATGCCGTGTTCGACGTTCCGGTACACGTCGGCGGCAGGGACCGGCGTAACCGATGGATCGCTCGCCAGTGAAAATGCCCGCGGCGATGCGAGCAGGAAGCAGTCTCCCGTGCGCAGCCGGATCGGCGCCCCGGCGCCGTCGACGGTCAGCCAGCAACTTCCCTCGACAACCGCATTGAACTTGATTCCCTCGGGCGGGGGAATGGCAACCGCCCACTGGCCGCCTGCTCTCAGGCCGGTGAAATACGAGTCGCGCGTTTCCAGCAGCGACAGCACTTCCGACAGGGGATCCACGTTCAAGCTCCGGACGATCTCGACGAAAAATCGGATTCTATTGCATTCACAGTCCGGGGGCGCCGCCGGAAAATGGCCTCGTGCAGTGACGCGACCGACAGGCGGGCGCGTGCTTCACGCATCGTTCCAGGAGCTTTCGATGACGAGCAGGCAACACCCCCTTCATTCCGGATTCGGCGCAGCATCGACGGCAAGCGACGTACTGGCCGATCTCGACCTTCGTGGCAAGACCGCCATCGTCACGGGCGGCCATTCTGGTCTCGGCCTGGAAACGACGCGCGCACTGGCGCAAGCCGGTGCGACCGTCTTCGTCGGCGCACGGCACGTCGATGCCGCGCGCGAAGCAACGCGCGGCATCGACGGTGTGGAGATTGCGGCACTCGACCTCGCCGATCTCGCGAGCGTGGCCACGTTCGTGGCGCGGTTCGTCGATGGGCGGCGCGACGTGGACATCGTCATCAACAGCGCGGGCATCATGGCGTGCCCGGAGACACGCGTCGGCGATGGCCGGGAAGCGCAGATGGTCGTCAATCATCTTGGCCATTACGCGCTCGTCAACGGGCTGTGGCCCGTGCTCGCGCATGGCGGCGGCGCCCGCGTGGTCGCGGTGTCGTCGCTCGGGCACCGGCTGTCGCCGATTCGTTGGGATGACGTCCAGTTCGCACACGGCTACGACAAATGGCTCGCGTATGCGCAGTCGAAGACCGCCAACGCGCTGTTCGCGGTGCAGCTCGACGCGCTGGGCGCCCCGTTCGGCGTCCGCGCCTATTCGCTGCATCCGGGCAAGATCGCGACGCCGCTGCAGCGTCATCTGACACGTGAAGAGATGATGGCGCAGGGCTGGGTGGACGAGCACGGTGTGCCGGTCGATCCGACTTTCAAGACGCCGGCCCAGGGTGCCGCAACCCAGGTATGGGCGGCAACGTCGCCGCGTCTTGCGGCGATCGGCGGTGTCTATTGCGAGGATTGCGACGTCGCGGTCGTCACGCAGGGAAACGAGGAATCCGGCGTGCGGCCGCATGCGATCGATCCGGATGAGGCGGCGCGTCTGTGGGCGTGGTCCGCGAAGGTGACCGGAATCGATGCCTTTGCGGCGAGCCGCTGACGCCCGAGCGCGTACGAAGGAGGGCACAGGCACCGGCGAAGACAGGGCATGCGGCCGGCGCGAGATCCGCGCGCGGCCACTTGGTCACGCGTCGCGCGAAGCGCGCGGCTCATCTCCGCGATCGGTATCGCGGAAAGCGAGTCGGGGTTCGAGGCAAGTGCATCGAAGGTTGATGCGAGTTGGCTGATCGCGAAGCTTGAGAGGGCGATTGATTCCAATCGAGAGGGGGCAGTTCACGGCGGCCGATTGCCGCCGAGAACACAGTGCATATATCAGGGGGCGGTAAGCAAGATCGGGCCGGTGGTCGCATCCGCCGTGTCAACTGGGTCAGGTTCCGACGCCACCGCGGTGCGCCGGCGCCCGATCGGGCGATCGCCCGTCGCGTATCCGTTCAAGTCGCCCGATCGCCTCAGCGTGGCCTCGAACACGAATCAATCCGCTGCTGGCTGCCGATCCGAAGTGGATCGAGTCGTCGCCGTACGCGAATCACATGGGTTCGACGTACTGTCGCGATTGAAACCGGAGAAGCGGCCCGGCATTGCCGGGCCGCGACGACGATTACCTTACTTCACGGGGGTGAGGACCGGCGCGCCTTTGTTCTTGATCAGGAACACGACGAATTTTGCCGGCTTCGTGCTGCTGGCATTCCGCCCGACCGTGTGGACGTCCTCCGGGCCTTCGTGGAACGTGTCGCCGGCGTGGAGCGTGACCTCCTTGCCGCCGTTCAGGCCCATCACGATGCTGCCGTCGAGCACGTAGACGAACGCGTGCGCGTCGTGACGATGAACGGGGTCGACGCTGCCGGGCGGATAGTCCACGACGATCATCTGGACTTCCTTGCCCGGATACTCGGGCAACGGCTCCGTGGTCAGCGGCGTGACCTTCGCTTGCGGTGCGGCGACGGCCGGCTGAACGGCCATCAGCAGCGACGATACCAGCGGCGCGAGTACGAGCATGATGCGTTTCATGTCGTCACTCCAGGTTGGCCTTGTCGAGCCCGAACATCTTGTCGAACGATCCCGGCGCGATGCGGAATGCGACATTCAGCCGGTTCCAGCTATTGATGGCGCCCACGAGGACGGTGAGATCCGACAATTCCTGCTCGGAATAGTGTTCCCGTACGCGTGCGTAGAGATCGTCCGGCACGCCATGCGCAGGGAGGCGGGTCAGTACCTCGGTCCATTCCAGCGCGGCGCGCTCGCGGGGTGAAAACAGCGTCGATTCGAGCCAGATCGCGACGTGATGCAGGCGCAATTCACGCTCGCCATGAATCTTTGCCATCTTGATGTGCATGTCGACGCAGAATGCGCAGCCGTTGAGCTGCGATGCCCGGATCTCGACGAGCTCGCGGACCGGCGCCTCGATCGTCGTCTTCTGAAACAAGCCGTCCAGCTCGATGAGCTTCCTGACCAGTTCCGGCGATTGCTGAAAGTAGTTGATACGTTGCGTCATGATCTGTTCTCCTGATCGGTTGAAGCGGTGCCATGGGCGCGTCGGATGGCGATTCGCCGCAGCACCTGCCCGGCAACCATCGTAATCGTGCGTCCCGGGAGCTAGTAGTGCCGGCAAGGTGCGCACTCTGTTGCCGCTTCCGAACCAATCGCCCATCATGCCGACACGGCGATGAAGCCGCATATGCCTTGTCGTGCCATCTTCGTATAAGGGCAGAGACGTTCCGTGTCGCGTACGAGACCTTCCGCGACGGGCAACTCGACACCCGGCATGCGGACGGTGACGTTGGCAACCAGCGCATATCCGCCATCTACCGGATCGCGGCCGAACGAGACTTCGACGGTGACGGCCGTCTCCCGGATATCGACCCTTGCGCGTTGCGCCAGCAGGCTCAGCGCGCCGTGAAAGCACGCGGCGTAACCGGCGGCAAAAAGCTGCTCGGGATTGGTGCCGCCGCCCGGGCCGCCCAGTTCGGCGGGCACGCGCAGATCGAGGACGAGACTGCCGTCGTCGGATTTCGCGACGCCCGATGCACGGCCGTGCCTGGATGTGCCGCCAGAGACCGTGACCGTGGTCGTGTAGAGCGGGGCGAATTCCTTCCCGCGGTATTTGTCGAGCAGTGTCAGCGGCGGAGGTTGCAACCTCTCGTTCTCCATATGCCTCCCGGTTGCCGGTATGGCCAACGCGAGCGGCTCTCGAACCTTGGGTATCGAGGCGATGCGTTGTTCTTCGAAGCGAATCAGCGCAACGGCGCAGCGCTTGCCTGCCAGTCAATCCCCACGAGTGCCATCCCGTCGATGGACCACACGTACTTGCATGCTAGGCAAAGACGAGCCGACGCACCAGATCGACTCGGGATGCATGGTGTTGCCCGGTCCGCACCAATGCAGTCGATGGAAGGGTAGGGCGTGCAGGGCGGCCAGACCCTGGTCCAGACACCGGGTCGTCCGATCAGATGTCACGCGTGCGCGGGATGACAACCGCCTGGCCGTGCAGTGTGCCGTCGGCGTCGAGCAGTTGCCACAGCGTGGCTTCCTCGATCATGAAGCGCTGGCCTGACTTGGTGACCCGCACGCCCTTGTAGCCCGCCTCGTAGCCGAGCCGCTGTACGCGTGCGAGGAATTGCTGCCGCTCCTCGCGATTCGGGGCTTCTGCTGAAAGCCGGGACGGCAGTCGGGTGATTTCATCCCAGCTGTACCCGAACCGGCGCTGCGCGGCCTTGTTGCCGTAAATGAAGACCGGGTCGGGATCGGTGTTGTGCGCGAGTACCGCGAACGGCGCACGCTCATAGAGCCATTCGGTAGCTTCGTCCACGGGCATGGCTTGAGGCACCAGGGGGCGGCCAAGCAGCCGGGCGTAGCTGTCGGCAAGGAGCTGATAGAACGCTGGATCGCGGTGGAGTGGAATCATCTGGGACATCTCGGCGGAGATCGTGGGGCTTGTCTGCGCGACTGCGAGGGTGCTTACGATACTGCATCTGCAGACGACTATTCCTGGTTAAATGATTTCCGCGACACGGACAATGACCAACGCCGCCGGAACGAGCGCCGCCTGAGCGCACAGCGTGCCGAGAACCCGCGCACCGGCGAGCGTCGTGATGGCCCGCCGGAAGCTGTTTTCCGATATCCGGCCTTCGATGACATCGTCGGTCATGACAGAAACCTGCGGGTCGATGACGACGGCCAGCACCACGGTCGCGAAGCCGTTGATGACGGACGACAGGTTCGCGCATGTCACCCTCAGGTCGGGTTTCAGGTAACCCGCATACAGCGACGCGAACACACCGACCGTCCAGATCGCCATGGCTGCCACGTTCAGCACGATGACTTTCCAGGACACGCCGGTGCTCGCGGTCAGTTGCGTGACGTTGTGGCGGGAAGGCAGTCGTGCGCCCACGCGAAGATAGTTGACGCCGGCGCGACTGCAGGCGTCCACCAGCAGCCGCGGAATCGAACGGTTCACCTGAAAGTGTTCGACGGCGCGGCTGAAATAACGCTGGAAAGTCGGGATCAGGAATGCGCCGGCAATGCTCGCCACGGTGGCGCTCAGCAGGAAGAGCCGAAAATCGGTGAGCAGCCCGCTGCCCATCCGATGCGCAATATCCATTTCGACCCGTTTCGCGATGAACGGCCCCTGAAAGGAGTTGGCCGTCCGGGAAACCAGCGCGATGATCCCGAACAAGGAAAACGACAGGGCGATCCGGCGCGTTCGAACGCCGGCGATCCGCACCGCATAGGCCAGTGTCGCGATCACATGGATGACGAATGTAAGCCCGCAAATGATCCAAAGCTGACTGTCCATGCTGTGACGGCGCGTGTGGCGGAGGCATGAGTGTACCCGAGCAAAGTACCGGCCCGGTTGTCGCGAGGCGCGCAGTCGCGGGAGCGCGAGGCCCGGTTCGCCGAGGATCGGGGCGGGGGACGCGCGAAGCCGGGGCAGCAAGAGTCGTGATGCCGATTCGGTCATCCGCCGCACGAGCCGGGCGATACGCGCTGCTTCGGCGCATGAAGGCGCCATGGCAGTCATTGCGTGAAAAGCTGCTGCCCGGCGGCGCCGATTGCCGTGTCGTTCATCGCGATCATCGGTTCCACGTCGAAGCCCGCGACACGCCATGCATCGATGCCGCCGGTGAGCGGCAATGCGAGCTTGACGCCGGACAGCCGCAGCTGCCTGGCCACCGACGCAGCAGACGCTTCGTGCGGACACGCGCAATAGATGACCAGCGTCCGGTTCGTTCCATAACGCTCCATGATCTGGCGGGGCTGGCGTCCATCGGCGATCAGCGCGCCCGGAATGACAAACGGATCGCGCGTTCTCCATTCGGCGGAGCGGATATCGATCACGGCCGGCCGCGGCTTGTTCGCGAGCAGCGCATGCAATTCGCCCGCGCTGATCCGCGCCTTCCCGAGCGCATTTGCCATCATCTGCCTGCGGCAGTAGCCATACAGAAAGTACAGCACCGGGGCGATGCCGATCACGACGAGCGCTTGCCAGCCGAGCCGGGCGACAGTCGCGAAGATCGCATCGATCTGCGACGCGAACAGCGTGCCGATGGCGAGGCCGATCGACGCCCACAGTGCAATGCCGGCGCAATCGTGCAGGACGAAGGCGCGCACCCGGACGGCCATCGCACCGCAGAGCGGAACGGCAACGAGCGAAAGGCCGGGTACGAACCGCGCAACGACGAGCACGCGAACGCCCCAGCGTCCGAAAAAGCGCTCGGTCGTCGTGACGCACGCTTCGCGCGACGGCGACAGGCCGCAGACGGTGTGAAGCGTGCGCTTGCCGTACCGTTTGCCTCCCTGGAACCAGACCAGATCGCCGAGCAGGCCGCCGACCACGGCGGCACCCAGTATCGTCAGGAAATGCAGCAGCGTCGACGACCCGACATGCGTGACGAGCGCGGCGCCCGCGCCTACCGTGATCAACGTCGGTATGGCCGGCAACGGGAGGCCGAGCGAAGACCCGAGCACGTTCAGGAATACGACCCATGTGCCGTACCGCGCGATCAATTCATGCGACATCATGATGCTCTCCTTGAGGCTGCCGCGTAGCCTGTTCCGAAGGCCGGCCGCGGCGCCGCCTGATCCGGTCTTGCAGGGCGGATACGTCGAGTCGGGGGCAGTACCGGCCGGGCCGCTCGTCACGCGATGCGGGCGCTTGAACGACCGCCTTGCTGCCCCGTGGCAGGTGTCGACGCGCGTTACCTGGCGACGGACGATTCCTGCTCCGGCGAATGTTGCCGTGCCGGCAACGCATCCTTGCCCGACCAGCCGGGTTCGTCGACGTCCTGCCGATAGCGGTGCACGTCCCGCGTGACGAAGCCGATTTCCCGGCTCGGAATCTCGAACCACTCCGGGTGGCCGAAGGTACGGCGAATATCCTCGAGGCCGCTTGCCCAATGCTCGCGCATCGTGTCCTTGCTGAACTCGTAGTCCTTGTAGTGCCCCTCGAACGTCTTGTTCTTGTAGATCAGGTGCACGACGTTCACGGCGCTGCCGTCCGCCGTTTTCTGCGCGTCGCGCAGCAGCGGGTGGGCAAGCCGAACGTGTTCGGGAATATGTTCGAGCAACGCCTTGATCATCTGGGCGTGCTTTTGGTTCTGCGACATGAACGCGGTGATGGCGCGCGTGCGGCTCGAATACTGAATGTCCTTGGTGCGCTCGCTGACGTCGAGAAAGTCGCCCGGCAGCTTGCCTCGCGCGCTCCACAGGTCGAGCTGGAACACGAGCGTGTCCTTGTGCTGGCTTTCCCGGATGATCTCGGTGAGCGGCGTGTTGGACACCAGGCCGCCGTCCCAGTAAAACTCGCCGTCGATCTCGACGGCGGGAAAGCCCGGCGGCAATGCGCCCGACGCGATGAAATGCTCCGGCGCCAGACGCATTTTCGAATTGTCGAAATAGACGAGATTGCCTGTTCGCACGTTGACCGCGCCGACGGAGACGCGAATGTTCCCGTCGTTGATGCGATCGAAGTTCGCGTACCTCAGAAGCGTGTCGCGCAAAGCCGACGTGTCGTAATAGCTGACCTGGTCGGGACGCTTCCTGCCGAATCCGCCGAAAGGCGCATGCATGCGCGGAGCGAAGAATCCGCCCTGGCCTTCGATCAGTGTGCGCGTGGCGGCCCATGCGCTCGACCACCTGCGCCCCACGTCTTCAAGCCCCGGCCAAGCCGACAGGTACGCGCCGACGTGCGAGAGCGGGTCGGTCGGCTGGCTGACGGTGTTCCAGAAGCCGCGCAACGCTTCCGTGCGATCGGCAGGCGCGTTGCCCGCGATGATCGCGGTATTCAGCGCGCCGATCGAGACGCCGGCGATTTGCGTCGGTTCCACGCCGACCTCGGCCATGCCTTCATAGACGCCGGCCTGGTATGCACCCAGGGCGCCGCCGCCCTGCAGCACGAGCCCGATTTCGTCATAGGCGGGGAGCTCGATCCGATGGGACTGCTTCAGCTTGTTTCGCTGGCTCGGTTGCATGGTGTTCTCCTTACTGCATGAACCAGCCGTGGCTGACCACGATCGATTGTCCGGTGAGTGCGTTCGACTCGAAGCCGGCCAGGAACGCAACCGTGTTCGCGACGTCGGCCACCGACGTGAATTCGCCGTCGACCGTTTCCTTCAACATCACGTCCTTGACGACCTGCTGTTCCGAGATGCCCAGGACTTTCGCCTGCTCGGGAATCTGCTTGTCGACCAGCGGGGTCCTGACGAAGCCCGGGCACACGACGTTCGCGCGGATGCCGCGCGCCCCGCCTTCTTTCGCGACGACGCGCGCGAGGCCGAGCAACCCGTGCTTCGCGGTCACATAGGCGGACTTCAGCGGCGACGCTTCGTGCGAATGCACCGAGCCCATGTAGATCACCGAGCCGCCCTTGTTCGACGCGTACATGTGCCGCAGCGCGGCGCGGGTCGTCAGGAATGCCCCGTCGAGGTGAATGGCCAGCATTTTCTTCCAGTCGGAGAACGTGTAGTCCTCGATCCGGTTGACGATCTGGATGCCCGCATTCGACACGAGCACGTCGATGCCGCCCAGCCGGTTCACGGTGTCGGCCACGCCCGCATCGACGGCTTCCTCGCTGGTGACGTCCATTGCGACCGCCGATGCTTTCCCGCCGCCGGCGACGATGTCGTCGGCGACCTGTCGTGCTGCCGCGAGATTGAGGTCGGCGATCACGACCGTCGCGCCGTCCGCCGCGAGCTTGCGCGCGCACATTTCGCCGATACCGCTTGCTGCGCCCGTTACGAGCGCGACCTTGTCATTCAGTGCCATATGTCCTCCGGGAGCTTACTGGTTGACCGCGAGCTTCAACGGCTCGGCGGGGGCGAGGTAGTCATGGGCGACTTCGCCGATATCGAGTGTGAGATTCGCAATGACGTGACGCGCGCCGATCACCTTGCGAACCGGCAGTTCGGCAACCGATGCGAGCGCATGCGGACGCAGCTCGAGCGCGGCGGGCCCCTCCCATGCGCCGATCACGTCGACGTCGCGCAGGAAGAAACGCACCAGTTCGCAGATGCGCGCCGAGCCGTCGACGTGCGGAATGACCTTGAGCAGATAGTTGGGCGTGTCGGCGAGCTTGCGGCGCTCCGCTGCCGTGTCGAGCGCGCGGTACTTGTAGCCCATCGTGCCGGTGGCGATGCGCTGCGTGCCGTAGTCGAGCGTGCCGAGCAGCGTGTCCTTGCCGTCGATGCAGAGCCTGGGCGAGGCCAGTTTCTTCGGAAATCCCCAGATCTCCCGTCCGGCTGCGATCGGGCCTTCGTCGTCGAGGTACATCGAGTGCGTGAAGTTGGCCCGGTTGCCGTCCGCATCCAGAACGGAGATCACCTGACCGCTTTCCGTGTAGTCGCCGAATCCCGACGAATCGGGCATGCGGATGAACTCGTAGTGAACGACGGCATGGTCGACCGTCAGCGGTGCCGGCACGGCGGCACGGAGGGCATCCAGGTCCGTCTCATACGAGATGATGAAGTACTCCCGATTGACGAAGCGGAAGGGCGGACGCGGATACGCCGGGTTGGGGACGGGCATCGCGAACGCTTTGCTGCGGATATCTTCTTCTGTCACGGATCGTTCCTCGGTAGGTGAGGTGCCGGGGGCACCCGTCGCGACGGCGTTTGCCGGCGCGACCAATGACGCGTGAAGACGCGACGCGGCGCAGATTCGCCGCGTGGTTTCGCGCGTTGTGCTTGCGGTGTCGTCCCTGTGCTCCGGAACGCATCGGGCAGCATGTACGGCCACCGTCAGCGCCAAGCGTAGGCGATGTGGTCGCGCGGCAGTAGCGCCGCGAAGGACCTCACCATGTTGTCTCGGCGACAACAATCGACGAAAGGAGGATTGCCCGGCAGGGCACGCGGTGCGGCCCGAACGACGGCATCGACGGCGGCACGTGCAGCGTGAATTCGTGCCGAGCGGCGTCGGAAAGGCGCTGAACGCCCTATAGCGCGATGATCGTGCGGCTCGACGATTCGCTTTCGTGTTCTCCGAGCATCGCCTTCAGGTCGCGTTCGATCGTGCTGCACAGCGTTGAAATGGGCACATCGTTCGCGCCGCCTTCAAACGGATTCTCGGTGCTTTCGCCTACCTGTTCGAGCGACGTATACATCCACGAAACGGCGACGCTGCACGGTACAACCAGCCATACCATGTTGCCGTGCATGAAGCCGCTCACGCTGTCGTTCAATCGATTGAATTCGTTCAGAAGACCGAACGGAAGCGAAAGGCAGAAGAACCGCACGAACAGCGAGCTGACGGTCGCGTACTGGCGCGGATAGGGGAAGTTCTTGAATCGCTCCGACCTCGACTGGAGATCGACGAAGTCCCCGATCGTCTTTTGAAGCTCCATGTAAAAACCCGAATTCAGCTGGCCGGCCAGGTAAAGCGTCTTGAGCGACGTACCTTGAAGGCTCAGCACGCATGTCGTGATGGAGGAGGACGACAGCGCCTGCGCCGTTTCCGCGGGAGACAGGTATTGGGGCAGCAGTTCCCTGATGTCCTTTTCCCATTCGGGAACACGATAGAAGCGGCGGTACTCCGCGTTGTAGCGTTTGGTCGTGCTTTCCCAGACCCGCGGGCGACGCAGGTCGTATCGCAGCGCGGTCAGCCAGGCGAGGTGGCGGTATACCAGCTTTCGGGCAACCTCTTCATCCGCGACGAAGTCGCGCGCAATTTGTCCCCAGCGGCGGCTCTTGCTCAGGATGCCGGTCCAGATTTCGAGCGCGTCCGCTGCACGGTTGTACGTCTGGACGTTCTTGAAGCCGACGATGAACGACGTCGCGGTGCCGAGGAGCACCACGATCGTCAGGGGGATCGACAGCCACGTGATCGAAAAGAACTTGTACAGCACGACCGGAACGGAACCGAAAATGAGCAGCTCGTAGATCTTCCAGCGCGTCCAGATCAGGAATTCCGATAGCTTGTACGATCTTCCGAGATGCATTTCATTTGCCTCATCGACGATTCAGGTGGGTGACGAAGGGGGGGCAGCAACGCACGAACTTCGCCGCACATCATGCCTGCGATCGATTCCGGTGACATGCGATCGATTGGTGCCGCAGAGGCAACATCGTGAGCACGGTTGCGGATCTACTGCACGCGGCAGCATCCCCCTACGATGATTTCGCGCGGCGGATGGCCGCGGTCGACATCAACCGAGGGCAATGATCATGTCGCAGAAAATCCTGATAGTGGGTGCCGGTTTTGCCGGCGTGTGGGGCGCACTGG